>JAOAPF010000172.1 GCA_025462755.1 Edaphobacter sp.
GTCTCTCACTCTAAATGCAGCCCCTTCTGTCGTTGCGACAGAAATCCACTCCGTGTAGCATCACAACCTGACAATGTCTTGACAGCTCCACGACATTGCAGTGCTGGAATAAATCTATATTCAGCGGAGCAGCAGAGAAAGCGGGCCTGTAACTAACTAACTTCTGACAGTAAAGGACTAGAAATGCCGAAATTTCTCATCGAACGCAACATCCCCGACGCTGGCAAACTCACCCCGGAGCAGCTCACCGCCGCGTCCCAAACCTCCTGCTCCGTACTCAGAAACCTCGGCCCCGAGATCCAGTGGGTTCAGTCTTACGTCACCGCCAACAAACTCTTCTGCGTCTACATCGCGCCCAGCGAAGAGTTAATCAGGCGCCACGCAACTGAATCCGGCTTCCCCGCCAACACCATCACTCCCATCAAAACCATCATCGATCCCACCACAGCCGAAGCCTAAGGCCCCTACCGAGCATCGGCGTAATACCCAGCCCTGTAGCGAAGGTCATACTTTCCCTGCAGGGCTTCATTCGTCAATCGAACCTTGATCGTCCGGTACGAATCATCCTTCCCTCGCCGCGGCGCATAGTACCCAAGCAAATACTGCGTCCGCAGGTCATCCGACACATGCCGGAACGCCGGCTCCAGATCCTTCGGGTCCACCACGTAGTAGTACTTACCGCCCGTATCCTGAGCCATCTGAATCAGCGCATGCTCCCCCGCCGTGTTCCTCCCCGCATCCGCATAGATCGGCACAATGATGATCGAGTACACCATCGCCCCAGCTCTCTGTGCCTGCTCCAGCGCACGCGTGTAGTTCTCTCCCTTCACCGTGTCGCCGCCATCAGTAATCAGCACCACCACCCGCCGCCGCCCATCCGCCGGCGACGTCTCCCCCAGCCTCTGCGACGCCAGGTAAACCGCGTCATACAGCGCCGTCGCCTCTCCATGCTGAATCCCGTTCAGCCCAACCTCAATCCTCTTCTTCTGATTTGTAAACGGCACCAGTTCCCGCACCACATCGGAGAACTCCATCAGGTCCAGCTCATCCTGCTCCCGCAGCAGCGCATTCACAAAATGTTTCGCCGCCTCTTTTTCCAGCCGCTCACTGGTCAGCACGCTCTCGCTCGCATCCACCGCCAGCACAACCGACAGCGGCGTAGTCGCCTCCTTCTCAAACACCGCGATCTTCTGCGGCTTGCCGTCTTCAAAGATCGCGAAATCCTCACGCCCCAGCCCACCCACCGGCGAGCCCTTGTCATCCATCACATTCAACGCAACATTCACCAGCCGCGTCTCCACTTTGATCGTAGGAAACCCGCCCTGCGGAGACTCGGAAGCCCCTCCCTGCTTGGGCTTCGCCACCGGCACATCCTGAACGCTATCTTGATCCTTCGGAGCCTGCGCCCCCGTCGGCGGAGGTGGCGGCCTACGCTCAATCGGCGCCTGCGCCCAGCCCACCTGCACCACCAGCGCCACAGCTAAAACACAACACTTCACTCGCCCGCCTCCGACCTTTCCTTCCGCCCAAAACCGGCTACCGAAGCAGACTCAGAACCAACCACCGAACCGGATCCAGAACGAACCACAGAACCGGGTGCCCCATATCTCGATTCTGAGATGTGGGCATCGTCCGAAGGACGACCGTTTTCCGGAGCCCCAGAATCGGGTGCCCCATACATCGATTCTGATGTGTGGGCATCGTCCGAAGGACGACCGCTCTCTTGGCCTAACCCACCCGCCAATCGCGCCTCAACGGCCGGCTTCCCCAGAACACCAAGGCCACCAGGAAACGGCTCCCCATCCGCCCAAATCGCCCCATCCACAAACTGTTCCTTCTTCCAGATCGGCACCGTCTTCTTCAGCGTATCGATCAACCACCGGCAAGCATCAAACGCCGCCCCGCGATGCGCCGAAGCCACCACCACCAACACACTCGTCTCCCCCACTCCCAGCCGTCCCAGCCGATGCACCAGCGCCACATCCCGCACACCAAACTTCACCACCGCCTCGCCGGCAAGCGCCCGCATCTGCTCCAGCGCCATCTCCCGATACGCCTCGTAATCCAGATGCAGCGTCTTCCGCCCACGCGTATTGTCCCGCACGATGCCGTCGAAGACGCAGACCGCACCATCGGACCCAGCCTTGATGCCAGCCACAATCTCCGCCGCCGGAATCACCCCGTCTGTTATCTCAACCCGCATACCCATTCCAATCCTTGAATTCCGCCGCTCACAGGAGGCAGCAAAGCAACCTCATCGCCATCCTTCAACACATCACCAGCCTTGGCGTACTCCTGATTCACCGCCACAGCAATCGACTCCCAAAGCGACTCCCGCCCCTTCGCCAACCCGCGGTGAGCCTCCAGCAACTCCGCAACCGACGCTCCTTCCGCCAGATCCATCTCCGAGCGGACATGCCCAACCAGGTCCTTCAACACGCCAAAATAAAGCACGCAAACTCGCATCCAGACAGAATACCCGACCCTGACCCTTTGACTCCGGCCCCGCCAAAACCGGTAGTCAGTCTCCCCTCTACCCCTCAAAAAGCCTTGTGCAAGCAGCCTTTCCATCCCTTTGCGACATCCATATAGCAAAGACATCAACATTGGCGTGGATCAGCCCTGGTGCCTAAGATGGACGCAACCGATCGCCGGGGTCGAAAGCCGTGTGCAGCAGGAGCCGTCAGTGACCGTGAAAGCCCGAGAAAAGAATGAGGAGCGGGCCGATTCCCCACCCTTCAGCCAAAACTCCATCCTCGGGACCGGCGAGATGGCCGATCTCACGCGCGCATTCGATTGGAGCCAGACCCCGATCGGCCCCATCGACCAGTGGCCCGAGACCTTGCTCATCACCGTCAACACCATGCTCGCCACCAGGCAACCGATGTTTCTCTGGTGGGGCAAAGACCTCATCCAGTTCTATAACGACGCCTACCGCCCCAGCCTCGGAGCAGACAAACATCCTCGAGCTCTGGGACAAAATGGCATCGAGTGCTGGCCCGAGATATGGCCCATCATCGGCCCTCAAATCGAAGCCGTCATGAGCAGCGGTCAGGCAACCTGGCACGAGGATCAACTCGTTCCCATCATCCGCGACGGAAAGATGGAAGATGTCTATTGGACCTACGGCTATAGTCCAGTCCGCGAACCCAGCGGATCCATCTGCGGCACTCTCGTCGTCTCCACAGAAACCACCGACAGATTTCTCGCCGAACAACGCCAGCTCACCAGCCAGGAGCAGTACCAGGCGCTCTTTGAACTCGCCTCCGACGCCATCTTCGTCGCCACCATCGATGGCTGCGTCAGCGAGGCAAATCACGCCGCCTGCAAGCTCCTCGGCTACACCCGCGACGAACTCCTCCAGCTCAACTACGCCGACATCGTAGCCCCCTCCGAAAGGCCAAGACTATGGAGCGCCCGCGACCTTCTCCTACACGGTGGCGTCAGCGTGGAAGAGTGGCATCTGGTCGCCAAAAACGGCTCTTCCCTCGCCACCGAAATAAGCGCTGCCATCCTCCCCGACGGCCGCTGGCAGGCCTTCGTCCGGGACATCACCGACCGTAAACGCCTCGAGGAGGACCGCTTTCGCCTCATCAGGGAACTCCAGCAGCAGCACGAACGGCTCGCCGACCTCTTCCAGCAGGCGCCCGCCTTCTTCGCCGTCCTTCGCGGCCCCGAATTCATCTTCGAGATGATCAATCCGCTCTATCGGGAGCTCATGGGCCAGCGTGATCTCATCGGCAAATCCGTTCGCCAGGCCGTACCCGAGGCCGAAGGACAGGGCTTCATCGACCTGCTCGACGAGGTCTACCGCACCGGCAAACCATTCGTCGGCCGCCGCACCCCCATCCACCTCGCCCGCACCGCCTCCCCCTCTCTCGAAGAGCGCTTCCTCGATTTCGTCTACCAACCCAGGCGCGAGCCCGATGGCACAATCTCTGGAATCATCGCCCTAGGCGTCGACGTCACCGAAAGCAAGCGCGCCGAGCTCGCCCTCATGCAGACCGAGAAACTAGCCGCCGTAGGCCGCCTCGCCAGCTCCATCGCCCACGAAATCAATAACCCGCTTGAGTCCGTCACCAACCTCCTCTACCTGGCGCGGGAGACCGCCTGGAATCCCGAGACCCGCGAGTATCTCGAAATCGCAGACCGCGAGCTGCGTCGCGTCTCCCTCATCGCAAACCAGACATTGCGCTTCCACAAGCAATCCAGCAGACCGCAGTTGATTACCTGCGAAGAACTGATTGGCGGTGCGATCTCCGTCTATCAAGGACGCCTCGTGAACTCGAACGTGGAAGTGGAAAGGCGCAAGCGAGCAAAACAGCCCGTCCTCTGCTTCGAAGGAGAGATCCGCCAGGTCTTGAGCAACCTCATCGCCAACGCCATCGACGCCATGCACCCGAACGGAGGCCGCCTCCTCATGCGCAGCCGTGAAGGGACCGATTGGAAGACCGGCCGCAAAGGCCTGATCGTCACAGTTGCCGACACGGGATCGGGCATGTCCTCCGACACCGCGGCCAAAATATTCGAGCCCTTCTTCACCACAAAGGAAGTCGGCGGGACCGGCCTCGGCCTGTGGGTCAGCCACCAGATCATCGAGCGCCACGGCGGAACTCTGACCGTCCGAAGCAGCCAGCGCAAAGGCAACTCCGGCGCCGTGTTCACCTTGTTCCTCCCCTTCGAAGCGGTGGTCCGCTAATGCCTTCAGTTCGGCTTAAGCCAATCAGGCCCACAATGAACTCAAGATTCCGGACTCGATTACTCGATCACTGAATGACGGAACGACTTAAGGACTGAAGACTGAATGGCTCAACGACAATGACTCAACAACTCGATACCTCAAGGACGATCCCAATGACCAACCCCACCCTCCTCCTTACAGCCACCCTCGCCCTAAGCTCCTGCGCCTACGCAGCCGAGCACTCCATCCCCTGCACCACTCTTCCCGACGCGGTTCAGCAACGCAGCAAGACCCTTCTCGAGCCCGGAACCACAGTTCACGGATGCGTCAAAGACGTCTCCGACGGAAAGACCACCTACGAGGTCGAACTGATCACACCCAAAGGCAGCAAAGACGTCACCTTCAGCGCAGCCGGTGATGTCCTTGAGGTAGAGGAGCAGGTCGACCCCTCCACCCTGCCCGCGACCGTCGCCGCGGCATTCGCCAAAGCCGCCACCGGCGGCAAGCTCGGCAAAGTCGAGTCGCTCACTCGCCAGGGCCAGCTCATCGCCTACGAATCCACCATCGAAAAAGGCGGCAAGCACCGCGAACTGGCATTCCGTCCAGACGGCTCGCCGATGAAAGCAGATTAATGCCGTCTCCTCTCCCGGTCCCGCAGCCTTGTAGTGCACCAAAGTGGGGGCGAGTCGTCATCGCCCTCGCTCTTCTCGCCCCCTCCGCATGGCCTCAGCAGCCCAGCCTGATCGAAAAGGTAGCAGCCAATGAAGTCGCCGCCCGCAAGACAAAACCGCACTACTTCTACGTCTCCGAAGAGCGCTCCGTCCGCTCCGGCGGTCACCTCTGGAAAGAGAACGTCGTCGAGACCACCGATGGCTCTCTCCGCCGGCTGATCGCAATCGACAACAAGCCCCTCACCCCAGACGAAGCCGCAGCCGAGCAGCGTCGCATCGACAACCTCGTCTCCCATCCCGACGAGTTCCGCAGAATAAACCAGGCCCACAAAGACGACGAGGAGCGCGCAACCCAGCTCCTGCAGATGCTTTCCAGCGACTTCGCTCTCGCCCCCGATGGCGAAGTCAACGGTTGCCTCCGCTTCAACTTCCAACCGAAACCCGAGTTTCGACCGTCCTCCTACCAGGAGCGCGTCGCTCACGAGATGGTAGGTACTGTGTCCCTGAAGAAACCCGACGACAGACTCTGCACTCTCGACGCCAAAATCATCCGTCCCGTCGAGTTTGGCTTCGGCATGCTTGGACACATCGATCAGGGCGGCCATTTCAGTCTTGCGCGCAAACAGGTCGACGCCAAAAACTGGAAGAGTGACCACATCACCGTCCACATCAACGGCCGCATCCTCATGCTGAAAAGCCTCGCTCAGGATCAGGAGACCATTCGCAGCGAAATCCGCACAGTCCCGCAAAACCTAACCCTCGCGCAAGCCGCTCAAATGACTCGCCAGTGATCCACCGCTTCGCTCTAAACCCTCTCCTAAAATCGTCATTTCCACCGGCACTCTCTCTGCCGTCATTTCGACCGAAGTGGAGAAATCTTCTTTTCTACCGGCATTCTCCCGCCCTGTCATTCTCCTCCTCCCCGATCTCTGCCGTCATTTCGACGGAAGCGAAGGCGAAGGAGAAATCCGCTTTTTACCTCCACTCTCGCCGCCACAGCCAAGCCTTCTCAAGGCACGTCTGCGGCCAGGGCTCTACAGATTGTTGAAAATAAGGTCCATTTTTTGCAAGGGCGCCGCCTGGCCCCAAGCGCACGTCTCATGCCAGCGCGACCCAGAGCGCCAACGGCGCGTCTTATACCAGCCCAGGTCATCGTTCCTGAGTAAGATTCCAAAACCCTCCCAACGAGGGCTGAAGGCCCGATCTATCGCTTTTTAGCAGCCTTAGCTCGAATCTTGCACGGCAGCTCGACGAATTGAATGCGGCGCTTTGCAGACTCCGGAAAATGCGATGTTTGCTCTTGGATTAAGCGCAGGGCTTTTTAAGCCCTGCAAAAAACCCAGCAACTACGAGGGGCTTTTTGCCTCAGGCCTTCTTGTCCTGTGGCCGCAATCATCATTTTTCCGTACCCCGCGTGCCCAAGCCGAAGCCCAATCTTTCGCCGACGCATCCCCGAAGACAATTCCCGCCAAAGATAACCCTTCCCATCCGCGTCCCTGAGGCATAAGATTCGTCCGGAAATACTGGAGGCTCGTATGCTGAGGCCTTTGTTCGTTCTTCTCGCCGTACTGCCCTTCGCGCCCTTGCAACAACCGGCAACACCCGCGGCCCCGTCGGCGATCCCCGCCGACGCCGCCCACATGGTCAACCCGGTCAAATCCACGCCCGAATCCCAGGCGCATGCCAAAAAGATGTACGGCTACGACTGCGCGATGTGCCACGGAGCGAATGGCAACGGCAAGGGCGACATCGCCGACCTGAAGACGCCCCCCAGGGACTACACCGACCCCGCAGCCCTCAAAGACCTCTCCGACGGAGAGATCTTCTACATCATCAAGAACGGCAAAGGCCAGATGCCCCCCGACGGCGGCCGCACGAAACCGGAAGACATCTGGAACATGGTGATCCTGGTGCGCTCCTTCGCCAAAAAATAACTGCAGGATTTACCCCCGATCGAAGCACGCCGAGCCAAAGGATTCTTTGCGCCGGAAGGCTCCTGGCCAATAAATACCTACACAAACAGCGTCCTCTCTCCCGGATACCACACCTGCTCCCCCTCCACCCGCGCAAACTCCGTCATCTCATGAGGCCGCCGCGAACTCCTGCCACCCGCCTCGACAAAGATATCCTCGACCACCCCGCCCCGCGCCAGCACCGCATCCCCAATCAACGACCGATGGCACCTCCACGGCACAGCCTCCGCGCACATCACCACCGCAAAGTCAAAGTCCGCCAGCTTCATCAGCCAATCCACCTCTCCCTCGAACGCCCGAGTCTGCATGTAGTCCGCATACCCCCGAAAGCTCTCGTTCTTCCACCCGGTATTGACGCTGTCCTGCTTCGCCTCTCGTCTCCCGCCCAGCCCCTCCCGCCACACCGCCCGAATCCCCGCCTCATGCAGCGCAGCAAACAGCCTGTCCTGCCCAAACTGAGGATGCCGCCTCGACCCCGGAAACCGCCTGACATCCACTAACGTCGTGCACCCGTTCTCGCGCAGCGCATCCAGGAAAGCCTCCAGCTCCAGAGTCGAGTGCCCGATCGTCATCATTCCCATCGCCTCACGAAAATAAGCAAAATAAACTAAGAAAAAATAAACAAAATAAAGTAAAAAAAATAAGAAAAATAAAGTTTAGAAAAGTGGCATATCTTTAGACGCCAAAAAACGGCCATCAACGCACCACCATTTACCACGTGATCCACCACAACTTCACCACAAAAACACCACACCAAAAACACCCTTTTTCGCAAAACCCCCTGGAAAACCGCCCTCCCACCACACGCCAAAAAAAAGCGGCCCGGCAAAAGCCGAACCGCATCCTTCACTTTGAATCAACCAACCTTACACGCCGGCGTGAATGACCTCTTCCCGCACGACCTCATCCTTCACCTTCTCCAGTTGAGTCGTCGGAAGCGCAACAGCCAACACCTCTTCGATCCGCGCGGCATAATGAATCGTCACGCCCTCAATCTGATCCGGCGCTAAGTCCTCATCTACCTGCTGCTTGCAGTCCGTCGGCAGAATCACATCCCGCACGCCGGCTCGCTTCGCCGCCAGGAACTTCTCCTTGATCCCGCCAACCGGCAGCACATTGCCGCTCAGCGTAATCTCGCCCGTCATCGCCGTCAGCGGATGCACCGGAGTGTTCGTCAGCAGACTCACCAGCGCAGTCGCCATCGTCACGCCCGCCGAAGGCCCGTCCTTGGGAATCGCCCCTGCAGGCACATGAATGTGCAGGTCCGTCTCCTTGGTAAAGTCCTCATCAAGCCCTAACGACGCGGCATTCGAGCGCACCCAGGTCAACGCGGCCTGCATGCTCTCCTTCATCACATCGCCGATCTGCCCGGTGATCGTGAACCCGCCCTTACCCTTCATCTTGTTCGCTTCGATGAACAACACATCGCCGCCCGCCGGCGTCCAGGCAAGACCCACAGCAACTCCGGCCCGCTTAGTCCGCTCTGCAATCTCGGTATCCACGCGCACCTTGATGCCGCCAAGGAACTCGTGCACGATCTCCGGAGTAATCACGATCTTCTCCGTATGTCCCTCGGCGATCTTACGCGCCACCTTGCGGCACACAGTCCCAATCTGCTGCTCCAGCTTACGAACACCCGCCTCGCGCGTGTAGTGCCGCGCGATCAGATGCACGCTCTCCGTCGGAAACTCGATCTTCTCCGAATCAATTCCGTTCTCCTTGATCTGCCGCGGAATAAGGTATCTGGCGGCAATATTCACCTTCTCCTCTTCCGTGTAACCGGTCAGCTCAATGATCTCCATACGATCCAGCAGAGGCCCAGGAATCGTGTCCAACTGGTTCGCCGTGCAGATAAACAACACCTTGCTCAGATCAAACGGCTGATCAAGATAGTTGTCGCGGAACGTATTGTTCTGCTCCGGGTCCAGCGTCTCGAGCAGCGCACTCGCAGGATCGCCCCTGAAGTCGCGCCCCAGCTTATCGATCTCATCCAGCATGAACACCGGGTCCTTCACTTCAACCCGCTTCAGGTGCTGAATGATCTGCCCCGGCAGCGCGCCAATGTACGTCCGCCGATGTCCGCGGATCTCCGCCTCATCATGCATACCGCCGAGAGAGATTCGTGAAAACTTCCGATCCAGAGCCCGCGCAATCGACCGCCCCAGCGAAGTCTTACCCACACCCGGAGGCCCAACGAAGCACAGAATCGGCCCCTTCATATCCGGCTTCAAACGCCGCACAGAAAGGTAGTCCAGAATGCGGTCCTTAACCTTCTTCAGGCCATAATGATCCGCATCAAGAATCTCCTTCGCCTTCAGAATGTCGACCTCGCCCGCAGAAGTCTTCGACCACGGCAGCACCGCCAGCCATTCCACATAGTTCCGTGTCAGCGAGTAGTCCGCCGCAGCAGGATTCATCCGGCTCAGACGCCCCAACTCCTTCAGAGCATCCTTCTTCACTTCCTCCGGCATCCCCGCAGTCTCGATCTTCTCTTTCAAATCGGCGATGTCCTTCTGGGTATCGTCCACATCGCCCAGTTCCTTCTGGATCGCCTTCAACTGCTCGCGCAGGTAGTAGTCTCGCTGCGACGACTGCACCGAATCCTGGACCTCGGTCTGGATCTTGTTCCGCAGCTGCTGCACCTCAAGCTCCTTCGCCAGGTGCTTGTTGATGCGCTCCAGCCGCGCCGAAACATCCGGCGTCTCCAGCAGCTCTTGCTTATCGGTCGTCGTTAAAAACGGCAGCGACGAAGCAATAAAGTCCACCAGCCGGCCCGGTTCCTCGATATTGATCGCAATCGTCTGCAGATCATCGCTCAACGTTGGAGACGAGGTCACAATCTGCTGGAACTGGCTCACCACGTTACGTTGCAGAGCCTCCGCCTCGGGCGACTTTTGCGGCTCGATATCCGCAATCGGCTCATACTCGGCCGTCATGAACGGCGTCAGCTGGGCAAACTCGCCCAGATGCACCCGCTCATTGCCCTCGGTAAACACAAAAAGGCTCTGGTTTGGCATCTTCACGACCTTATGAACCGTCGCCCGCGTGCCAACGGCGTAAAGATCAGCCGACTGGGGCGAATCCTGACGCGCATCCCGCTGCGCCACCACAAGAATCGTCTTCTCCTCGCCCAGCGATTGAATCAGCTGGATCGAACTATCGCGCCCCACCGTCAGGGGCAGCACCGCATGCGGAAACAACACAGTATCCCGCACCGGTAATACCGGAACTGGCCGTTTACCAGCAACTTCCGGGTCGGATCCCTCGGCAGTTTTAGCCGCCGTCGGTTGAATTACACTTACAAAATCATTTGGCATTGAGTGTACCTCTATCAGATTATCAACTATTCGATGCAGCAAGTCTCCATCTGGTCGCAACTCAGACCCCTCTTTCCTCACAAACATAAGTGGACACCCCATGAGTCATCGGCCATAACTCCTTTTTCGTCATCTCAGGTCTTCGCCGGAACTCCTAAGCGGTAGTCCCCAAAAGGAACATACAAATATTTTTTGGGCCTGCCCCCGAAGGGCTAAACTGGCCCGCAATGAAACGACCTATTGGACTCCTTCTCTCGGCAATCGTGCTCAGTCTGGCTGCGCTCTTTTTTGTTCTTATGGCCGTTTTTATGGTTTTTTCCGGCATATTTGCCGACCATCATCCCCCGATCGCCGCAACGACCCCTGTCACACCGCACTTCTTTATTTATTTGATGCTTGCGGTGGCCGTGTTCTACGCCACGCTAGCCGTCTGGACTACCCTGACGGTAATCGGAATCCTACGCCTCCGTTCCTGGGCCCGCTACTCCACCTTGATCCTTGGCGGAGGAATTACCTTTTTCAGCCTCTTTGCCGGAGTGTGTACCCTCTTGATGCTCCCAAACATCTCAGCCCAACAGCCCAACGCCGACCCGCACATCCTCTCCATCGTCTTTTTCTTCATTACTGCCTGCTACGTAGTGGCCGCGCCGTCGTTGTCTGGTGGCTCGTCTACTTCAACCTCCAGCCCATCCGCGAACTCTTTTCGATCACCAGATTGCAAATCCCTTCTTCGGTTGCCGCCGTCGTAACCGCGGATCCCGTCCCCACGCCCATCAAAATCATCGCTGGTTTCCTTCTCTTCGGTGCGGTCTTCTTTCTGCTTTGCCTCTTTCTCCCCTTTCCCGCATTCTTGTTGGGATTTATCATTCCTCCCGCCGCCCATATCCTCTACCTGCCCTTCGCCGCTCTCGCGTCCTTTGCTGGATACGGCCTTCTACGCCTCAAAGAACCCGCCCGTCTCCTGACCATGGCGTTCCTCATCCTCGGCGTCTGCCCCGCGGCCCTGGCCGTCTTGCCTTGGTATCAGTCCCAATTGCAAACCTACACCGCTCGAGTCATCCGTTTGATACCGTCGATGCCAGGACAGACTCCTCCCCCGGTCACTTACAGCTCGCCCTTATTGTTTTTCTCCTGCATCATGGGCCTGATCCTTCACGGATTCGTCTTCTGGCTCCTCCACCGCCATCGCGCCGCGTTCCAAGCCCCGGCACCAACCTCCGAACCGATACTCGAAGCCTAAGCCGCCCGGTACCGCCCCAACACCTTCACCATCCGGCAGTGCTCCCGCAGCGCTGCCAGAGCCGCCGCAGCCTCCTCCGTCGAATCGAACCGCACATCCACATAAAACACATACTCCCACGGACTCCCCGGCACCGGCCTCGACTCGATCTTCGTCAGATTCACTCCCGCGCGCGCCAGCCGCGCCAGCGCAGCCACCAGCGTCCCCGGCCTATGCTCAACAGCGAACGCCAGGCTCATCTTGTCCGCACCATCAACCGCCTCCCCACCCGCCGCATCCTCCCGCCGCAACAGATGAAACCGGGTGTAGTTCTCCGCATGGTCCTCCACCCCGGGCACCAGCACCTCCGCCCCATACTCCCTGGCCGCCAGCTCTGGAGCGATCCCCGCCACCTCCCGCAAACCCGCCTTCATCAGATGTTTCACACTCCCCGCCGTGTCATAAAACGGCACAACCTCGATCTCAGGATGCGCTGCCAGAAACCGTCGGCACTGCGACAGCGCCACCGGATGCGACATCACCTTCCGCACCTCCGCCAGCTTCACCCCCGGCATCGCAATTACGTTATGTCGGATCCTCATTAAGCTCTCGCTGGCGATCCGCACCGGCAGCTCCAGCAGCAGATCGTAGTGTTCCGCAACCGATCCATGCAGGCTGTTTTCAATCGGCAGCACAGCCCCGTCCACCTCACCCGCAACGACCTTCGCGAGCACCTGCGCCGACACCGTACACGCGATGATCTCAACGTCAGTCTGATTGCCTAGCATCGCAACCGTCGCCATATGACTGTTTGAGCCGAACTCCCCCTGAATCGCCACCCTCAATCCAATACCTCGCTTCCGGCCATGCAATTGCTTCATATTTTATTCTCACTGGCAACCTGCCCGGCGTATCCGGCAACTTATCACCTGTATGGGCCGCGCTGCGCTGCACATAACTGCGAACCGGGGAAGCTAAAGCCGGCTAATCGTCTAGGAGAGCAAAAAATGCTTTGGACAATCACGATCGTTCTCTTCATTCTCTGGGTCTTAGGACTCGTCAGTAGCTACACGCTGGGAGGATGGATTCATATCCTTCTGGTTCTCGCCATCATCGTGCTCATCTTCAATCTCATGTCCGGTAGACGAGCCGTCTGAATCCGGCTCAGCAAGAAGATAAGCATCAACGGAGGGTAAGAGGACGAGCGAACAAGCACTTCAGTAGCCCTCCTCCTCCGCAGCACGAAGGAGTTCCGTTATGAACACCCAAAAAATCGAAGGAAAGTTTGATCAGGTAGCAGGAAAAATCAAGCAGGGCGTCGGAGAAGCAGTCGGCAACGAGAAACTGGCCAATAAAGGCGCCGCCGAGCAGATTAAAGGCGCCGCCAAGGAAACCTGGGGCAATGCGAAAGACACCGCAAGCGTTGTCCGGGAAGACAGTAGCTTACGAGCGGCCGCAGAGCGGGATGATATGAAATATCGTGCCGAAGACTCAGCGCACAACGTTCGTGAAAAAGCCACAAACACCGCGCAGAGCATGAAGGATAAAGTCAACGAAAAGCTGGACAACGTTAAACGTGAGCACCGCAGCTAACCCGGAAATAGATATGCCCTGCCCTGAAGGCCCGCCACTCGGCGGGCCTTCTATCGTTTCGTCAAAACATCCAGCGCAATAAAGACAAAGAACACAACCGAGATAACTCCGTTCAACGTAAAGAACGCCGCATTCATCCGCCGAAGATCCTTCGGCGAAACAATCAAGTGCTCATACAGCAGCAGAATCGCCACCACCGCGACCCCCAGCATCGCCACCTTCCCCAATCCAAACAGAATCACCAGCCAGCACAGCATCAGCAACATCCCCACATGCATCGCCCGTGCGATCCAAAAAGCAGGCACCAGCCCGAACGCCTGAGGCATACTGTTCAACCCCACAGCGCGGTCGTGCTCAAAGTCCTGGCACGCATACAGCACATCGAATCCGCCAACCCAAAGCAGCACGGCCACCGTCAGCACCACAATCCGCCAGTCCAGCGATCCCCTCACCGCAATCCACGCGGCGGAAGGCGCAATCCCCAACGCTAGCCCCAGCACCACGTGCGACCACCGCGTCACCCGCTTCATATAGCTGTAAACCAACACCACCCCCAGCGCCAGCGGAGCCAGTTCCAGCGTAAGCCGGTTCAGCATCGCCGCACCCAACACAAACACCATCACCGACACCGCAACAAATCCACCGACAAACCCGCTGCTCAACGCTCCCGCCGGCAGAGCCCGCATCGCCGTTCGCGGATTCGCCGCATCCAGCCGCGCATCCACCAGCCTGTTGAACGCCATCGCCGCCGACCGCGCAGTTACCATGCAAACCACGATCCAGCCCAGCACCCGCAGCGTCGGCCAGCCGCGCGCGGCCAGCACCGCTCCTGTCAACGCAAACGGCAGCGCAAACACCGAGTGCTCCCACTTGATCATCTCAAGCGTTACAACCGTACTTCTCCACAATGATGTCATCTCTCTATCGTAAAAGACTTGAGCCGCGCCGACATCAGCGGCGGGGCCCAATCAGACCCATGCGAGAAAACCCCAGCTATTTCTCAGCCTTTTCCTTCTCCGGCTTCTCCCCTTCCCCGACCACTTCCAGATTGTTCACCACCTTGAACACACCGGGAACGCCATTCGCCCGCAGATTCGCCACGTCCTTGTCCGCCTGCGTATCCACCACGCCGGAAAGCGTCACATTGCCATTCACCACCGTAATCCGGATCGGTTTCGCAGGATCGATCGCATACTTATTCAGCTGCGGATACCCATAGATTGCCCGCGCTTCCGCCAGCCGGATCCGATCATCCATAGGAGACACCGGAGCCACCTCTATATTGTCGACCACGTCCTTCACCCCCGGATAGTTCTCCACCATACTCACCGCAGAGTCCTTGTCCGAAGGTCCATACGCCGTTCCCCCCAGCGTCACCGCTCCATTCTGCACACCGATCGTAAACGCATTGAACGCCGTCGTTCCGTAGCCCACCCGATCATAAGCCAGCTTCTCCGCAAGCTTATTTCGAAGCGTCGTATCATCGATCGTCGGCCCCGCAACGTCAATCTCATTCTCCACACCCTTTACATTCTTGCGATGATGCGCCCTGTTATCTGCATCCAGTTTCGCGCTGTAGACATCCACCGTACCCGTCAGCCTCACCACCCCGTTCTTCACCGAAGCCTTCACGTCTTTGAATCGTTTGTTCTCGAGCGACTTCATCACATCGGCCTGAATCTGCGCATCGTTCTGCGATGCATTCGCCCCACCCTGCGCCATCGCCTTTGCTGGCCCGGAAAACAGCAGCACTCCAGCCAGCAGTACCCACGTCATCCCCAACGAACCCGCGCGTTTTAGAATCATCATCCCCTCAAATCCTGGTTACTGAGCAGCTGGCTCGCCGAGAAAACCCACACCATAGGATGCAGCTTTCCAATCCTCAGCGGTCTACCGGTAGCGCCTCCGCAGTTTGTACACAACGCTGAAAACGCCCGACTCATCGCGCGTCACAACAATCGAATTATCGTGATTCAAGTCATACTGCACCTGGATCAACTGCTGCGCCGATGTATTGACGTTCGTCGCGAACGTCGCCGTAACCTGCCGCGAAATCTGCTGCTGCACCGTGATCCTCGCCGACGAGTTTCCCAGCGTGCCCACAAACGCCGGATCGATCTTCACGCTACCGACGCCAAACAGCTTCTGCACGCGATTGCTTACCGTAGCATTCAGCGCCCCGCCCAGCAGCGCGCTCGTCGTCGGATCGGTACCCTGCTGGATCTGCCGCTCCTGGTAAAGCTGCGCCTCCTCTTGCGTCCGGCCCAGCGCCAGCAGTGCAAACACGTCCGTCTCACTCAGCGGCGGCTCCGACCGGTACGTCGGCTTCAGATTCGTCGCCGTCCCATGCAACCCTATCGTGATGTCGTAGTTCTCCACCTGAGCCGTCGCATCCAGGTCGATGATCGGATCGATCCGCACCGGGTTCGTAAAATAAATCTCTCCCCGCTGCAGTTGATACTTCGTCCCCGCAAACGTCGCGCTGCCCTCATTGATCTCGATCCGCCCCAGAACTGACGGCACCGCCGCCGTCCCTCGAATCGTCAGATCCACCGTCCCGGCAAGCTTCGCATACGAGTTCTGAAAGTCCAGTTGCGGCGCGCTCGTCACGTGCACATCCAAACGAATCTTGTTTGCCGGTGAGTTCGGATCAGGCGGCGCGCTTACCCCACCCGGCGACCCGAACGCCGCAAAATCCACGTCCGGCCCAATCCCAAACCGCGTTATCAAAATCGATCCGCTCAACAACGCGCTCTCCAGTCCGCCCTGGAGCTTCAGATTCGCATTCGCCGTCGTGCTCAACCCATACAACCGCACCCGCACCACATCGCCCGTCGCAGTGAGGTCTGCATACACCCCGTTCCGGTAACGAATCGAGCCGCCAAGCTTCAGCCTGCCGCCCCCTGTCGTCGCCGTGAGGTTCTCGACCTGCAGCCGGTCCCCATTGAACACCAGCGTCCCATTCAGATTGGTCAACCCATTCGGAACCCCATCCACCGCCACGTTCACGTTGTCGAATTGCACCCTGCCCGTCAGGTCAGGATTCTTCACCAACCCACCGGCGCCCACCGTAAACTCCATCTTGCCACCGGAGATGATGTCATTATCAAACGTGTGCAGCAACGCCATGCTTATACTCCCGGTTGCCTTCACATCCATCTTGCCGCCCTTCGGGTCCGCCGCCCCGAACAACTGCGCCATCCCGCCTACCCGCAGATCCGTATCCTGCCCGGTGATATGCACCTGTTCCAGCGTGGCGATTCCGTCGCGCAGCGAAATCCGAATAGGCTCAGACTCTTTCAGCTCGATTCCCTGCACCTTCACATCCGATTGGCTGAAATGCACGTCAACCTGGCTGAACGACGCCTCTCCGCTCAACTCCTTCGGCCTCTTCAGCGGCCCGTTCACCGTCGCCGTCGCATCGATCGTGGATCGCACCTTCATCGTTCCCGGCCCAAACATCCCCAGCGGCTTGCCGATATCGAACCCAGTGAGCGTCAGCTTCGCCTGCGCCGGATAATTGCCGGTAAGCCGCGCCTGCCCGGTCAAATCCACCTTCGCACCCACCAGCGTCGAGTTCACCGTCACGTACACCGTCTCGGCTTTACTGTGTGCCTCAACCGCCGCCTCGCCAATGCCTTGTCCCCGGTACTTCATCGCGGCGACCTTCACATTGGCCTTGAGTTCCGGGTCCGTCATCGTTCCATTCGCATCGGCCACTACGCTGACCACGCCATCCATATCCGTCGCCGCATGCTGTACCGTCACAAACTTCGACAGCAAAATATCGTGGCCCTCTATGTGCGCATGCAGATGCTCGCTCCCCATGTCATATCCGCCGGTGCCTGCGATCTGCATCCCATGCATCCGCACCACAACATTGGTCGCCTCAATTGCCTTTCCCTGCACCGTTAGGTCCGTCACCGCAGACTCGTACGGCTCGCCATAAGCCACGCCGTTCGTCAACGCGACATGCCCGCCTCCCCCGAGGCTCTTCAGCGTCCCCGACGCATGGCCATTCAACGCCATCGTTCCCGTTAGCGGAACCTTCCCCTGCTGTCCCGCAATCTGCAGCACATCCACCACCTGCGCATTGGCCAGTTGCGCCTGCGCATCCAAAGCCATGCCGTCATCCCACACATACGTCGCTACCCCCTGCCGCCCTACCACCTTTCGAGGCACAATCTTGCCGGCAACATTCAACACCGCCGTCCCCCGCTTGATCGTCGAACTGGCCACCACCACGCCCGAGTTCGGCGAATACTCCGCATCCGTCACCAGCGAATCGAGCAGCACGTCCGTCGTTCCCAGCGCAAACTCCATATTCGTGGCCTGCATGTGTCCCTTCACATCCAGGTCTGCAATCTTTCCTCTCGCCGTGCCGTTAAACTGCAGCGCGCCATGCAGCACCACAGGAATCGCAGCCGTACCCTTCTTTCCATTGCCTTGCAGGTCCAACGTCGTCAGCAGCTGGTTATACTCGGACAAATCCCGCATCGTCAGGTCAACCCGCAGATCCGTCAGCCGGTCGCCCGCGCTCACCCCCAGTACACCCGACGCTTCAAAATTCGTCTGCGGCATCTGCAGCGTGATCTTCTGAATCACAACCGTCTCGTTCTTCCCCGAATAGTGCGCCAGCGTCTGCCCCGTCACCGGAACATCGTTCAGCGCGCGCGGCCGCTTCACACCCGTCGGCGCAAACGTCAGATTCCCGTCCACCTCCACCGTATCGGCGATATTCGTCGCTGGCCCGCCCCACTCCACCTTCACTGGTCCGCTCACCGCCGTATCGAACCCCAGATCGCCATAATGCTCCGGCGCGGTCACATCCATAATCGTTCGCAGCGGAATCTTCGCCAGTGTCGCAGTCAGATACGCACGCGCCGTCGCCACCGGCGGCACCTTTGTGGTCGTAATCGGAGGCTTCGCCCCAACCGCCTTCGCCGTCGTATTGCTCGTCGTCACCGCGGCCTTCGTCGTAGGCGAGGTCGCAGCAACATCCTTCGGCGGCACCTCGCCCAGCCAGTTCGCAATCCGCAATTCTCCCGACGCGCTCCCTCCGCCCGGCAGATAACCCGTCAGCGCCGTCAGCAAAAGCTCTGTCGGCGTCACATGCAGCGTGGCGCTGCCGTCCACATCGTGCAGCCGCACATATTGATTCCGATACGCCGCTTTGTAGATCTTCGCCGTCCCGACCAGCAGATACCCCGCCACGCAGTCCGGATCCGGCGGCAACGGACGCGGCGGCTTCGCCGTCTCGTTCGGATGGCTTCGCTGCCAGAACGGCGGATGCTTCTGCGCCACGGCCGGCGGCGTCACGCAGTTATGGCTCTTCAAATCCAGAGCGACCGTTCCCGCATTCAACCCATCAACATCGGCCAGCACTGAAATCTGCTTCAACTCGAGCGAACCCTTTACTGTCGCCTGCCACTCCGGCTGTGCAAAGTGCTTTAGACTCGCAGTCGCCTCCAGCTTCGAGCTCTTCCCGGTCGTAAACTCAAAGCGCTGCAACTCCGCTAGGTCCCGTCCCAACTCCCCCGCCACATGCAGAGCCGACTGCGCCTCCGCCTGCTTCGAAATCTTCGTCCGCAGATCCTTCAAGTCGACCGACATCCCATACCGATCCGTTGAGACGATATAGTGCACTTCCGCGCTCAAATCACGCGCCGCCATATCAAACGGAATCGCGCGATTATTCAACAGCGCAACACCGTCCGTCACCACCACCTGCTGCGCCTTCAAATCCAGCAGCGTATCCGTCAGCGGCGTCTTGCTCGTGCTCGGATGCTTCGGCACCGGCTGATTCGTCTTCCCATCCTTATCCACGATCAAATGAAACTGCGGATGAACAACGCCCAGATAACTCAGCCGGACATGCGAGCCCACGCCCGCTCCCGCCGAGTACGAAAGAAGATTCAGGAGCTTCAGTCGAAGATCAATCTTGTCCACCGCCAAATACGGAGCCTCGCCCGGCCCCTCCAGCCCATGAATCACCAGTCCATCCGCCTCGATCGCCAGGTGCCGCAGATCGAAGCGTATCCTCCCCAGGTCCACGCGCCCGCCCGTCGCATCCTCGAGAACAGCAACCACCTTCCTCCCCACCCGGCGATTGAAATCATCTGTCGTCGAATACCAAGAGAACGCCACAAACAAAACCAGCAGCAGCACCACAAGCCCAATCACCGTCCAAGCCACTCCGCGCCCCATCCGAGTCGCCAACGAGCGCTTGACCTTGGCGATCTTCCCGGCGACGTGCGTCCCCAGCCGCTCCTTCCGCTCCCGTAGCTCCTGTTCCAGATTGCTCACGGAGCCACCTCACCCGGCGTGATCATCTTTACGCTTCCCTGCGCCCGCAGCGACTTCAACCAATCCCGCAGCAGCGCCCCCACCTCCTGCTGCAACAACACCTCTTCAATCCGCGGGCGAATTGTGTCCAGCTTCGGCGGCTTCACATTCCGCTTCGCATACTCCGGCAGCATGTTCTTCTCGTAGTACGCCTTGACCTCGGCATCGTTAATGGCGATCCCATTCCGAAAACGCACCTCGATAAACTTCAACAGTTCCATTCGCTGCTTCCACCGCGCACTGAACTCCTGTTCGGTAAAGCCATGATCGCCCAGATATTTCTTCCACCCGTCCACTGTCCCGCAGTGATACTGCTGGCACGCCGGTATATCCTTCCGCAGCGTCGCTATCTGAGCGTCCAGATTCTTATCCGTGACATCTTCCTCAGGCTCCAGCGCCTCCTGCTGCAAAATCAGCATCCGGTCTATCAGCCTTTCGATGATCCTGTCCCGCGTCAACGTAGGCGCCGAGCGATAGGGCTGAACCTCCTCGAACCGCCGCTCCTCGTCCACATCGCTCTCCAGAATCACCTCCCCGTTCACCACCGCCACTAGCCGGTCGAGCACCTCGCCCAGTTCCGAGGCGGCCGGGGCAACCGCAGCATTTGCCGGAGGAGGCGTCTTAGCCTGCGGAGCCGCAGCCTCTGGCCCGTGTTCAGTTGGAGCCAGTGGAGCCGCAGCCTGCCCAGCCCACAGCCGTTCCACCATCAGCACAGAAATCGCGGCCCCTGCCAAGAGGCACGCAGCCGCGCCCTTCAGCCTCCGCCTCATCGTCGCCTGTGCCATCGATCTCATCTAGAAGCTCTCCCCAATACTGAAGAAGAAGTTGAAATGCCCCGCCTGTCCCTCATGCGGAGGGTTATTGTTGAAGTCATAAATTATCGGATACACCGGCGGATTCAAGTTATAGCTGAAGTCCACGCGAATTGGCCCCACCGGCGTCTTGTATCGCGCGCCCAAACCCACATCATGGGAAAAATAATTGAAGTTACACATCCCAATGCTTCCCGACACATTCGCGCACGTCTCCTTGTTCGGCTGGCGGAAGCGCAGAAAACTCGGAAACATCTGCGACGCCAGCTGAAACACATTCCCCATATCGTGAAACAGAACGAAGTTCACGCTGTTTCCCACGAGAGGCAGCGTAGGGGGCGGCATCCGGAGCTCAAATGTATTCACAAACGCAGCCGTCCCTCCCACCGGATACCCCGTCTGCAAGTCCCTCGGCCCCGCTCCATTGATCGGAAACCCGCGAAGCGAATTCGCCCCGCCCGCATACAACCGCTCCGGCAGCGGAACCGCAATGCAACTCGGGTTCGTCGTCAATAAAACGCCGAGACAAGCAGTATTGCCCACATTCGGATTCGCCCCCGACGACTGCTCGTACCCAATCCGCGTGCTCCGCGCAATCACATACTTCAGCTTGCCGAACTGATAGTACGTGGCATTCGTTCCATCGATCTTCCAGAAGTCCGTCTGCGAACCGAACTTCGAAGAAGCCAAAAACGTCTGCAGCGTCGTGTACTGTCCCTTCGACGCATCCAGCGGCCCCGGCGACCGCGTATCGTGAAACCACGTCACACTCGGGCCGCCCACGCGCACCGGCTGCGAAAGCAGCGGAATCAGATCCGCCGAAACCTGCAGGCTGTTCGGATCGACCGCAACGCGCCGATAGAGAAAGTCGTAGATAAACGTATCTCGCCGTCTCCACTTCTGCGTAACCCGAAAATCTCCCTGCAGCGTTGACGACTTGAAGGTCGTAATATCCTGAATGTTCGAGTACCCTCCCGAAACCGCCGCCGAAAAATTTTTGCTCCCATACAAGTGCGGATTTTGCAGCGTCAGCAGCGCCACCTGCTCCAGCAATCCATACGACGAATGCAGCGTCAACGAGTCCTGCGTCCCCCACAGGTTGATCCGCGACACATCCAGCGAGATCCGCGGGCTCACTCCCGCCTTGCCTTCCTGCGAGAGCTTATTGCACGGGTTAATCATCAACTGGATGCACGATGCCTCCGAGATCGTGCCCGTCTGCGGCGTTCCCGTCTGCGCCTCGAAGCCGAACCCATAGGTCACGTTCCAACGCTTCGCCTCCGTCAACTGCAGCAGCACATTCTTCTCCGGAGCGTCCCCCTGCGGGTTCTGCACCGCCGCGTTCACCTGGTTGAACAGCGCAATGTTGTACAGGTTCCGCTGCGTCTGCAACAGCGCCGTCTGGTCCAGCGGATCGCCCGGATGCACCAGCACCTGTGCCTGCACCACCTTCGGCTTGGTCTTCTCCACGCCAGACAGCAGCACCCGGTCAATGAACACCTGCTGCCCCTCCGTTACGTTCAACGCCACATTCGTCCGATCCGTCCCAGGCTGTGGCTTATCCTGCCGGATATCGACCTTCACCTGGTCGAAGCCATGGCTCAGGTAGTACTGCAGCACTGTATCCCGATCGCCCACCAGCGTCACCAGCGAAAACGGCTGCCCCGGCTGGGTGTTCATCAATGCCCTTATATCCTTCTCCCGGTTTGGATCCACTCCATTCAACGCCACCGCGCCGAACTTCTTCTGCGGCCCTTCGACAATCAGGTAGGTCACCGCAATCTCCGCCACCTTCAACGGCTTTCCCTCCGGCGACGTGGAGATATCCTTCACATCCGTCGTCACCGTTGCCTGATCGAATCCGTTGGCGCGATACAGCGCCTTGATCGACGCCACATCGCCCGACACCAGCGAAGGGCTATAACGTCCGCTCCTCTGATACAGGTTCGCCTTCTGCACCCGCATCCGCTCCAGCAGCAGATCATCGGAAAAGTATTTATTGCTCTTCAAGTTCACCGCGATCACCTTGTGCTTCACCCCGCGGTCGACCGTAAACACCACCCTCTCCGCAGGCGTATCCTCCCCAATCACATGCACATCGACCTTCGCGTCGAAGTACCCCTGTTGCTGCACGAAGTCCCGGATATTGAAGACTCCCTCGTTCAACAGATCGTTATCGATCGTCCCCTCTTCGAAGATGGGAACCAGCAGGTGCAGCCGGCTCGTCGATATCTTCGCCCCCTCCACCACCACCTTCACCTCCGGCCCCTGGTTCGCCTGAAACTGCATATCCAACTGCTTGCGCGGCTTCTCGTACGTCTCTTTCTTCAGCGTAACCGTCGCCTCCAGACGATCCTTTTTCTGGTACAGCTTTCGCAGCCTTTCCAGCGCATTGCTCGTCGTGTCCCGCGATACCTTGGCGCCCTGCTTCAGCTTTGCCTTCTTGCGGAACTCCTCGAGCGTAATGCCAGCATCCGACCCCTCTAGCGTTATCTGCCCTACTCGCGCCTGCGGCCCAATTGCAACCGTATAGGTTACATTCACTTGATTGCCCGCAGTGTCCACTTGCGAATCGGCCGACATCACCGACTCGTAGTATCCCTGCTGCTGCAGCATCTCCTTGATCCCCTCCGCCCCGGCAGCAATCTGCGCTTCGTTGAACGCCGTCCCCGGCTGAAGCTTCGTCGCAAATTGCAGCAGCGCCGCCAGCCGGTCGTTCTTCACCCCATCGATCGTCACCCGTCCCACGTAATACCGCGGCACCCCGCTAAAGATCAGTGTGACCGAATCCCCCTGCCGTACTCCGCGAACCGAAAGGTCCCGGTACCGTCCGCTGACAAACAACCGCCGCACGCTCGCCCGAACCTTCTCCGGATCGAGCGGCTGCCCCTCCTTCTGCGGTAACTGCTTCGGCAGCGTGTCCGACAGGTCGAACGTCACCCCCTGAAACAGAATCTTGTCGACACGCAGTCCCTCCCACTCCCAGACCGAAGTGCTCAGTCCCGCATCCGCCGTGGTCTGCGTCTGCCCAGGCTTAGCCGCCGTCGGAATCGGTTGCGCCTCCGTGGGAATCACCGCGCTCGCTCCGCTCCCCACCACCGGCAGAGTACGCGCAGGCGTAGAAGGCGCCGGCACCTGCTGCGCCACCGCCATCCCAGCCAACGTCAACAATCCGGCCCACAATAATCCAGCCCACACCACCACCGCGGCACGCCCACACCTTGCCCTTCGTAAGCCTCGCGCGCGACCTCGTTGCACCTGACCCAAATGACCACCCGTCATCCTGTTCTGATTGAGAAACCCTGCATTCCTAACGATAATTAGACGCGCGCGAAAACCCGCATCCACAGCCTGCCGCCTGCCTCAGGCTCTTTGTGTCCCGTTGGATGCGGAAAGCCTCTGGCGTGTCGGCCGTTCCCTGTGCGTGCATCCTTCCCTATACTACGAAAGAGCGGCCTCTTGTGGCCGCGATGTGCCTCATGTCAAACCACCCCACCACACCCCTCCCCGAATCTGTCACCCTATCACTGCAGGAGCCGCCGGCCGGCATCCAGATCAGCAACCCCACAGTCCCTGACCCCACCGCGCCATCCTCCTCCACCATCACCGGCGCTATCACCGACAACGACCGCTACTCCCGCCAGATTCTCTTCCCCGGCATAGGAGCCACCGGCCAGCATCTCCTTCGCTCCGCCCACGTCGCCATCATCGGAGTAGGAGCCACCGGAGCCGCCACCGCCTCCCTCCTCGCCCGCGCCGGCGTAGGCACCCTCACCCTGATCGACCGCGACTTCGTCGAACCCTCCAATCTCCAGCGCCAGGTCCTCTTCGACGAGGCCGACGCCCGCGACTCCCTTCCCAAAGCCGAAGCCGCCCGCCGCAAAATCGCCCTCTTCAACTCCGCCATCACCGTCCACGCCCAAATCGCCGACCTCGTCCCCGCCAACGTCCACGAGCTCCTGAGCCCCACCCAACTCATACTCGACGCCACCGACAACTTCGAAACCCGCTACCTCATCAACGACTACGCCGTCCAGCAATCCAAACCCTGGATCTACGCCGCAGCCATAGGCGCCTACGCCGCCACCCTGAACATCCTCCCTCGAAACTCAACACCTGCACAAAAGGATTGTCATTCTGACCCTGAGCTTGTCGAAGCGGAAGAACCCCCGCATTTGCTTTTCCGAGGGTACCCTGAGCCTGCCGAAGGGGACGTACCAATCCCCTACAACCCCACCGCCTGCCTCGCCTGCATCTTCCCCAAGCCCCCAACCGGCCCCGTGGAAACCTGCGATACCGCCGGCATCCTCTCCACCGCCGTCAACCTCGCCGCCTCCATCCAAACCACCGAAGCCCTCAAGTTCCTAACCCACCAGCCCCATCTCCTCCGCCGAACCCTCCTCTCCCACGACCTCTGGACCAACCAGCGCAGCGAGATCAACACCAGCACGCCCAACCCCGCTTGCACTGTCTGCGGCCAGCGCATCTTCTCCCACCTCTCAGGCGAAGGCCGCCCTCACATCACCCTCTGCGGCCGCAACTCCGTCCAGATCCACGAGCATCACCGCCCCGTAGACTTCGCCGCCATGCGCGACCGCCTCCTCCCTCACGCCGACATCCAGGACCTCCGCTTCAACAACCTCCTGCTCCGCTTCAAGCGCGGCATCCACACCTTCACCCTCTTCCCCGACGGCCGCTGTCTCATCCAGGGCACCACCGACATCACCCTCGCCCGCACCCTCTACGCCCGCTTCATTGGCTCCTGACCCGCCCTCCGCCTATCCTCCTGAAAACCCAAGGGCCTCCCACTCCCACCCGACACAACCTTTCCCGCAAATTCCCACTCCAACGGAGAGTGTCAATTTCCGGCAATCTCCCAGAACCGTTTGCGGTAGGCTTAAATCAGGCGAACCCTACAGCAAACGATAGACTTTTTCCGGAGTCTAGCTATGAACGTTGAAGGCCTACAGATGACCCAGAACAATGCAGCTCCCGGCGTATACAAGCGCAACCCGCCCATCGCCGGCGAAGCCGAAGCAATCGATGCAGCCAAAAACGGGGATGCCGAAGCATTCTCCAAACTCTATGCCCTCCACAAACGCCGCGTTTACACCCTCTGCCTCCGCATGCTCGGCAACGTCTCAGAAGCCGAAGACATGACCCAGGAGGCCTTCCTGCACCTCTTCCGCAAAATCGGCAGCTTCCGTGGAGAATCCGCATTTTCCACGTGGCTGCATCGACTTACGGTAAATTTGGTGCTCATGCATCTGCGCAAGAAGGGCCTCAGCCTCGTCTCCCTCGAAGAGACCATCAACCCCTCGGAAGACGACGCACCCAAGCGCGACTTCGGCGGCCGCGACCTCCAACTCACCGGCTCGGTCGATCGTGTCGCCCTCGAGCGCGCCGTAGCCTCTCTTCCACCCGGCTACCGCATGGTCTTCGTCCTCCACGACGTCGAGGGCTTTGAACACAACGAGATCGCCACCATGCTAGAGTGCTCTACAGGCAACAGCAAATCGCAGCTTCACAAGGCCCGCCTCAAGCTCCGCGAACTCCTCCGTCAACCGGAACAGTCTGCCCAGCCAGCCGGCATCGACGAGGTGGCAGTATGAACAATTCCGGGCTCCCGAACTTCGACACCATGACCCCTGCGGACTTCGAACAATACCTGCCCGAAATCTTCGCCAACGGCGACGGCCGCGTCAGCACCGACCCGCGCCTCCAGAAGTTTCTCAAGAACAATCCAGACTGCGCCGCCCTCGTCCGCGACCTCGAAGCTATCGCCGACCAGGCCCGCAGCCTCTTCGCACCCTCCGACCCCGGTGACGCCGTCTGGACCGGCATCCAGAGCAAGTTGAAGATGCAAGGTCCCGAGGACGACGATCTGCCCATCGCCCAAACCGTCTAGCAAACAGCACGAACCAGCGCCCCCCGCATCCATCTTCCGCAATCTCCGCGCCGGGTACTTTATCCACCAAATCAAATCACACTCGCGCGGCCATGAAGGTATCTCAATTTTCCTTGGAGTTTAGTTAACACATTGAGGCTGGTCTAATCGAACGAGAATCATCGTGACGTTTTCGAGATGTTCTAATTCTCGCTCCGCGTCCGTCATATTGTTCTGCACTTTTGACTTGTCGTCCGCGTCCAGTTTTGCGAGATAGATGATATTGCTGAGCCTCTGAATTGTTTGAAATAGCTCAATGTAGGTGGAAGTGGATTTTTCAAACAAACGGGCCTGTCCGATTAAGTTTCCATTTAATCATCCCTGACCAGATGAGTTGTCTAATCGCCTGGCCATTCGGTTTGTTTCAATTCGTCGGCCTGCGGAAATATAGCATGCAGGAGAGATGCTGAGTAGAGAGCGGACTTACCATCGTCGAACGTGATGACCACGCCTCTGGCAAATTTTTCCGCAGAGACGACGATGGGATTAGTTTGCGTTTCCATATTAAAATGGTCGCCCACATGATGCCTGTCGTCTGTCTCCTGAAAGACAATGCACTTGATTAATGATCGTGAAGGATTCGATCCATCGTTTTCACAAGTGTGGCGGGTCCGCCCAGGATCTCGCAAGCCACGCCGCCGTCTAACACGATTTTGCCGCCATCAAACCCAAACACAGCACATTTGATTTGCGGGGAGATGGCTTGGGCCTTTGCTAAGATCCCGCGTCGTTGTCCCTCGCTCAAGCTCTGGCAAAGAAGCAACACGTCGATTCGTTGATTCATCAACACGAACACGGCGCCGTCGAATTTAGTAGCGGAGAATGCTTGATAGCCTGCCTTTTCAAGGATGAGACGGCGTGTCGTCACCAAAATTTCTTCATTGCCGGAGACCAGGATCGTGCCGTTCAATGGTGTCTCCCCTGGGGAGGGTGTGGCTTTCTCGGTCCCGGAAGATTACACAATACTCCCGCCAGAATTCTGTCTGTTACCCGACACTAACATCTGGGGAGACAAACTAAGGAAGAATTGTGGTCGGAATCGAGAGAACTCGGAAGAGTCCCAACCGCTGGCCCCGGACTCTTACCGAGCCTGCCAGCTTCACTGTAAACCAGACGCAATCCTCGATATACATCCAGAGCAAGCTGAAGATGCAAGGCCCAAGGACGACGACCTGCCATCGCCCAACCGTTCTAGCAAGCAGCTTCAACTACCAATGGCTCATCTTCGGACAGTCTCCCGCCAAAATGGCCCATTCGTGTCAGCGAGTTGTCAGTTCCAACCTGCCGATACGAGTTGATCGGAGCCTTCATCGCTTCTTATTCCTGTTCATCGCCCTGATCTATTTGACCGAATATCCGCGCGCATCCATACAAGCCGAGAACCCTCGCTTGAAAGTGTTCATCTGCTGGTTGTACGCGGCCTTGGCCTGGTTCGATTGCTGTTGCACCTGTGCCCCTGCCGACTGGGCCGCCTGTTCCTGGGACTGTTCGTTAGCCGCGCGCTGCCTTCGTCCGCCCCGCACCGTACCGGCTACCGATCCGATCGCAGCGCCCCTGCCCGCATTGCCGCTGATCGCGCCGATGGCCGCCCCTCCAGCGGCGCCTCTCGCCGCTCCCCGCAGTCGTCCTCCCTGCGCTTGTGGAGCGTTAGCCGCAGCCTGCTGTTCGGCAGCCTGCACCTGTGCTGCAGACGCACCTCTCGGCGCCGCAGCGTCCGGGTTGATTCCCGTCTGCTGCTGAACCTGGCCGTAGCAGTCATACTCGTCCCGGACTTGCTGATCGCTGCTCTGATTGTTCTTGCCGTACGCGAACATCCCAAGCTTCTGCGCCGCAGAAAAGGGCGGGGGCGGCGTAGTCGCGGCCGCTGGAACCGCCGGGACAACCGGGGCAGCCGCGGGCACCGGGGTTGCAGCCGGAACGGCCGGGCCCGGATCCGATTTCTTGCAGGCGCTGGCGGGCAATAGAAGCGACAAAAGGCATAGTGCTCGAACTTTTGTGTGCGTCATTTTGTTCCTCATTTCAGTACATCCAATTGCCCCCGATGCGACGAGGGACGCGTTACTCAGCTGGTACAATTTTCACGGCCCACATCGTTCCATCAGGCATACACGCGGAGACAGATCAGTCTATGTGAGCCGCGCCCGCACTGATAACTAGCAAAACTCACAGAAGCGAGGCGATAGCCGTCGTCAGGCGCAAATTCTGATATAGTCTCGCCCTCAGTTCCAACCAATGGAGGTGTGCTATGAAAAAGATCGTCTTGCTTGTAGCGTTCGCGGCCCGTTGTTGCCTATGCCGGTGACGGCACAAAGCGCCTGCCAGGATACCTAAAAGCCGGATGTGTCTCTCCTGCAGAACGGCATGTACACCTGCAAGACATGCAGGCATCGTTGAAACTCCGAGACTCGCCCCAGCCAACTAGGCCGCGTCTCGGAGTTTGTGTCTACAAGCAACAAGAGCGCTGCCGGCTCCCGACCGGCAGCGCTCCTGTCATGCGAAAAAATCTACTGCTAGCTCGCTTCAATCAGCTATTTGCCAGGCCCACCAGCCCCATTTTGGATCGCCTCGAGGAACTGGCCGGAGTGAGTTATTCGTCAGGAATAAGGAGCGATCTCTCTCCTACCTCCGGACACCAGAGCAGTCGAAGGTCAATCGGGGCATCGAGGGCTCTGTTTTTATCTCGGAAAACAAACATATCCCGATCGCTGAACAATTACATTTAGCAAAAGTACTAGCGCACCAGCATCTTTGGATCAGTAAGCCCCGAGAGCGTGCTTTGGGCTGGGTGGCCCATATGAAACCGAGCGGAACAGCGGAGTGACCTGCTTGTCTACCCAGAGCGCTCTATGAGGATCCCAGCTCCCAAGTCGTCGAAAAATCATCAGGTACTCCATGACAACTCTCGCTTGACATACAGCATCAAACGCCTTTAATGTCTTTTCGGACCAGAAGCAAAATCCTCGCTCTGCGCGCACTCCTCGCTGTTGTCAACGAAGAAGAGCAGAGACTCCTTGCAATCATCAATTCGGACCAGACCCCCGCCGAAGAAGTATCGAAGGCGTTTAACGACCTTTATAAGCTCTGGAGTACAACGGCGTTAAACGCAGCGGATCTTGAGGACGCAACGGTAAGAAGCGTTATTCATCTATTCACCTGAAAATTGCAATCCTAAGCCGATTGCTGAATTCGATGATCGCCGGTGGCTCGAACGGATCCAGACCAACTCCCTTGGCGAATAGAGCGGGCACCTGCAGGACTGAGGGCGCCTTCGCACCCTTCCTGGTGCGTGAGCAGGCCACCGCGCGGTGCCCAATCCATTTCAAAGCCGCACGCGAGACGATTCCATTCTAAGAGCGCGATTGACACTTGATGGACATTAATATATATACCTACTAGTACGTACTCTATCTAGGAGACTCCTGAAATTCATATCCGGCGCTCCACTCGTCCTTATCCTTCACGCATCTCTTTGCGTGCCAATCCACCTCTCGGCTCCAAGCACCTCGGTTGTTGCCCAGGACCAGGCCATTCCGGCCGCAGTCGTCTGGAAGTCCACAAGGGCGGAGCATGTGTACGGATTTCCTGACATGAAGTCCAACAAGAAAGGCGCACTGACGTTGAGCGCTGATGCTCTTACGTTTTCAGGAAACTCCGGCAATACATCGATTCCACGAAGCTCGTTAACCGCAGTAAGTGCCGGCAACCAGAGAGTCGAGCTGTGGGGGATGAGTGGAAGGATCTTGAGAATGACGGTCCCCGACGGTGGCGGCCTTGCAGCTGCAGCCGTCATGCAGCACCGGGTGGACATGCTTACCGTTGAGTTCAACGATCTCCGCGGCGGCAATCACGCTGCTGTCTTCTTCCTCCCCGCCAATGAAGCAGATCGTGCTCTTCAGAACTTCGCGCTAACCCCTGTCCCGCCTCGCAAAGTTTCAGGAGCTGTCTGCCAGAACGCCCCTGTCAAACCGAATAGCGTGCTCGTCTCCGCTCCTGACTGGGATCACGCGGAGGTGCCGGCAGCCTATCGAGCACTCGTATACGGGCACGTAGTCGAGAGCCTTCAGCATACGAAAGATGTCATGCAGGTATACCGCGACGGAGAGGGAGAAACCCACGGTGGGTGTCCGCAGTACATCGTCCATATCTCTATCGCGACGTTCAAGCAAGGAAGCTCGGTACAGCGTGCCTATCTGGGGCCGGTTGGAATGTTCGTTGGGACCACCCAGATGAAGTTCGATGTCACCTTCACCGATGCATCAGGGAAGCTGAACAGCAGCGAACAGATCACGGCCACGATGCGGGGCGAGTCCGAGAGCACCAATGTTGCCGACCACTCGCCAAAAGTCTAGCCAAGCACTACGTTGCCCTGCTGAAGAACGCCGACAAGAACAACGCAGCGAAGAACGCAGCCAACCCTGCTTCGTAAACCCAAAAAGAAGCGTCGCCTCGCCTATCGCGGAGGCTGCGTGACGACGCTCCTAGCAGGCTCCTCGCTCCTTTCGACCGTGTTCGCAAGAACTTCACTGTCGGGACTGCGAGCAATAGCGGAGAGAAATATGGACAGCGGCAAGGTACCGCACGCGACTAGCGATCGTTGGAGGATCAAATCCTTCCTCGAAATGGAACACAGGCTCAATTCCCTACGCTCGCTCGTGTGTGATCTTCTCAAGACCAATCAGGAACTGCGCGAGGCTCTTCTCAAGACGAAGTCAGGGGTGCCGAACAACCAGGGCCCGTAATCGTCGGACGCTCCGAACAATTTCGGCATTGTCGGAGCATGTTTCTACCGCCAGTAGAGACCTGCCTTCACTAAGATGATAAGAATAGAGATGACCGTCAAAACAGCCAACAAACACGAACTCAGGACAAGAGAGACCCGGGCGCTTTTGCTCCAGGCTGCTGAAATGATCTTCGTACGAGACGGATACGAAGGGGCAGAACTTGGAGAGATTGCCGCCCTTGCCAGCCGCACGAAGGGCGCGATCTACGCGCAGTTCAAGAGCAAGGAGGACATCTTTCTCGCGCTCATTGAAGAGCGTGCGCTTTGTTACCGGGCTAGGATGGAAAAGCTTCTCGCTGAATCGACAAGCGTTGCCGGCAATCTGGAAGCTCTTCGAACGTTCTACCTTCAACTCGCCGGGGATCAGGCATGGTCTCTTCTCTTGTTGGAGTTTAAACTTTTTGCGATCCGGCATCCCGAATCGAGGAAGCGGCTACAGACGTTATATTCCGCCATGCTCTCCCAGAGTGATGAAAAGAGGCTTGCTGACATATTAGGGGCAGCAAGTAAGGGAAAGGATGCGATCAGTCGAGTGATCGCTATCCAATCGTTGCAGCCTATGATTTCCGCTCTGGTTCTCGAAGCACAAATGGAAAACAATCTTTCGGACAGGAACGTCATCAAGAAAGTTGTTAATCGAATATTTGACGCGCTAATGGAAGTTCCGACACAGTGAAAGCTCCACGCTGCAGTCGAAAGGAAATCTCCGCGCCCATGCCGAACTCACCCAATCAAAACCTCGTCCGCCAACCCACAAGCCGCCAGCCCCTAAGCCGCCGAACCCTCCTGAGCAATCTTGCCATCACCGCCGCCGCGGCCACCATCAGCCCCGCGCTCGAAGCCCTGGCCCAACCCCAATCCACCGCCCCCACCCCCCAGCAGCGCGCCGAAATGGCCCGCATCGCCGCCGACTTCCGCAAGCAATTCTCCGTCCCCGCCACCTCCATCGCCATCTCCCGCAACGGCCAGTTCGTCTACGACCAGGCAGCAGGCATCGCCGACGCGGCAAACCTCACGCAAGCCCGGCAAGACTCCCTCTTTCGCATCGCCTCCGTCACCAAGCCGATTACCTCCGTCGCCATCTTCTCCCTCATCGAGCAGGGCAAGCTCAACCTCAACGACAAAGTCCTCGGCCCCTCCGGCGTCCTCGGCACAAAATATGGCAAGCTCCCCTACAAGCCCTTCATCACCGACATCACCGTCGACCACCTCCTCACCCACACCTCCGGCGGCTGGCCCAACGACTCCACCGACCCCATGTTCCGCAATCCCTCCTGGGACCAGACCAAGCTCATCAACTGGACCCTCGCCAACCTCCCCCTCACCCGCCCGCCCGGCACCCATTGGGCCTACTCCAACTTTGGCTACTGCCTCCTCGGCCGCGTCATCGAGCAGGTCACCGCCGAACCCTACCACTCCTGGGTCCGCACCAACATCCTCGGCCCCTGCGGCATCTCCACCATGCAAATCGCCCGCAACAAAGAGAGCGACAGCGCCAACAACGAAGTCGTCTACTACGGCCAGTACTCCGAAGAACCCTACAAGCTCAACATCACCCGAATGGACTCCCACGGCGGATGGATTGCCTCCTCCACCGAGCTCGTCCAGTTCCTCAACCGCGTCGCCGGAGCCCCCGGCATCCCCGCGCTCCTCAAACCCGACACCATAAAAATAATGACCACCCCCGCCCCCGCCTACCCCGCAGACGACGCACGCTACGCCCGCGGCTGGATGGTCCGCAACAACGGAGCCGGCAACTGGTGGCACATCGGCAGCTTCCCCGGCACCACCACCATCATGGTCCGCACCCCCACCGGCATCTGCTGGGCCGCCCTATGCAACAGCCGCACCCAACCCAAAGACCAGATCGACACCGCCCTCGACCAAATGATGCGGAAGATAGTCCGCACCGTCCCAGCCTGGAGCGTATGACGACCACGATCCATCAAACGACTTATTGCCGATCAGCCGGATTTGCAAGCTCGTTTGTCGGTACCGATCAATTAGCCTACTGGAGACCGCCGCGCCGTATTCGGAGGTCATTTGACAGAGAAGCGAGACGATCGAGCGGTTGAAATGACGAGCCTCTTGGAAGCAATGCGGCCAGAGGTAGAGGAGAAAGCGATATGCCGGCCTCTTAGGGAGGGACTCTTTCACGCCGTGCTCGAGGCTTACTTTGCTCGTGTTTTTGAATACATGGAGTTCACCCGTTTAATGCTCTCCAGCGAACATTTAGACAGCTTTTTCGCTTCCGCACCTCTTCGCCAGTGTTGCGAAGACCTAATTGCATTGAAGTTTCTCGCACAGCTAAATCGTAAGGACCGGGACGCTGTAGACCAGGCGCTAATGATAATCAGCACCGGAACACCTTCTGAGAAGCAGAGCGTTTTTTTCAAGCTCAATCATCCATACCAGCCCATCCTCACTTCGACTTTCCCTGCCGACAGGATTGAGAAGGCGAAGCTACACTTGAATGAGATAGGAACTCGCACGCAAATTTGGCATACGCAGAAAAAGCTGCCTCCAATCGAGCAGATGGCGAAGAAAGTCGGTCTCTCCGACTTATATGAGTTTTTGTATGCCGCGACTTCTGAAGTCGTTCACTTCAATGTGCGTATCGCATTGCGGAGTGGATGGGGTGGCCAAAAAGACGAATTTAGTTTCTCTCCGTCGAACTTCTCTATGTATTATCAGCACTTCGCAAGGACTTACAGTGCCTACCTCCTGCTCAGGTTTTGCCGGACTTTCCGTTCCGCTCTAACTCTGTCGTCGGTTTTCATGAATGCAATCGATTCAGTTGAGGTCGTTCTAGAGAGTGAAATTCGATGGCCTGAAATTGTGACGTTCGAGGAGATGAACGTTCCGCAGAACGACAACATCATCCTCCGGGCGTTGCTGGTGGTGAAACAGGATGAGGGAGTTAAAAAGCTTCGAAGCAAACACAAGAGGAAACGGCTGAAACGCCGAGCGACCTCGTAGTAGCTGAACTTGGCTGGGTGGAACTTGGCTGGATGGCCGGGTGCCCATTTCATACGGTCTCATCGCATGAGTGGGCCATCGTGCGAAGCGCGATCCACCTTCCTGAACAGACGTCAAGTATCCCCTCAAGACAAGTCAGACCTTTTATTGTGACCAAATGATCTATTCCCGGGGAGTCTACGGCGTTACCCTCACAGCCGGAGGGAAAACATGAAAATTCCGGTCGTAGCGATAGCTTTACTCGTTAGTCTTCCAGCTTTTGGCCAGCATGGTCACACAGCGCAAGTAGACGCGCGGGGTGCTAAAGTCATGGGCTTCTCACAGGACAAGACTACCCACCACTTCGTTCTTACGTTCGATGGCGGCCTGATCGACGTTCGCGTGAACGACGTAAAAGACACCGAGAGCCGCGACCAGATTCGCATGCACTTCCAGCACATCTCCCGCATGTTCGCGGACGGTGACTTCACCGACCCGATGCTTGTCCATGCAACGAACGTCCCCGGCACAGCAGCCATGAAGCAACTAAAGGATGCCTTGCATTGGGATGTAGTGGAGACACCGCGCGGAGCCAGGATGGTCGTCTCGGCAGACAACAAACCAGCGTTGGACGCCTTGCATGAATTCCTAAAGTTCCAGATCGAAGACCATCAGACCGGAGACTGCGAAATCCCTCATTGAGTCTATTGAGGGGATATTTACCTTTGGCCGGGTGCCCCACTCATGCGGCCTCATCGCATGAGTGGGCCATCGCGCAAAAGCGCGATCTGTCTTGCTTAGGGGCGCCTTCAGAGCCTGTCCTGAGCGCAGTCGAATGGATGCCCGAAAACAGCCGCCGCGAAGCGGCCACCGCTCTGCCGAAGGCCGGACCGAAGTCCGAAGGTCGAAGCGACTCACTTCTTCTTCGCCGCAGGCTTAGGCTTCAGCGCCCCCGCATACGCATAACTCGCTTTATCACACCTGCTACGGAACGTGTCGGGGCTGCTTGGCGTATGAGACAGGTGCCGAAGCTCTTCCCCTATCAGAGAAGATATGGCCCTAACAGACCAGACCTGCGATGAAGCTAGTCGGCCCGATTGCTTCTCGCTCACCGTGATTTCGGCTTGCTCTTGCCGTCGAGGTTGAGCGCCACTGCAGCGCGGATGAGATCCTTCAAGGCCGCCTCATCGACCTTGTCGCCTTCGTGGATGTCGATGGCGCGCCTGACATTCCCGTCGAGGCTGGAGTTGAATAGACCGGAAGGATCCTTCAACGCAGCTCCCTTGGCAAAGGTCATCTTGACGGCGTTCTTGTACGTCTCTCCCGTGCAGACGATGCCACCGTGGGAGAAGACGGGAGTCCCCGGCGATGTCGGCTTGACCCACTTCCACTCTTCAACGATCTCAGGGTCTGCCTTGTGAATGATCTCGCGAACCTTCGCGAGCATCTTCCCGCGCCAGTCCCCAAGTTCCTTGATCTTCTCGTCGATGAATGCAGAGGCAGATTCCACCGAGACCCTCCTTTTCATGTACAGCTCCAACTCTCGCACTTAATTTAGCCTGCGCTCAGCGTAACCTGCAACCTCCGCCAACGTCGGGTAGTGGGTCAGTTTGGAGTGAATGACTGAAGTTTCCGAAAACCCGACCTCTCGGACATATCGATGGACATCAGCTTAGCGGTGGGACTTATGTCTTCTCACACGCTTTTACCCCCCGTCTCCAGGGAACTTGTACTGCAGCCTACAGCGAATCTCATCGAACATGATGATTATGGGCGTATCACCACCCGAGCTACATGCGTTCCTTTGGCGGGATCGGCGGGCGTGACGGGCGAGGCGAGTTGTCCGTCAGCGGAAGAGGCCGGAGTGCCGTTGGGTGCGGATCTACTACAAAAATGGTATGGCGTGGATTGCCTCGCAACCCTACGCTCCGAGAGTGCAGCGGAAGATTGGTCTGGTCGATGCGGGGCAAGACCCATATGATTCCCACAGAGGTTCAACCTACGGATGCCTGAAATGGAAATACCTGACTACTACGAACTTCTCGAGGTTAGCCCTCAGGCTACTGATGAGACAATTCATCGTGTCTACCGCTATATGGCGGCTCGGTATCATCCTGACAATTTGGGAACGGGGAATCTGGAAAAGTTCACCCAACTAACGTCGGCCTACAAAGTTCTCTCGGATCCTAATAGAAGATCTGAATACGATGCTCAGCGAGCGACGCGTCAACCTACGATTCGAAATCCGATGTCGAGCACGGTTGATTTCATGGACCAGGGGGAGGGTGACCTGAACCGCCGACTCGCGGTACTTGCGATCCTCTATTACCGTCGACGTATATATCCCAATAGCCCGGAAGTGTCTCTCGCCGAAATTGAACAGCGAATGGGGTTCCCACGCGATTATCTTGACTTCACGACTTGGTATCTGGCGAAAAAGAGGTATATCACCCGGGCGGATAACTCGGATTTTACCCTGACGGTTGAAGGCGTGGACTTCATCGAAACGCAGCGTGCAACCATACCACTGTTGGACAAGTTGCTTACAAACGGAAGTCACACCGATGATAACGAAGTACGCAGCCGTCTGCTTGCTTCTGAGCCGCCACCTCCGGATAGTCCAAGCTATTAGGAGTTTCCGGTCGTGGTTTTAGCAACTGAGATGATCTCGCAGTTGTAGAAACAGTTCTTGGCAGCCGGAAACCAGTCGAGCCAGCGCCGCACGTCTCGCTTTCCGAGGCGTGGATAGCCGCTGGACCCAGAATTCGCCGTCCAAGTGGACCAGTAACGGGGTTATAGGTAACTTTGGTTGCCCCGGAGTCAAAACTGGCCCACTACCCAACGTCGCCGCCTCCTCGCACTCCTACGACTTGCGGTCAGGCGCTCGCCAGCGTGGCCTGCAGCCGGCGCCAGAAGAAGTACGAGAGCCCCCAGAGCACGCTGGTGGTCGCCGACGGGGCCAACGCTGCCGGGCGATCGCCGATCGAGAGGTGGGCGATGAGCGCCGAGACGAGGTTGATGGCGAAGCCGGCGTAGGCCCAATCCTTGATTACGTAGATGACGCCCCGCGCGGGGACCATGGGGACGAGCAGTGCGGCCACGCCTGCCACCTTGGCCCACGAGAGCTCCACACGGAACCAGACGGCGGGGAAGCCGAGGCGGGTGAACGCCTGCGCCGCCTCCGGCAGGCGCAGTAGCTCGTAGTAGGCGGTGAAGCTCATCTCCAGGCAGAAGAGCGTCGTGAAGATCCAGAAGCCGGCGACCAGCCCCCTGGAGGCCTTCATCTTGCCGGAGACCTTCATCCTGTAAGAGTCCATCATGCTATCCGACGCGATCATGCCGCACCCCCGGCGAGCACCCGCTCCAGGGCGCCGAAGAATTTCTGCCAGCCGTAGTTTGCACCCTGATACGCTGCCTGCTGATCGGGACGGAAGCCGGACTGCTCCATGCGAACGTGGGTGCCGCCCTCCGCTGGAGTCAATGTCCAGAGCACCACCCATTGAAGCCCGGATTCGCTTCCTCCAACACCCCAGTTATAGGACAGGCGTTGGAGTGGGTCGACGATCAGCACCTCGCAGTCGACAACACCATTCCAGTTCGGTACCGGATCGGCCCGGAATTGGAACTTCCGCCCGACCACCGGCTCGAAGTCGTTGTTCATCATCCATTGCGCGAGCAGCGGGCTCTCGGTGAGCGCCCGCCAAAGCTTCTCTGGCGGGTGTGGGAATATCCTCTCGACTACAAGTGTGCGGGGACTCTCTGCTGGATTGCTCCTGTCTGCTGCGTTGCTCATGGCTCCATCCTTTCCAAAAGAGCTTCAAGCTGGTCAAACCGGTCACGCCAGAAGGCGCCGTAGAGATTGAGCCAGTCCACCATCGGAGCCAGCGCATCGGGCTGCGCGCGATAGTGGGTTTCGCGTCCCGCACGGCGATGCCGCACCAACTTTGCCCGCTTCAGCACTGTCAGGTGCTTGGAGACAGCAGGCTGCGATACGCCCGCAAAGCGAGTCAATGCGTGAACGGTCTGTTCGCCCTGCCGGCTCAACTCCTCGAAAATAGCCCTGCGAGTCGGGTCGGCAAGAGCCCGGAACACGTGATTGGCAGTGGCCGGCTTCACAGACAAACCATAGCCAAATGGTTATGGTTTGTCAAGCGAAACATGAAGCAATTGCCACTTTCGTGGCGGGCCTACGGAGAAACAACTCCTTCGATTGCGCAGCAGGAGGTGAGCTGAGGACTACGGTCTGACTGCCGAGGGCCGAGCGAAGTCCGAAGGACGAAGCGACTCACTTCTTCTTCGCCGTAGGCTCAGGCTTCAGCGCCCCTGCGACGCAAAATTTCAATCCATATACTGCGCCCTAAAGTGCCAACGTACATTGCTGTGAGAATATGTGTCCAGCGGCGGAGCCTGCACCAGCAGCTGCTCCAGCCGATCGAACTAACGCTCCCCGCTCTCCAGTACCAGATCCACTCCACAGAGTCACACCGGGCCCAAACCGAACCTAAGGAGAGATCATGCGCATACAACCCGTCCTCGCCGCCGCCATCCTCGCCACCAGCCTGATCGCCCAACGCTGACACCCTGTTTCGTCGAAGCAGGCACCTTGACTCTCGCCTCCTCCGCTCCGACCCCCGCGCCCGCATCCATAGCCCTCCTGGCCACCGGCCTGCTCGGAGCCGTCCACCTCACCGGTCGCCGACGCTCCTGAAAGCCGCACAAATCTTCCAGCTAACCGGCAACCCACCTGGCCGAACCTCACTTCTTCTTCGCCGTAGGCCTAGGCTTCAGAACCCCGCATACGCAAAACTCAAATCCAGATACCTAGCCAGTTCCTTCGTCTTCCCCAGCAACCCATCCGGCACCACAACATATTCCTTCATCACCGCGCCATAAGCCTCCAGCAGCGTCGTCCCATACTTTTCAGAAACTTCGCGCGCTCCTCCTCCGACATCCGAATCCCCTGCCTCTCCGATCCCAACAGAATCGTGAACATATTCCTATTCACCGCCGTGTACGGATTCGCATCGCCCTTCCGCTCAATCTCAGGCCGCGTCGCAATCAGCTTGTCATACAACGCCACCTTATCCGTCGCTCCCGCCGTCTTCGCAGCCGCCTTCTTATCCGTAGCCGGCTTCTCGTTCGTTTTTTTCTTCGTGGTCATCATCTGCCGCCTCCGCTGCGGTGTTCCTGACATCGCTAAAGATTCAGAAACCTCAGCAAACTCGGATGTCAAGTTCCGAATCCCTCAAAACCCAGCCCGCAAAATCCCTAAACCACCCAAATGGAGCAACCTGCAAGCCAAAATATATCCGCCCAATCTGGCATTTTAGTTACACCCAATGCGTTAAAATAGAAAGAGAAAAAAGCAAAGAGATCGCATCAACGAAGTCGAAAAACAGCGGCCCGGCCAAAAGCCGGGCCTTCGCTTTTTAACTGAGAAAGGAAGCGGACACGCAAATTCACTTGAGCGCAGCGCTCGGCCCCCGTTCGTCGTGGCGGGAGTCGTGCTTGCCGGCGGCGCCCCGTGCAGCTTGCATGCAGTCTGGTCCGCTTCCCGCCGGTTGAAGGGGATTCCAGTGCCTCCACTCTGGAGAGCGTATTCGGGTGGCGGTCTATTCGGAGATCTCAGGCCCAACGGTGTTTGTCGTAGCGGTTAAACTGTTGGGATGCCGTTGTTTTGCGATGTCGCCCTGCCTGTGCCTCTGGACCAGACATTTACCTATGCGGTGAATGGGGTTGTTCCAGTGGTTGGGGCGCGGGTGCTGGTGCCGTTCAGCGGGCAGAAGCTGATGGGCGTGGTGGTGCGGGTGCACGAGGATCGGCCGGCGGAGGAGTTTGAGATCAAGCCGGTGCAGCAGGTGCTCGATGAGGCGGCGTTGCTGCCGGACGAGTTGATGAACCTGGCTGAGTGGATCGCTCAGTATTACGTTGCGCCGCTGGGTGAGGTGCTGCGGGGAATGTTGCCGCTGGCGGCGGAGGTGAAGCGGCATTTTTCTTATCGCATCGCAGAGGCTGGGCGGAAGGTTCTGTATGAAGGTGCCGCGAAGGGCTCGTCGCGCCGGTCGAAGCTGACGGCTGAGGAACAGAACCGAGAGTATGCAGTGCTGAATTATCTCGAGGGTGGGGAGCAGGCAAAGATGTCGGCGCTGCGATCGGCTACAGGCGCGAATAAAGGTTTGCTCGAGGGGATGGTCAGGAAGAAGTGGCTGATGCGTGAGGCGTTGGCGGAGGAGCGCGATGCGAGACGGCTGGAGAAAGTGGCAGTGCTGGTGCCGGAGGCTCGACTGCCGAAGCTGAATGACAACCAGACCGCGATTCTTGCGGAGTTAGCGGCTGTGGGTGGGCGAATGCGAGTGACTGATCTGCATATCGCGTCGACGGGGGCGGGGGTGCCGATGTCGACTCTCGGGACGCTGGTGAAGCGCGGGCTGGTGGCGATTGAAGAAGTGGCGGAGGAGTTTCATCTCGGTGGTGTTTCGGCGCAGGGGAAGAAGCATGCGCATGAGCACGCTCTGAATGAGGCGCAGATGGGCGCGTTGGGTACGATCGCGGCGGCGATGGATAAAGGCGGTTTCCGGCCGCATCTGCTGTATGGAATCACTGGGTCGGGCAAGACTACGGTTTATTTTGCGGCCATGCGCCGGGCTTTAGATGCTGGGAAGTCGGCGCTGCTGCTGGTTCCGGAGATTGGGCTGACGCCGGCGATGGCAGCGCAGATGTACGCGGCGTTTGAAGGTGAAGTTGCGATGCTGCATTCGCAGTTGACCCCGGATGAGCGCGCGGAGCAGTGGCACAGAATTCGGCGGGGCGAGGCCAGGATTGTGGTCGGGACACGGTCGGCCGTATTTGCGCCGATGGTGAATCTGGGATTGATCATCGTCGATGAGGAGCACGATTCGAGTTACAAGCAGGAAGAGACGCCGCGATATCACGGGCGTGATGTTGCAGTGGTGCGGGCGAAATTAAATGAGGCGGTCGTTGTGCTCGGGTCGGCGACGCCTTCGCTCGAGAGTTGGGCAAATGCAGACAAGGGACGGTATGTGCGTGTGGAGATGCGCGAACGCGTGATGGAGCGGCCGCTGCCAGCGGTGGAACTGGTGGATATGCGTGCAGAGTTTCGCGAAACGGGGCAGGAACATATCTTTTCGAGGAAGCTGACTGAGGAGACCCAGCTTACGCTCGATCGCGGAGAGCAGGTGATTTTGCTGCTGAACCGGCGGGGGTATTCGACCGTAGTGATGTGCCGCAGCTGCGGAGAAAAGATCGAGTGCGAGAACTGCGCGATCTCAATGACGTATCACAAGAAGGTGAGCGACAACGATGCGATAGCGCAGCCAGGCCAGAGACTGGAGTGTCACTACTGCGGATTTCGACGCGCGGTGCCGAAGGTCTGTCCGAAGTGCGAGAGCGAGCATCTTTATTTCCTTGGGGCCGGGTCGCAGCAGGGCGAGGAGCGGCTGCAGGAGTTGTTTCCGGCGGCGCGGATTGGAAGGATGGATCGCGATACTGTGCGCGGGCGCAGCGACATGGAGCGGCTCTTGGCCCGCTTGCACAGCGGAGAGATCAATCTGCTCGTCGGTACGCAGATGATTGCAAAGGGACACGATATTCATGGCGTAACGCTTGTGGGCGTGGTGGGAGCGGACTTTCAACTCGGGCTGCCGGACTTTCGCGCGGCGGAGCGGGTGTTTCAGCTGCTGACGCAGGTGTCGGGCCGGGCAGGACGAGGGGATTTGCCAGGGAAGGTGCTGGTGCAGACCTATCATCCCGATCATTATGCGATTCAGCTTGCGGCGGCCCATGACTATCCGGGGTTTGTGGCTAAGGAAATGAACTATCGGCGGTGGATGCACTATCCGCCGTTTGCCGTTCTGGCGAACGTGGTGATTCAAAGCGAGAAGTTGGAGGAAGCTACGGCTTGGGCGGGCACTTTAGGGGGATGGTTTCAACAGGCAAGGCCGGACAAGGTACGAGTGCTCGGGCCAGCGGCTGCTCCCATCGTGCGGCTCAAGCGAATTTATCGTTTCCACTTTGTGTTGAAGGCGGAGCGGCGGCAGGCGCTGGGGTCCACCCTGCGAGCCATGCTTGCCTACGCAGACACACAGGGTATCGCCCGCCGGAACCTGGTGGTCGACGTAGACGCTGTTCACTTAATGTGAGTGGCGCAGTAAGGAGCTAGTCGAGTAGATGGAGCTCTTTGCCGGGCTTGAAGCGGACTGCTTTGCCTGGAGCGATGGTGACTTCGGCACCTGTCCTGGGATTGCGGCCGATGCCCGTTTTACGCGGCTTGACGGTGAAGACACCGAAGCCGCGCAGTTCGATGCGGTCGCCCGCGATGAGGGTCTGCTTCATGCTGTCGAAGATCGCGTCTACCGCAGACTCTGCTTTGGTTCGTGGCAGTCCGGTACGCTCAACAACCCTTTGTATAAGATCCTGCTTAATCATCTGGGCCGCCGTCCTTGGGCTGTAATTTTAGATTAATGTGGTACTGACCGGGTTTTAGTAACGTGATGTTAGAAAGTCAATGCAAGATTGTCAATGAAAGAACACTACCGTAAGATGAAGAATCTAATGAGGCAAGGATGCAGGGTTCCGAATCGCCCTTAAATCTACACCCTTCTGCCAGAATTAGAGACTGAATTGTTAATTACGAAGGGAAAAACAAACTTCTGTGGCTATTAAGAGCGACCGTTGGATTCGCCGGCAGGCGATGAACCACGGCATGATTTCACCGTTCAGCGAAAAACAGGTCCGGGAGGGCGTAATCTCCTATGGGCTTTCCTCCTATGGTTATGACCTCCGGGTCTCCGACGAGTTCAAGATCTTTACTAACGTCAACAGCGCCATCATCGACCCTAAAGCGTTCGATGAGCGATCGTTCGTAACGGTTGTGGCGGATAGCGTTATTGTGCCTCCCAACTCGTTTGCCCTGGCCCGATCTATCGAATACTTCAAAATTCCGCGAGACGTACTGACAATTTGCGTCGGGAAGTCGACATATGCGCGATGCGGCATCATTGTCAACGTGACGCCGTTTGAACCGGAGTGGGAGGGCTTCGTGACGCTCGAGATTTCGAACACGACGCCGCTGCCTGCCAAGGTCTATGCCAATGAAGGGCTGTGTCAGATACTTTTCTTCCAGTCCGACGAAATGTGCGAGACCAGTTACGCCGATCGTAAGGGCAAGTACCAGAATCAGCAGGGAATTGTTCTGCCGAAGCTCTAGTACTGGCACGGGCGATGTTCTCCGGAAGGCGCTAAAGTCGACCTGTTGAATGCAGGAAGGTGAGTAGAGAGGCTGCGCAGGCGATGATAGACAAGCCAGACAAGAAGTCTCAGGGAGCGGTGAAGCTGGGCCTGGTTGCTACGGACCCGTTGCGGATCCTTGGCTTGCAGACGATCTTTTTCGAGCAGGGGATACAAGGCGCGACGGTGGAGATTATTCCTCTGTCGGTGCCGGGGGCGCTGGACGCCTCAGGGGTTTCGCTGATCCTGATCGATAGCGCGTGCACCGACCACATCTTTGAGCTGCTGGCTACGTTTCGCCGCACGCGACCGCACCTGCGTCTGATCGTGCTTGGCCTGGAAGAGGACCACGAATACATTCAGCGCATCATTGGAGCCGGAGCTAAGGGCTATCTGGCGCATACAGCAAGACCCAGCGAGGTTCGGCTAGCGATCGAAATCGTCCAGGACGGTTCGGCGTGGGCTCCGCGGAAGGTGCTGGCCAATCTGCTGGATGTCTCTTCAGCCGAGGAGAGGCGAGCTACGGTCGAGGAACCGAAGTTCACCGAGCGTGAGTCCGAAGTGCTGAGGCTGCTGGTCGACGGACATCCGAACCGGGTGATAGCCGGGGAACTCGGAATCGATCTCGCGACTGTGAAGAAGCATGTCGGTGCGCTGATGCGGAAAGTTGGGGTGAAAAACCGCATCGCACTCTCGGTACAGGTGGTAAATCGAAAGCTGCTTCCGACCTAATTTCGATCGGGATTCAGGGCGAGATGGCGGTTTTTTTCTGTTTACCTTTTGGTTAACATAAAACACTCAAAGGTCTACCTACCTTCGTACCGTTGTGAGGCGGATTGATCTGAGGCAAAGTGAACTCAGCAACACAGACCTGGGAGAGGGGTTGTAGAGAGAGCGTCGGGTGACCCCGGCACTATCTCTACAACCCCCATTTTTTTCCCCACGGAATTCCTACGGGTGATGTACGCTCATCACCGTAGTGGACAACCTCGCGTGCCGGTTCTCCATCACATATATTGTTGGAAATAGGCAGCTTTTTGAGCCCACTCCAAGAACTCGACTGTGGACGCGAAAGGTATAACGAAAAATGATTAAGAGATTATCAGTGATTTTATGTGGTTTAGCCATGGCGGCCTCGTCCCTCTCTGCACATGCGGATGACGACAAGGCCAAGATTGCGGAGCGGATGACGGCCGCAAGCGAGGTGATTGAGCAGATCATGGCGACCCCGGACAAGGCGATTCCGGGCAGCATTCTTGCTGGCGCCCACTGTGTCGTTGTGATTCCGAGCTACAAGAAGGGTGCCTTTGTAGTGGGCGCTCAGTACGGTCAGGGCGTCGCAACCTGCCGCACACCAAGCGGCAAATGGAGCGCACCGGTATGCGTCCAGCTCGCAGGTGGAAGCGTTGGATTTCAGATTGGCGGACAGGCGACCGATCTCGTGCTGATCGCCATGAACCAGAAAGGACTTCAGGACATGCTGAAGAACAAGGTCAAGCTCGGTGCGGACGCAGCTGCCGCAGCCGGTCCGGTTGGGCGTAACGCACAGGCAGGAACGGACTGGAAGCTGAATGCGGAGTTTCTGAGCTATTCTCGGTCTAAGGGCCTGTTTGCCGGTATCGACCTGGATGGAACGGTTCTATCTCAAAACCAGGAATGCACTCGAACACTCTATAGTGCGGATATTTCTTACAAGGCCATCCTCGACGGAAACACGCCGACCCCAACGGAGGCGCGTCCCTTTGTACGTACGGTTGCGAAGTACTTCGTCGCCGCAAAGGATGCAAAGGATAAGTAAGGGCTGACGGATTCGACTGGAAGGGCGGCTACTTCAGCCGCCCTTTCTGTTTTTGGGCGTGCTGGTTGGGAATCGGTAGACTAGAGGCTTGAGCGAAGTTGAACAGAAGACGTCGCCGCCGGAGAAGGTCAGCGCGCGCGAAGCCGTGGAGTTTGCGGTGGTCTGGCTGTTTGTTCATGGCGTTCGGCTGCTTCCCCGCAGCGTGGCGCGCGCAGTTGGGGCTGCGATTGGTGCGATCGCGTTTGGTGCATTGGGGCGGCTGCGGCGGGTGGGCATGCGCAATCTGGAGCTTGCGTTTCCGGAGATGACGGCCGCGGACCGCAAAGCGATTCTCCTGTCGGAGTATCGGAATCTGGGGTTCCTCCTAGCGGAGTTCTGCAAGATGCCCGGCTACACTCGGGCAGCGGCAAGCCGCTTTGTTCGATATGAGGGATTGGAAAATTACCTGGCGGCGCGCGATCGGGGAAAGGGCGTTCTGGTTTTGACCGGCCATCTTGGGGCGTGGGAGCTCTCGAGCTTCTACCACTCGCTGGTGGGGATGCCGATGGGCATGGTGATACGACGGCTCGACAATCCTCTGGTCGACGCGTTTGTGAACCGGATTCGCTGCCTGCATGGAAACCGCGTGATTCATAAGGATGATTTTGCGCGCGGGCTGATTGCGTCGATGCGGGCGGGAGAGACAGTCGGGATTCTGATGGACACGAATATGACTCCGCCCCAAGGTGTGTTTGTTCCCTTTTTTGGAGTGCTCGCGTGTACCGCATCTGGAATGGCCCGGATTGCGGCGAAGACCGGAGCAGCGGTGGTACCGGGGTTTCTGCTGTGGGAGGAAAGCGAGGGGAAGTATGTTCTGCACTTTGGTAAGGAGATTGACGTGATCCGAACCGGTGATACAGAACAGGATGCACTCGCAAACACTGCTTCGTTTACAGCGGCGATTGAACGATATATCCGGCAGTATCCTGAGCAATGGCTTTGGCTGCACAGGCGATGGAAGACGCGGCCTCCGGGCGAAGAGGGGATCTACTGATGGTGAAGATAGGCAAGGTTGCCGACTGGCTTGGGGTAAGCGCGCCGTTGCTGGATGAAGAGATCACGGAGGTGGCGAGCATCGAAAACGCAGGGCCGGGTTCCGTTGTGTTTGCCGTGGACAAAGAGGCGATGACGCGTGCGCTCAGGTCGAGGGCCGCGGCGATCCTCGCGAACACGAGCCTGGAGGATGGGGAGTTTCCGCTTGATCCGCGCGTGTTGTGGGTGGCGGATGCGCGCTATGCGTTCGCGGTGGTCGGGCAGCGGCTGCGAGGCCGAGGATTCAAGGCGGGCATCCACTCTTCCGCGGTGGTGGGCGAGAACATCAGGATTGGACAGGGGACCAGGATCGGCCCCGGCGTGGTGCTCGAGGATGGAGTAGTCGTCGGGAGCGACTGCAACCTTATGGCTCGGGTGGTGGTACATGCCCAGACGGTGCTGGGGAACCGCGTGGTGGTACAGGCGGGGGCGGTGCTTGGGTCTACCGGGTTCGGGTACGCGCGGAGTAAAGAGACCGGAGAGTATTTGATCTTTCCGCAGCAGGGCCGACTGGTTGTGGAGGACGACGTTGAGATCGGGGCGAATACGACGATCGATCGCGGAGCTCTGGGCGAGACGAGGATCGGGCGGGGAACAAAGATCGACAATCTAGTCCATATTGGGCATAACTGCGTGATCGGAAAGAACGTGGTGATTGCCGCGCAGACGGGAATCTCCGGTTCGAGTGTAGTTGAGGACGGAGCGATTCTCGGCGGACAGGTGGGGATCGGCGAGCACGCGACGGTGGGCGCTGGAGTGATCCTTGGAGGCGGGGCCGGAGTGTTGAGCGGCAAGAAGATGCGCGGGCCTGGCGAGGTCTTCTGGGGTCGCCCTGCGAGACCTCTGAAGGAGTATTTGCGCGACCTGGCCCGGTTGAAGCAGCGCTGATCCGCTAAAATTGATCATGGATACTTCGGTCGATCTCCAGCTTTTGTGTGAATTGCGTGGCGGACGATGGCGATTGTAGTGGTTGGCGGACACACGAGAAATATCGGTAAGACCAGTGTCGTAGCCGGGCTCATCGCGGCGATGCCGGAGATGCGCTGGACGGCGTTCAAGGTGACGCAGTTTGGCCACGGAATGTGCTCGGCCAATGGCGAGCCATGTGACTGCGAGACCGCGGAGCATACCATCGCCGTTAGCGAGGAGCGTGCCGGAGGGGACAGCACGACCGATTCGGGACGGTATCTGGCGGCGGGGGCGGTGCGCTCGTTCTGGGTGAGGACGCGGCAAGGAGATCTTTCCCAGGCGATGCCACGAATTCGCAAGGAGATTGCGCGGGCGGAGAATGTGGTGATTGAGTCAAACAGTATTCTGCGATTCCTGCGACCGGATTTATACCTGAGCGTGCTCGACCCGGAGACGGCGGATTTTAAGGAATCGGCAAAATACTTTCTTGACCGCGCCGATGCAGTGCTGGTGGCTGAAGGGGAGCTGGGTCGTCCGGGGTGGAAGGGCGTTTCATTGAAGCTGGTCGAGGGAACGCCGGTTCTGGCGATGCGGCCTCCGGTGTACGTCACGGACGAAGTGATGGAGTTTGTTAGATCGCGACTGCGGGCTGGATCAGTTGTGCCAGCCTAGATGGATTGCACAGGGAGAAGCACGAGGTCATCCACCAGGCCGACCTCTTTTTGAACAAAAGGTTCAGCGTAACGCACGCCTGCTAGAAGGCCATAGTGGCGCGCTTCGGCGAAGGTGCGTTCGCGGATATCTTCCTCCGGCACGAAGAGGGCTCCACCTTGAGGCTGAGAGGCATATTGCGAGCGATAGGCGAGAAGCGACTGCAGCCGCTGTTCTACGTATGGCGTGATGTCAACGACGAAGGTTGGACGAACGTCGGCGTAGAGGCTGGCGTAGAGAATCTTGAAGGGGCGATGCGGGCCATAGGGCTCGCCGGGAGTGTCTACCTTGGCAAGACCGCTGACGAAGCAGGCTTCGTAGCCAAGGGTGGCGCTGGTGTAGTGATCGGGGTGGCGGCCCTGCCAGTAGGGCAGGATGACGACACGAGGACGCAGCCGGCGGAGCACAGCGGCTATCTTGAGGCGGTTCTCGTAGGTGTTCTGCACGTTGCCGTCGGGAAGATCGAGCGCTTCGCGGTGGGCAACGTTGAGGATGCGCGCAGCAGCGGCAGCCTCCGCGGCACGGTCAGCAGCGGTGCCCCGAGTGCCTGATTCGCCCTGAGTAAGGTCAAGGATGCCGGTACGCCAGCCGTGGGAGTGCATGGTCAGAAGCGTGCCACCGCAGGTCTGCTCCACGTCATCGCGGTGCGCAGCGATAGCAAGGATGTCGACAAGGCAGGGAGTAGGGTGTAGGGAGTAGGGGGTAGAAGGCTCGGTCGCCATTAGAGTTTTGCCAGCATGGAGTTCAGCATTTTGCTGACCTCGTTTGAGAGGTCGTCGGCTGTTTTCAGTTGAGCGGAGTTGCCGTAACCCAATTTAGTTGCGATGAACAGCTGTGTTTGGACTTCGAGATTTGAACCACGGGCCATTGCAAGAAACTGCTTATACTCGCCTTTGGATCCGCGACCATATCCCTCAGCAAGGTTACTCGCAACGGACACTCCTGCCCGGCGAATCTGACCCGTCAGGCCAAATACCTCCTCTTTGGGAAAGCCCGTCGTAACCCGATAAATCACGAGAGTCATTTCGATCGCCCGCTGCCAGACCTTGAGATCACTATAGGATTCAACCAAGAGCCTTCTACTCCCTGTACCCTATTCCCTACTCCCCGTGTTTAGTTGTCTGCGTCGGTAATGGCATCCATGTAGGCGACGTCGAGGGCAGTGCCTTGTACAGTGACGTTCTTGTTGTCGATCTCAGAGCCGTCGACGGTGCTGAAGACGTGCACCTGGCCGCCGTATGCGGTGTAGACCTTGTTGAAGCCTTGTACCCAGCACAGGCCGGTGAGATCGCCATAGTAATACTGGTTCTGGTTCGTGTTGGGAAACTGAACGACTGCCGTGGCGGAGCCTTGCGTGACGACGGGTACTATCTGTACGGTCAGAGCGCCGAGGTCGAAGCGGGTGAGGCAGTTGTAATTGGCCGCCTGAGTCGTGACGCCGAGGGACGCCTGGTGTGCGCGTTCGCCGGTGGCGCAGAACTGCGAACCGATCCAGAGAGTGTTGTTGTCGGCGAAGAGCATCTTGGAGTGGGTGCCATCGGAGATGGAGTACTTGCCGCTGACCGTGTTCGTTGCGAGGTTGATGATCGAAAGGTTCCCGGCGAACAGGCCATCCGGTTGCAGTTGCTGACCCGAGACATAGAGCGTCGTTCCGTTAGCCACGGCTGCGGTAACGCCGCCGGGGACGAGAACTTGGTTCGTGAACGCAGAGGCATCGGGCACGGTCTTAGGAATGTTGTTGTACTGCAGTGCGCCCTGCTGCAGGTAGGTGACGCTCGAGGTCGTTCCGCCACACTCCGCACCGCAGTTCAATATGTAAGCCGTGGATCCATCGAGCGAAAAGTAAGCTCCCGTGGGGCGATCAAAGGCATTGCCATGAGTTCCTGTGTTGACCGGGACAGCGCAGTAGACAGGAAGATTGAAGGGCTCGCAGTCCGCCGCACCGATCGCGGCGATGGCCGCAGTCGAGGTGGGAAACTGGTTGTCGTTCAGCTTGACTACGCGGTACACCGTGTTGGAGTTGCGTACCATTGCCAGAGCGACGGAATCGCCGGTGTTGACGACGACTTGAAAGACGTTAGGAAGAACGAGTCCGAAGGTGCGCCCGGTGGCGTTGTCGATGATGCCAAGCTGTCCGATGGTCTCCTGGGCAGAGTAGATATGGCCGCCGTTGGGGGGGATGGCAAGACCGGTGGATTTGGCCGGGAAGGTGCCTGCAGCCCCGGTGACGGACTCCTTGCCGTAGTTGACGATCTGGATGTCGCCCTGGGCATCGGAGTAGACGAAGCCTGTGATCTCAGCCGGGAAGTTGAGGATGCGGTTGGGGAAACCCGAGGCATAACCGCTGATCGAGAAGGAAGTTACCGTGTTCTGAATGTTGCTGCGTAGGTCCCGCTTGGCGTCGACGATCTGCAGGCTGCCGGTAGATATGCCATTGGCAGTGACCGATATCATGACGCGGTTGGCGAGCAGGCTCGGAGGGACGGGGCGGTTGGCGAAGGTGAACGTGGGAAACTTGTACGCCAGGTAATTTGAGCTATGGCAGGAGGTAAGACCGACAGTCGCAAGGGCGATCAGGAGACCGCAGACGATCTGGGCGCGGAGGGACTGGGCAAACAAACTTCGATTCGTCAACGGTAACAAACTCCAACCTGAGCGCTGCGGCGTGTTTTGGCGGGCCACTACTCTAACGCCGAGTATAACAAACGACGCATCGTGGCGAGGGCCGGAAGCTGTTGAATCGAGCGGTGCCGGAGATTGGTTTCGCGCGTTTGGAGAGGGTCCGTTCAGTGGCTTAGGATGAATAGAAGCAGTTGGAGACAATCATGGCCAATGGGTTAAACGATACGAAGGGGAGTTCCGTCGCGGGAGATGCCGCGGTCAGCAGGCTGTTTGCCGGAGGCACCGTGCTGTGCGACGGCGCGATGGGCACCATGCTGTATGCGCGGGGCATCTTCATCAACCGCTGCTACGACGAGTTGAACCTGTCGCAGCCGGAGCTGGTGCGTGAAATCCATGCGGAGTACCTGCAGGCGGGCGCGGAGGTCATCGAAACCAATACGTTTGGCGGGAACGCGTTTCGTCTCGAGATGCATGGTCTGAAGGATAAGGTTCGTGAGATCAATGTGGCCGGCGTCAAGCTGGCGCGGGAGTGCGTGAATCAAATTCGCGAAAAGCAGGCCAGCGAAGCCTTTGTTGCTGCAGCGATCGGGCCGTTGGGCGTAAGGCTGGAGCCGCTCGGCAAAGTGGGACTCGATGAGGCGCGGGCCGCGTTTGCGCAGCAGATTCGGGCCCTGGTGGAAGGCGGGCCGGGAGTTGGAGCCGATCTGCTGGTGATCGAGACGATGACGTCGCTGGCAGAGGCGGAGCAGGCGATTCTGGCGGCCAGAAGCGTCGCCCCCGAGGTGCCTGTGGTGGTCATGATGACCGTCGATGAGGAGGGGAACTGCCTGGATGGGTCCTCGGCGGAGACTGCCGCGATCAAGCTGACGGACTGGGGCGCGGACGCTCTGGGATGCAACTGCAGCGCGGGACCGGCGACAGTGTTGAGCGTGATTGAACGGATGCGTCCGGTGACGGACAAACCGTTGGCTGCCATGCCGAATGCAGGGATTCCACGAGCAGTCGAGGGACGGACGATTTATCTCACCTCGCCGGAGTACATGGCCAGCTTCACGCGCAAGCTGGTCAAGGCGGGAGCGAGCATTGTGGGCGGGTGCTGCGGGACCACACCCAGCTACACGCGGGCGATGAAGAGTTCGCTGCGGGCGCTCGAAGCGATGGAGGGCGGCGTTCAGGTAATGGAGCTTGGGCGCGCGGATTCGAGTAAGGCGGCGATCAAGGCCGCGAGCAAAGTAGATCCGCCTGCGCTGTCGCAGCGATCGAAGATTGGGGCAATGGTGGCGGCCGGAGAGTTCGTCACGATGGTGGAGATTGTACCGCCCAAGGGCATCGACTGCAGCAAGGAGCTGGACGGCGCGGAGATGTTGCACCGCCTGGGAGTGGATGCGATCAATGTGCCGGATTCGCCGCGTGCCAGCGCAAGGATGAGCGCGCAAAGCCTGTGCGTGCAGATCCAGCAGCACGTCGGGATCGAGACGATTCTGCACTACACCTGCCGCGATCGGAATGTGTTGAGCATTCAAAGTGATTTGCTGGGAGCATCGTCGATCGGGCTCAAGAACATTCTCTGCCTCACCGGAGACCCGCCGAAGCTGGGCAACTATCCCAATGCCACAGCGGTCTTCGACGTCGACGCGATCGGGCTGGTGAATGTTGTCCACAATCTGAACTATGGGCTCGATATTGGCAAGAACTCGATCGGCGAATCGACGGGTTTTACCATTTCGGTTGCGGCAAACCCGGGCGTGCAGGACATGGACCAGGAGGTGCGGCGGTTCGCGTTCAAGGTAGAGGCAGGCGCGGAGTTCGCCATTACCCAGCCTGTCTTCGACCTGCGTGTGCTGGAGGAGTTTCTGCGGCGGATTGAAGGCTTCCGCATTCCTGTGATTGCAGGAATCTGGCCGTTGACCAGTCTGCGCAACGCGGAGTTCATGAAGAACGATCTGCGCGTCAGCATGCCGGAGGGGATTATTGCCCGGATGGCGGCTGTCGCGACGCCTGAGGCGGCGCGCGCTGAAGGCGTGAAAATCGCGCAGGAGATGCTCGCCGAGGCACGACCCATGGTGCAAGGAGTGCAGGTGAGCGCTCCGTTCGGACGATATAGTGTGGCGGCGGATGTGCTCGGCCTGAGCGGCAACGACGAAGAAGGACTGGTCGAGGTTGCGTAATGGCTGACTTTGAGAAGCAGTTGACGGCGCTGGAGTCGGTGGTCGAGCGGCTGGAGCAAGGAGACCTTTCGCTCGAGGAGTCGGTGCGGCTCTTCGAAGAGGGGATAAAGCTCTCAGATGCCTGCAAGAAGGAGCTGGAGGCGGCGGAGGGAAAGATTCAGCTGCTGGTGGATCGGGGAAAGACTGGGATGAAGGTCGTGGACCTGGACGTGAAAGAGGATGTCTCGTTCGGCGAAGACGAAGAGTAGCTAGCGATCTCGCGTGGTAACGAACCCCGGAACCCACAGCAGCGCGCGCTTGGCTTCGGAGTCGGGCAGTTCGGCGATGGTCAGGCGGGCGGCTTCGGCGTAAGCGCAGGCCGTGTCCATGGCGTAGTCGATAGAGCCGTGGCGGTGCAGAATCTCAAGAATCTGCGGATGCGAGATGCGATCGAAGCTGCGATCAGCCAGCACGGTGCGGATCGCTTCTCTGTCGGCGCCAGTCCCGCGCTCGAGCGCATGGATCACCGCCAGCGTGGCCTTGCCTTCGCGCAGATCGCTGGCCACAGGCTTACCCAGGACATCTTCGGCGGCCGTGAGATCGAGCACGTCATCCACAATCTGAAACGCGAGCCCAAGATTGCGTCCATATTCGCCGAGCTGCGCCTCGATCTCTTCCGGATCGCCGAAGTTATGTGCCGGCGTAATCGCGGCACCAAGCTGCATCGACACTTTGAAGAGACACGCGGTTTTGCGGAAGATAAGGTCGAAGTACTCCTCTTCGTTAATCAAGTGGCCGAGCTTCTGCATCTGCAGCAGTTCGCCTTCGACCATCTGTTGTGTAAGCGAGATCAGCAGTTCGAGCACACGGAAGTTGCGCTCTTCCAGCGCTGTCGAGAAGGACTGCATGTAAAGCCAGTCGCCTGCGAGCACGCACTTCGCATTCCCCCAGGTCGTATTCGATGACGGACGCCCGCGCCGCGTGTCTGCCTCATCAATGATGTCGTCGTGCACGAGGGTCGCCGTGTGGAGCATCTCGACCACGGCACCTAGCCGGATGCGGCTTTGACTGGTGCAGCCCAGCGCCTTGGCCGAGAGCAGTAGCAGCAGCGGGCGGATCCGCTTGCCTCCGCCTGCGATGAGGTACTGAGCGATATCGGTGATCACCGCTACGTCGGATGTGGATTGGCTGGCGAACGCCTGCTCGATAGCGGCCAAGTCGTCGCGCAGGAGATCGAAGACCTCGGCTGCCGTCGCTATGGAGAGGGTGCTCACTCGTGGTTAAGAGTATCAGGAGGTGCAGGTGTCTTCAGAAACCGGCCGAAATTGGAAACAAATTGTTGATAGCGGCAAATGGCCCCGGGCATCGTAACTGCTCGATCGCGGGCCGCCAGCATACCCTCAGTTGGAACGGAAGTTCGTGAACTGCAGGTCGACGCCGATATCCTTGCCCTTCAGCAGCGCCATAATCTCCTGCAGCGTATCGCGGTCCTTGCTGACCACGCGGACGGTGTCGCCCTGAATGCTCGCCTGGGCCTTCTTCTTCGAGTCCTTGATTGCGGCGACGATGATCTTCGCCTTCTCCGATGGAATACCCTGGACGAGTTTGATCTTCTGACGCACGCTGGAGTTGGCGGCAGGCTCAAGCTTCTCGTACTCGAGGTTCTTCAGCGAGACGCCGCGCTTGACCAGCTTCTGCGAGAGGATCTCGATGACCGCTTTCAACTTGTACTCATCCTGTGACGCGAGCTGGATCGCATCGTTGCCTTCAAGCTCGATCTTGGACTTCGAATCCTTCAGGTCAAAGCGTGCGTGAACTTCTTTGCTGGCCTGGTCAATCGCGTTTTTCACTTCCTGAAGCTCTACTTTGCTGACTACGTCGAAGCTGTTGTCGGATGCCATGGTGTCTTCCTCGTATGTGCCTGGTTTCTTTATCTTTGCCGCTCTCTATTATGGCAGCGGATGGGTTCGGTCAACGAGTGCTGGGGAATAGATTTTGGAAATTGGCCGTGGTAAGCGCCGCCAGTTCTTCTGGTGAGATGCCGCGTAGCTCAGCCAGGGCTGCCGCCGTATGGGTCATCAGTGCAGGCTCGTTGCGCTGGCCGCGCAGCGGGATCGGGGTGAGGAAAGGAGCATCCGTCTCCACCAGGATCCGGTGGGTAGGGGCGAGCACCGCGGCATCGCGGATTGCCTGGGACTTCGGATAGGTCAGGTTTCCGGCAAACGAGAGGTGAAAACCGGCGGCAAGCGACCGCTCAGCCTGCTCGACCGTTCCGGAAAAGCAGTGCATGATGCCTCCGAAACCGGTCGATGTCCACTCCTCGTCAATTAGGGCCAGCAGGTCCTCCCAGGCATCCGCCGCGCCGAACTTCTGCTTTGCCTGGGGGGTAGCAAGCTCGCTCGTGCGGCAGTGGATCAGGATGGGTTTTCGAAGTTCGGCGGCCAGCCGCATCTGGGCGACAAAGGCCTGCTGCTGCGTGGGAATCTCGGGATTATCGAAGTGGTAGTAGTCCAGGCCGATCTCGCCAATCGCGATGCATCGCTCGTTGACCGCAAGACTTGCAAGCCTGCTCAGAGCTTCGCTGGTTGCGCTGGCGGCCTCCTGGGGATGAATTCCGACACTTGCATAGACGGTTGGCAAGTCCGGGCCGCTGGTCGTGTTAGCAATTTCCAGCGCCTGGTGCATCGTCGCAGGCCCCTCGCCGATCCCAATCGCGAGGATCGTCTCGACACCGGCAGCATAGGCGCGGCGCAGAACCTCCTCGCGATCGGTCGGGGTCTCGCTATAAAAATCGAGGTGGGCGTGGGTATCGGTCAGCGGCATCGCGTCATCTTCAGATTACTGCATCGCGAATCCACCCTGCCCAGACGGGCGGTTGCGAAGGTCACGCCTTGGTATCCCCGCCCATTTGCACCACGCAATACTTCGCCGGTCCGTCTCCTATATTTCGGACCGTGTGCAGCGTTCCGGAGGCCACAAAGATGATGCCCCCCGGACCCACTTTCTCTAATTTGCCGTCATGCTCGAAAGCCAGCGTCCCCTCGACCACCACCATCAATTCCGTGTGCTGAATGGTATGTGGCGTATTCGGCGTCATCCCCGCCGGCTGCTGGGACTCATGTATTGCGATCACCTCGCCAGTGGTCAGGGTTCCTCGCAAGACATCGCGGCTCTCCCCGCCGTTCGCCATCTTCCGCACCGGCATCTGGTCAACCGGATACACTCTCGAGTGCGACAGCACTCCCGCGGCGTCCGGCGGCACCGAGGTCTGTGCCTTCACTTTCACAACTCCACCCATCGCCGCTACAGCCGACAGACCTACGCACATCTCGCGCCGCGTAATTGGTTTCATTACCATTATCTTAACGCGATCCCGCTGGCGACAGAGATTCCCACAAGAAGCGAACATATCACTGCATCATGGCATCATCGCCCTGGCTCCAACCGGGGAGTGTCACTCCGACTTCAGCTGTCGCTGAATGCCGACGATCCGCTCTTTGATGAGCGCGATCGACTCTCCCCATGTCTTGAAAGTCTCGGTCGTGTAGCCGGAATCGAAGTTGCGGGGATGAGGCTCTTTGGCGGACGAACGGCGCGTGGCTTCTTCGAGTCTTCCCTCGAAGTACGCAAGCCTGCTCTTGAGATTTGTATGGCTCACAGCACTAAGGCTACCACCCGCAGAATGCCAGTTTGTTCCCACGGTCATTCTCCGCGAACCAGCACCTGATTTATTGCGCGCAGCCGCTCTTTCGAAAGCGAAAGGTATTTCCTCACCTTTTCAGGATCATCCGCCTCCATCTCCGCGAGATAAAGAAGATTGGAGAGCGCCTCCAGAATGTTGCAACTTCGTCGGAGAATCGGAACAGGAATTTTCCCGGAAGTCATACAGTGGACCCCGAAGTGGTATATCTTGCTTCGTACGCACAAATGTGCAAGTTCCTATAGATGATCAGATGGCGGGTCTAAGATGCCTGAAATCCGCGGCGGGATCATAAATGCGGATCACTCACTCGTAAATCAATTTGATCACGCGAAAATAACCGCTTGCGATAAGGGTGAGGTAGCCCTCGAATCCGCTATCGGGCAGTCGTCAGCCGGTCGAGATCCAGGTTCAAGAGCAATACGTTGACGCTCGGCTCGCCCAGAAACCCTAGCTGCCGCCCCTGGGTGTGGCTAGAGACCAGCCTGCGAACAGTGTCTTCCGGCAGATGCCGTTCCCTGGCGACCCGCGCTATCTGGAACTCGGCGGCCGCGGGAGTGATATCAGGATCGAGCCCTGAGGCAGACGCCGTCACCAGGTCGATCGGCACCTTGGTGCCAGGATGTTCCGGCTGGTAGGCTGCAACGTCCGCAGCGACACGGTCGATCAGCTTCTTGTTCGTCGGAGCATAGTTTGAACCGCCGGAGTTCGCAGCATCATACCCGTTGCCCGCAGCCGATGGCCGCGAGTGAAAGTACTGCGGAGCCGTAAACGGCTGTCCGATAATCCGCGAGCCGACAAGCTGCCCGTCCCTATTGTAGAGAAGTTGCCCGTTCGCCTTGTCGTGAAACAGCAACTGCGCCAGCCCGGTGACAACGAACGGATAGATGACGCCGAACAGAACAGTGGTCACGATGATGTAGAGCACGGCGGTGATGAGGTTGCGACGCATGGAACGGTCCTTTTAGCTGGATGAATTAAGCCAGATGAATGGCAGTGATGAGGATGTCGATAAGCTTGATACCGAGAAACGGAGCGACGAGGCCGCCTACGCCGTAGAGAATCAGGTTGCGCTGCAGCAGGGCCTCGGCCGACATCGCCTTGTACCCGACCCCGCGCAGCGCCAGCGGAATCAGTCCGACGATGATCAGCGCATTGAAGATCACCGCAGAAAGAATCGCCGACTGCGGCGTCTGCAGATGCATGATGTTCAGCGCGTTGAGCACCGGAAAGGTCGCAGCAAACATCGCCGGAATAATGGCGAAGTACTTCGCAACGTCATTGGCAATCGAAAACGTCGTTAAGGCGCCGCGTGTCATCAGCAGCTGTTTGCCGATCTCGACGATCTCGATCAGTTTCGTCGGATTGGAGTCGAGATCGACCATGTTGCCCGCTTCCTTCGCCGCCTGCGTGCCCGTATTCATCGCAACGCCCACATCGGCCTGCGCCAGCGCGGGAGCATCGTTGGTGCCGTCGCCGGTCATCGCGACCAGCTTTCCCTCGCCCTGCTCGCGACGGATCAGGTCCATCTTGTCCTTCGGCTTTGCCTCCGCCAGGAAGTCGTCAACGCCGGCCTCGCGCGCAATCGCCGCCGCTGTCAGCGGATTGTCGCCGGTGATCATGATGGTCCGAATGCCCATCGAGCGCAGCTGCGCGAATCGCTCCTTCATGCCACCCTTGACGATGTCCTTCAGATGAATCACACCCAATGCCTGCCGATTCTCTGCCACAACCAAAGGCGTGCCGCCACTCCGCGCCACCACCTCAACCGAAGCGCGCACCTCGTCCGGCAAAACACCACCATTTTCCTTCAAAAAAGCCCCAATGGCATCCGTCGAGCCCTTTCGAATCACACGACCATCCAGATTCACGCCCGACATTCGCGTCACCGCGCTGAACGGCACAAACTCCGCCTGCATCTCGCTCAACTCACGTCCGCGAAGACCGTACATCTCCTTGGCAAGCACAACGATACTTCGCCCTTCAGGAGTCTCATCGGGAAGCGACGAAAGCTGCGCCGCATCGGCAAGCTGATCCTTGCTGACTCCAGGGGCAGGAAGGAATTCAGCAGCCTGACGATTGCCCAACGTAATCGTTCCCGTCTTATCGAGCAGCAAGGTATTCACGTCACCCGCCGCTTCGACTGCGCGTCCCGACATCGCCAGCACATTGTGCTGCACCAGACGATCCATTCCTGCAATCCCGATCGCTGAAAGCAATCCGCCAATCGTCGTCGGGATCAGGCAAACCAGCAGCGAGATCAGCACGAAGACAGACTGGGGCGCAGTCGAATAGATCGCGATCGGCTGCAGCGTAACCACAGCAAGCAGGAAGATAATTGTCAGTCCTGCCAGGAGAATGTTTAGCGCGATCTCGTTCGGCGTCTTCTGCCGCTCCGCGCCTTCGACCAGCGCAATCATGCGGTCCAGAAAGGTCTCGCCCGGATTTGACGTAATGCGAACCTTGATCTGATCCGACAACACCTTGGTTCCACCTGTAACCGCCGACCGATCGCCGCCGGCCTCGCGAATCACCGGCGCGGACTCACCCGTAATCGCCGACTCGTCGACCGAAGCAACTCCCTCGATCACTTCGCCGTCCCCGGGAATCATGCTGGCGGCAATTACCAGGACAACATCTCCCGCGCGCAGATCCGAACTCGCAACTTCCTCGGTACTTCCATCCGTGCGAAACCGGACTGCCGTTGTCTCGGACTTCGCGCGCCGCAACGCATCGGCCTGCGCTTTGCCGCGGCCCTCCGCCATGGCCTCAGCAAAGTTCGCGAACAATACCGTGAACCAAAGCCACAACGTAATCTGCAGGTCGAAGCGGAGTGCGCCGTGATGCGCCAGAATATCCCGGAGCAGATAGATGCTCGTAATGACACTGCCGATCTCGACCACAAACATGACCGGGTTTTTCATCATCTTGCGTGGGCTGAGCTTGACGAAGGCATCAGTCAGTGCGCGATGTACGATCTTGGTGTCCCAAAGCGAGGGTTTACGAGTGTTTGCCATGTGTTTGTCTGTCTTTTCTGAACTAGAAGCTCTTGCCAGCGTGCATCAGTAGGTGCTCAAGGACCGGGCCCAGCGAGAGCGCCGGAAAGAAGGTAAGCGCGCCGACGATGAGGATCACGCCGACCAACAGTACCGTGAATAACGGGGTATGGACGGGAAAGGTCCCCGGCGATGGCGGAACCAGCTTCTTCCCGGCTAAACTGCCGGCAATCGCCAGCATCGGAACGATCATCAGGAACCGGCCGATCAACATCGCCGCGGCCAGGGACAAGTTGTACCAGTGCGTATTCGCGCTCAGTCCGGCAAACGCCGATCCGTTGTTTCCAGTCGCCGAGGTGTAGGCGTACAGAATCTCCGAGAGCCCATGCGGCCCCGTGTTTGCCAGCGCAGAGAGGCCAAGATTCGGCATCATCAGCGCCACAGCTGAGAAGCCTAGTATCGACAGAGGGAAGATGAGCACATAAAGCATCGCCATCTTTACGTCATACGACTCGATCTTTTTGCCGAGATACTCCGGTGTGCGTCCAACCATCAGCCCGGCGATGAAGACCGCCAGAACGACGAAGATCAACATCCCGTAGAGTCCCGCCCCCACGCCCCCGAAAATTACCTCGCCCAGCATGATGTTCACCAATGGCACGAGACCGCCGAGAGGCATGAACGAATCGTGCATCGAGTTGACGGCGCCACAGCTGGCATCGGTCGTCACGGTGGCGAACAGTGCTGAGTTGGCGATCCCGAAGCGGACCTCCTTGCCCTCCATATTGCCGCCGGCCTGGGTTGTCGTCACGTGCTGGTTGACCGAGTGCAGCAGAGGGTTCGGCTGCGCCTCCGCGTAGTAAGCCACACACACGCCAACGAAGAACAGCGTAGCCATTGCGGCGAACACCGCCCATCCATGTTTTGGAGTCCGCGTCATTCGTCCCAGCGTGACGGTAAGCGCAGCAGGAATCAGAAAGATCGAGAACATCTGCATCAGGTTGGAGAGCGGCGTTGGATTCTCGAAGGGATGGGAGCTGTTCGCATTGAAGAAGCCGCCGCCGTTCGTGCCGAGCATCTTGATGGCCTCCTGCGAGGCTGCAGGCCCCTGCGCGATGCTCTGGGCAGTGACAATCTGCGTGGTCGCCTTCCCATCTGTGCCTGTCGTGGTTACAGTCTGAGGTTGCACCAGCTTTGCCTGGTCGTAGGGGCGGAAGTTTTGTACGACTCCCTGAGAGACCAGCAGCAGCGCATAGATCAGGCAGCACGGCAGAAGCACCCACAACGAAGCGCGCGTCGTGTCCACCCAGAAGTTGCCAAGTGTCTTCGATTCCCGTCGAGCGATGCCACGGACCAGCGCAACGGCCAACGCGATCCCGACCGCAGCCGAAAAAAAGTTGTGATAAGCCAACGTGACCATCTGCGTCAGGTAGCTCATCGTTGTCTCGGGCACGTACGCTTGCCAGTTTGTATTCGTGGTAAAAGACGCCGCGGTGTTAAAAGCAAGATCGGGTGCAACACCAGCCAGGTGCTGGGGGTTTAAAGGAAGCGCATGCTGCAACCGCTCAACTGCATACGTCACCAGCATCGTGACCAAGCTGAATAGCAGCATCACCACTGCATACTCGGTCCACCTCATCTCATGGGTTTCATCGATTCCCGTCAAGCGATAGATGAGCCGTTCAAGCGGACGAAAGAGACGATCGGCAAAGGTGCGTTCCCGCTCAAAAACACGGGCCATATAAAGACCCAAAGGCTTTGCGCAAAGCAGGACCAATGCAAAGAAAAAAGAAATTTGAAACCAGCCGTTCGCGGTCATGATAGAAAACTTCCTCTTAAAACTTCTCGGGGCGCAGCAGCGCGTACACCAGATAAACAAGCAGAGCCACTGTTACAAGACCAAGCGCCAGCATTTCGATCATCGCTTCGCCTCCTTCGCCCCTAACCGGTCGCATCCCATTGCGTACCCGATCCCAATGGCGAAAAACAGCATGCTTGCAACGACACAGCCGATATCCCACATTGTCTTGCCTCCCGCCAAACGACTCGATCGCGAAATCCGCGACGTATCTTGATCGAATCGTCGAAACCAAGTCTTCGGCCATTTTTGGCGTTCGGACGCGATCTTTCCAATTCAAACAGCCGATGCATAAAGAAAGCGTAGAAAGCGCGTAAAGAAGTCGTATACACCGCGTTCGTAGGCTCGCTCCTGATGGCCTCGATCAGAGGGCTTGCAGTAGTGGCCTGGATGCGGTGGAGCTTTCACGGGATGGGTTGAAAGAAGGGTCCGCGAGCCGGGATTCGCGTGCAGACAAAAAAAGCGCGCTGACCCGTGAAGGTCAGCGCGGAGGTGAGTGATACCCCGGACGAAACGCTTAAACGTCCGAGTCTTGGAGATCCCTGGGCCGAAGCCCTAGGGAACGACAGCGAAGGCGACGTGCTCTGCGGCCGTCGAATCCTCCCCCATCCATAAATCGAAAAGTCCGGGCTCTACCGCCCATTGATGCGTCTGCGGACTCCAGAAGCCGAGGTCCCTTGCATGCAGTGTCAGTTTCACTGTTCGCTTTTCACCGGCCGCAATATGAACTCGCGCAAAACCCTTCAACTCCCGTCGCGGCCGCGAGGCGCTACCGGCACGTTGGTGCGTGTAGAGTTGCACGACCTCATCGCCGGCAACGGCGGATGTGTTCTGTACGTCAATGGCTGCGGTCAACGATTCATCGCGACGTATCGAAGAGGCATCGATCTTGAGATTTGAAAGTTGGAAGGTGGCGTAGCTGAGCCCGTAACCGAATGGGTACAGAGGAGCACTCGAGCCGTCCCAGTAGCGAGTGTCCGTTTCATTGGGAATCTGGGTCAGATTTTGCGAATAGTAAATGGGAATTTGCCCGACGCTGCGGGGCCACGTGACCGGCAGCTTCCCTCCGGGAGTAGCGTCGCCGGTAAGTAGGTTCGCAATCGCATTGCCTCCCTCGGTGCCGGGGTACCAGGTGTCGAGGATGGCAGGAACATGTTGAGACGCCCACGTGATATCGAGTGGACGGCCGTTCAGCAACACTAGGACAACCGGCTTTCCGGTTGCAACAGCGGCTTCAAGCAACTCCTGCTGCCTACCCGGGAGCGCGAGAGTCGATCGCGAAGCCCTTTCGCCGCTCATACTCTGCGCCTCGCCGAGAATGAGGATAGCTACCTCCGACTTTTTGATCTGGTCAACGGCATGCCGGAACTCCGCATCACGCTCCTGTTGGGTCTTAAGCACCGGCTTCGGACTGGTGAAGAGGTCATCGAAGATCGACGGCTGGACTCGATCGATCTCCACGCCTTTGGCGTAATTGATAGTCACCGCTGATCCCAGCTTTTTGCGCAGGCCCTCAAGCACGGTGACAGCGTCATCCGGATGGCCGGCGAGGCTCCACGATCCCATGATGTCCGGCTTGGAGTCTGCGAGCGGGCCGATAACAGCGATGGATGCAACGGATTTTTTCAGCGGGAGTACGCTGCCCTGATTGCGCAGAAGCACCGCGCTGCGTTCGGCGGCCGCTCGGGCCGCGTCTCGTTGTGCTGTTGAGCCCAGCTCTGCCCTGGCGTGGTCGAGCGAGATATACGGATTGGTGAAGAGGCCAAGCTTGTACTTCATCAACAGGATGTCGCGAACGGAGTCGTCAATGGTGGACTCTTTGACGGACCCATTTTTCACAGCCGCGGCCAGATTGTCGCGGAACGTAGTGCTGGTCATCTCCATGTTGACTCCCGCATTGACAGCGCGGACTGCGGCGTCGTCAGGTCCTGCGGCAAAGCCGTGTGTTTTCAGACTTGCGATCGACTCCCAGTCGCTGACGACGAAGCCCTGAAATCCCCACTTCTCTCGCAGCACATCATGCAAAAGAAACCTGTTGCCGGTCGCCGGGACGCCGTTCAGGTCCATATACGCGCTCATCAGAGATCCGCTGCCGGCCTGCACAGCCGCATGAAAGGGAGGCAGATAGACATTCCACAACTGCTCATCCGAAACGTTTGCAGAGTCATAGTCGCGGCCACCCTCGGCTGCGCCATAGCCGGCAAAATGTTTTACACACGCGAGCATGTGGTCCGGGCTGCCGATCGTATCGCCCTGGAAGCCCCGCACCTGGGCCTCAGCCATGCGCGAACCGAGGTAGGGATCTTCCCCGGCGCCTTCCATGATGCGTCCCCAGCGGGGATCTCTTGCGATGTCCACCATCGGCGCAAAGGTCCATCTAATGCCGACCGCACTGGCTTCTCTGGCGGCCATGCTCTGCACGTGCTGCGCTTCGGCTGGATCCCACGAGGCAGCGAGCGCGAGAGGAACGGGGTAGATGGTGCGGAAGCCGTGAATTACGTCGTAGCCGAAGATGAGTGGAATGTGCAGCGGCGCCTGCTCGACCGCAATATGCTGCAGGCGATTGATCTCAGCCGGATCGGTAAGGAAGAGAAACGAGCCCGTCTGTCCTTTGAGGATGCGCTCCTCGTGCGAGACCGAGTGGGGTTCCTTATAGGAGATCTGCGACATTTGGCCGAGCTTCTCCTCCAGTGTCATTTTGCTTAGCAGATCGCTGACAAAATGCGACGCCTGCGTGTCGTCTGCAGGTGCCGTCGCCAAGTGGACGTTGTGCTCCTGAGCCAGCACCAACGAGCAGGAAACGCCCGGCAGAAGCGAAAAGGCAACGCAGTTCAGGACAACATCCAGAAAGAGGACGTGGGTGTTGCGAAGGAAACGCATAGAACTCCGAATTCCGGTTGGCGCCTTCACCCCGGGGGGTGATCGGCGGCGTTTCGTGGTTGAGAAGGCGTCGCAGTGGATCAGGAAACTCGTAATCCAGTGTTGAATTGTGCCAAATCATATTAGACAAACGCTTGTCTTTATGTCCAGCGTTCTTTTTTCGGCCGTTCTTAGCCAAAAGCCCGTGGGCTGTTCGGAGAGAAATCCGTTGCAACGACACACTCTAAAGCTCCTAAGGAGCAGGCATCGGCTAGACTGGTTGCTGACCGGACACCTATGCCAAGAAAGACATCTTCGCCCCCGGCGGCCGCGCGCCGCGTCAGCCTGAAGATGCTGGCCGAACATCTGGACTTGAGTCCGGCAACCGTCTCCTTTGTGTTGAACAACGCGCCCGGGCGTTCGATCCCTCCAGCGACGCGGGAGAGAGTGAAGGCTGCAGCAAAAAAGTTTGGTTACCAACCCAGTCTGATCGCCCGATCGCTTCAGGGACTGACGACCCAGACGATTGGGATTCTGCTCCCAGAGCTGGGTGAGGGATACCACTCGCTGGTGCTCAGCGGAGCGGCGGAGGTCCTGATGCAGGAGGGATATTTCTTCTTCACAGCGCACCATCGCCACAGGAAGGATCTGGTTGCGGAGTATCCCCGACTGTTGCAGGCCCGCGGAGTAGATGGCATCCTCGCCATCGATACTCAACTGGAGGGAGCGCTCCAGGCTCCCACGGTCTCCGTCGCCGGTCACACCACGCTACCCGGAGTAACGAATGTAATTTTGGATCACAATCGGGCGGCAGAGCTTGCGCTCGGCCACCTCTACCGGCTGGGGCACCGAAGGATTGCTTACATGCATGGCCAGCCCTTTAGCTCGGACTCGCAGAGCCGATGGCAGTCGATCATGCAGGTAGCGCGCACGCTCTCTCTCGAGGTGCCCAAGGACCTGATCATTCAGTTGGACAAGGACCTGAACACACCGGAGCTTGGCTATCCCGGGATTCACCAGCTTTTGCTGCGGCGCAGAGATTTTACGGCTGTGCTCTGTTTCAACGACATCTCGGCCATCGGCAGCATACGAGCGCTTCATGATGCAGGTTTGAAGGTGCCGGAGGATGTCTCCGTGCTCGGCTTCGACGACATCCAGGCGGCGTCCTATATCGTTCCAAGTCTGACGACGATCCGGCAGCCTCTGCAGAGTATGGGGGCTCTGGCTGCGAGCTCTCTGCTGAAGAAGCTGGCCCATGAAAAACTCCCCGACATCATCAAGGTCGACCCTGAACTCATCGTGCGCGAATCGACAGGTCAGGTGACACGTCGAGTCAGCCATTAACGCTGGACGTGATGCGGGCTAATGGCTGCTATTTCTCTGCGGAAACAGTGTTGACCGCAGGTTGAGCCGGCGCAGTCGTGGCAACAGGCTGGCGAAGATGGTCGCAGTTGAGAATCGCATTGAAGACCAGGTTGTAACTTCCGATGGTCTCTCCGCGATAGACGGGATTGTTCGCGAACAGCAGAACATTCCCCGTCCCCAGATGTGCGTTCACAACGATAGCGCGCTCCGCAATCGAGCCCGCCTTGTCCAGAAGCCCGGAGAGCAGCAGACTCTTCTGCTCAGTAAACCGCAGAATGACCTCCGGACGGTATTGCACCGGAATTATCTGAACGTTGTTGCGCATCTGGTCTTCGTTGAGCTGTTTGGGCTCCCAAGGCTGTTGCTTCGGCAACACATCCGGCTCCGCCAGCTGGCGGCCTTGGGTAATGTCACTGTCATCTGGCCCGCCCCGGCCCGTTGGGCGATGCTCATAGGGATCCATCAGCATCCGGCCACCTTGACGCGCGAGCGTGTTGCTGACGTTGAACACCATTCCGTTCGCACTCATCACCGGAAGATTCGATCCATAACCATTGGCGATGGGGCTCGAAGGCGCAACGAAGACACTGTTGAGAACACTTCCCACAACACGCGCATCATCGTGGGGAGCGACACTGACACCCGGCGCGAGCCCTGTATCGATGGCGAACTGCGCCGTGTCTTCACACGTAATCAGCAGCCCCCCCTTTTCAACAAAAGTTTTCAGATGCGCAAGCCCGTCGTAGCCCAATCCCTCTCGCATGTCAGGCGTGGAATCGAGCAGACCCAGGTTGGGAGTGATCTCGCTCTTCTGCCACGGAAGCGCATTGCCCCACTTCGGCAGCCCGTTAATGATCTCCTGCGACGACGAACGGCCCACGGGAGCAAAGACGATCACATCGTACTTGCCGCGAAGATCGCTCTCCGAGGCCGCTGTCTGCGTACTGATGTACGAAAAGGGAACGCCCGCCTTGTCGAACGCCAGCCGCCACCATCCCTCGGTCTGCGTGCCAAGCCACGTATGCATAAAGGCGATTCGCGGCGCAGGCGCAGGATGCGTCGCCACAGACGGTGCCGCACTCAGACGCGTCGCATCGAGCGAGAGCTTCCGCAGAGTCGCGGCGAGCGATGCCTCATCGGCCTGAGTAATCAGCAGGGAGCCCGCGCCAAAGTGCTTGCCCTCCGCGTCAAACGCCTTCACCGTAGTCTCCACATGTGCCTGCTTCAAAACGTAGACAAGCGGCAAGAGCGAGGTCTGGCCAGTGTTGGCAATCGCGTAGACTGATCCTGAGCCGCTTATCTTTCCCGACGCCTGATCGAAGTCAATCAAAGGGGTCATCGGAGCCTTCAAAACCGCAGTATCCGTCAGCCGAACAGCTTTGACGTTGAAGAGCTGGCTGAACGACCAGCCCGTGTCGTCATAAGGATGCTTCTGAGGATCATCCGGCGCCCAGTACTGTTTGTCGAGCAGCGCATCGGCCACGCGCGAATACGGTTGATCCAGCCGGACAACGTAGCTACCCGCCGGAAAAGTCTGCGTGGTTGGCTTATCTCCACGCTTTGCCGGCGGAACCGAACTCGTCAGCGCCGCCGAGAGCTGCTGCACCTCGACATGCTGCAACTTCAAAACATTGAGAAGCTGCAACTGGCGGTTCAACTCCGCAGCGTCTGCGGGAAGTACATAAGCGGCCGGCCCATCGAGCGTCGGTTTCTGCACCGAGCGCTTGCTCTTCATGTAGTAATTCTCAAGAAAGTGATGCGTGTTGCGCGAAAAATACGCCAGCGTCGAGAGCAGCGCGCTCTGTTCATAATTATTGTTATCGCGCTGCGACCACATCACCGTCGGCAGCGGAGGATTCTGCCGGTACCACGTGCGCGAATATTCCTCCGGCTGCAGAATGCGCTTCGCCGTATCAGCCCCGCCGTTGCCAAAAGTCTCATACAGCCGGCTGATGCCGTTATGCATGCCCGCAAGAAACATCAGATAACCCGGACTCCAGGTATCGAAGTCGCCATGGGTAAAGACCCCCGGCATCCCGAACGACTGCATCTGCGCAACATTGTTCCAACCCAGCTCCGCCCATTCATCGGCAAGCGTAGGGTCGATCCACGCGTTGTACGGTCCGTCACCCACCGTGTTGTCATATAGAAACGGCACAGACTCATGAAGATCGTGCAGCACCTGCGCATGCCATCCCAGATACGTAGTCAGCACGTTATTGGTCAAGTTCAGAGTCATGCCCATCGCGTCACGATTGTTATCGTGCGCAACGTAGTGGCCCCAATACGCGAGCCTCGGCCACTCCTGTCCAGGATGCGCCTTATGCCAGCGGTACGTATCGACCATGCGATCTCGCCCATCCACCTCGACCACGGGCGTGATCAGCACGATCATGTGCGAGCGGATGTACTTGATATAGGGAGCGTCATCGACGGCCAGGCGATAAGCCAGCTCCATCAGCGCCGTGGGCGCGCCGGTCTCGCTCGAATGAATCGTGCCGGTGATGTAGTACACCGGGTAGGACTGATCAATCAGAGGCTGCGCTCTGCTGTCGTCCAGTCCAATCGTGCGTGGATCGGCCAGCTTCGCAAGACGCTCACCATTCTCCCTCGCTCCCTGCAGCAGCGCAGGATCGGCGATCGCAACAGCGATCATCTCGCGGTTCTCCTCCGAGTGTCCGATCGAGAAGACCTTGACTCGCGGCGAAGCCGACTCCAGCTGCCGGAAGTACTTATAGACGTCCTCGGCGTAGGGCAGCATATCCGGCGCTCCTGCCACGTCGCCCAGCACCTTGGCCGGCGTCGGAACCGTCGCCGAAGCTGGCAGGTAATCCACCAGACGCGACGAAAACTTCGGATCGGTTGTGTATTTGCGGATGTGATCGGTATAAGTCTGGTCGATCGGCTGTTTGCTGTCTCTGTCAAATCCGTCATTCAAAGCAATCTGAGCCGAAGCAGAGTGGAGGGCGAGGGACAGGATCGTCGCGGCGAGCGCAGGCAGCAGAGGTGTCAGTCTCATAGTTTTTAGGGATACTGAAAGTGATTTTATGTGCATTTCGGTCGACACGCCGACAAAAGATATCAGGTACCAGGAAAAGAAAAGAAGATGCCAGCGATAGTTCGTTCCGCGTACTATGTCGGCATGAACAATCTCAACCGACGTGATCTCTGTATAGGGCTCTCGGCCTTTGCGGCCCTGAGTAGTCTCATGGCCGAAGCACAGGCTGGTGCAGCGGCCGGCCCCGATGGCAAGCTGTCGAAGTCTGTCGTCTTCAACTACGATCAACTTCCCGTGAAGAACAACGCGAACGGCGGTACCGGGCGCCAGGTCCTATCCGGCACGCTGGCCACCGGCGAGTTCGTCGAGGTGCACGAGACGACGCTCCCCGCCGGCAAGATGCCGCATCCGCCGCACAAGCACAGCCACTCCGAGTTTCTTTTGATCCGCGAGGGCAATCTGGAGTTCATCAACGACGGCAAGCCGGAGCCGGTCGGTCCGGGCGGGGTCGTCTTCACCGCGTCGAATGTGATGCATGGCTTGAAAAACGTCGGCACGACGACGGCTAACTACTTCGTGGTTGCAGTGGGAGTCCAAAAAAAGGAGAGCTAGGCACCATCGCCGCTGACCAGCGTTCCAGCAGTATGCGGGCGAGTTGTCCGCTCCCGGCGACAGTGAAAGCGTAACGTGTGTCACACACACGGAGGTCACCACTTAGGTGACCTGGTTATTTTTGCGTCCATAATCGTAGAGGTTTCTGGACTGTTCGACACATGCTGGGTATGCTTGCCAGTACAACGAAAGAAAACGTGCCACGATCGATGGCAGTCTTTTTGCAAGTGCTGTACGTGTCAGTTTGGTTTTTCTCCACGGAGGATCATGTTGCTTTTCGGCCAGATTCTACGGTGCCGGCGATTTAAAGGCGTCCCCTCATGCCCGCGGTATGTTAGCTGTCGAGGCCCTCTGCCCGCTCCTCGTCCAACAACCCGGGTCGAAGACGAAGGGCCCCTCCATCGATGAAAAGACCTCTTCGATGGCTGGCCTCACTGCTCCATCTAAGGAGGCAGGCCCGGTTCGTCGCATGGCTTCTTCCAAATCGCTTCTGGTACCGGGCGGCGCTGGCGATGTGCCGGTTGCAGGGCGTTTTGAATGGCGCGTTGGGAGGCAACCGTGTCCTCACGGAAGCCGTGATGCTGGATCACTGGCTCTGGGAGCTTACCTCCATCGGGCCGTTTCCCATTCCATGGACAGTCACCGGAACTGAGGTTATCGAGAGCGCTGATCCGCAGATCGGAACGGTGTACTGCTGGATCCACGAGCCGCTCACGGAGTTTCCCTTGCGGACCTACCTGGAGCAAGGCTATCGCGAACCGATGGTGGTTGCTGACCGCGGCAGGATCATCGGTGTCGACCAGTTGATGGTGGCGGGATTGGCGAAGTGCGTGACCGCCATTCCGGCAAACCGCTATGCGCTCGGGCGGGCACAACGATCGCTGCGGGAAGGAGTGCCGGTAGTTTGCCTGGCGGATGCGCAGTTGGGCGGAACGCTATATCCGCTCGTATTGCAGCTGGCGGGACGGGTAGGCGCGCGCGTCGTCTTTCAATGGGCGAAGCGAAGGCCGGATGGAACAATCGAGGTGACCTTTATGAATGCACCTCGCCCCTATTGCGAGACCGCTGAGGCGGTGCACGAGAATCTTGCCTTTCTGCGGGCCGCACAACAGAGCGCACTTGCGGCGCTTGGGCTGCCTGATCAGAAAGCTACTTGAGCCGCGAGCCCAGGGCGATGTCTTCGGCGAAGGTGGCGAGAATGGGCTTTCCGTTTTCGCCGTTCGAAGCAGCAAGCAACATGCCATGCGACTCGAGGCCGCGCATCTTGCGCGGGGCTAGATTGGCGATGACGACGATTCTCTTGCCGATCAGCTCTTCGGGCGTGTACCACTCGGCAATGCCGGAGAGAATCTGCCGCTTCTCATAACCAAGATCGACCTCGAGGCGAAGCAGCTTGTCGGCCTTCGGAATTCGCTCGGCCACGACGACCTGGGCCACGCGGAGGTCAATCTTGACGAAGTCGTCGATAGCGATCTGCGCCGTATCGGGAGTGCCTGAACCCGCAGCAGATGCAGCATACGGCCCGGAGGCAGGAGATTCCGTGTGCGACGGGGTACCGGGCCGCTCGGTGCTGATCGCGTGGCTGCCGCCGACGGATGTCCCAGGGTTCGTCTCGGCGAACCCAGAGGTGCGAGGCGCTGCGCCGGGATGCGTAGCATCGGTGGGCACAGACGCAGTGTGGGTCGTCTTCTCGTCGACGAACTTGGACGGTTCGGGCTTAGACGCAGCGTTCGTGTTGTTTTCCATGTCGGTCATGAGTTGAATGAGTTCCTTGGGTGCGCGAGGGAAGATGGGGGACAATTGGCCAACAGCGGTATCGTACTGTTGGATCGTCCAGCTCAAGCGCGCGAGTTCATCGGTATTCTGGTCAACGGGGATCTTTTCTAATCCAAGCTGGGCCCACACGTTTTCTGTTGTAAATGGCAGAATTGGGCGCAGGGCGATCGTTATGTAACGGATTGCCTGTGCGGCCACGCTAAGAACGGCTCTTAGGCGAAGCTGTGATTCCTCTTCAGGATTCGCCGCAAGTTTCCAAGGCGCCGAGTTCGTCAGTAGATTGTCTGTCATGCGAATGACCGCATTCACATTTTCCAGGTAGACCGAAAACGCCAGCCTCCTCATGCATTCGTCCAGAGTCCACTTCATCCGGTCGAGAGATGCTGGAAAGGTACGTAGTTCCTCCAGTTCTGGGGATTGCGCCTCTTCATATAACGAGACCGGGAAGGCAGGTACCTTGCCCGCAGTAAACTTAGCGATCATGCTAAGCGTGCGACTGACCAGATTTCCGTAGCCGTTGGCCAGATCGCTGTTGTAGCGCTGGACTAGAGCGTCGAAACTGAAGCTACCGTCCTGGCCGAACGGGATCTCACGAAGAAGGAAGTAGCGGAGGACATCGGCGGCGAAGAGGTCCTGCTCATGCTTCCAGTATTCGTCGCTCAGCTCCGGACCAGGGCCATCGACTGGCCTGGGCTTAAGGGTGCCGAAAGCGTCCAGAATTGTTTCGGTGCGGACGATGTTGCCGCGGGATTTCGACATCTTCGAGTCTTCGAAGAGAAGCCAGCCATGCGCAGTGATGGCTTTGGGGAGCGGTAAGCCGGCGGCAAGAAGGAAAGCAGGCCAATACACGCAGTGGAAGCGAATGATCTCCTTGCCGACGAGATGAAGGTCGGCAGGCCAGTACTTTTTGAACTTCTCCTGTTCAACCGGGTCGTCTGAGCCATAGCCGACACCGGTCATGTAGTTGGCCAGCGCGTCTAGCCAAACATAGATGACATGCTTCTCGTTGCCAGGAACCGGGATGCCCCACTTGAGGCTGGATCGCGAGATGCTGAGGTCCTTCAGTGCGCCCGGAACATAGGGTGTTCCGGAAGCTGCAATGGCTAGGAGCTCGCCTTTTTCAGTGGCCTCCCTGACATTGCCCCGCAGGAAGCTGAGGACCTCGTTTTTTCGGACCTCAGGTTGGATTGCCAGTTCGCCGCTCTCGATTAGGTCGATCAGACGAAGCTGATACTCAGAGAGCTTGAAGAAATAATTTTCTTCCGTGACGGTCTCGGTCGGCTTGCCGTCCGGACCAATAGTGCCCGGCGGGCCGTCGACAAACATCTCCTCGCCGACGGAGTACTGCCCGACATATGTGCTGAGGTAGATCGCGTCCCGATCGACGAGGGTTTGGAAGAGCTTCCGGACCCCCCTGGCATGGCGGGGCTCAGTGGTCCGGATGTAGTCGTCGTAGGTAATGCCCATCCGGTCCCACAGTGCCTTGAAGGAGGCCGAGAGCTGGTCCGTGAACCGCTGTGGGGAGATTCCTGCTGCGGCGGCGGAGCGCTCGACCTTCTGACCGTGCTCGTCTGTTCCCGTCAGGAAAAACGTGTCGTCCCCGAGCAGACGGTGACGCCGGGCGATCACGTCGGCCGCAATCGTCGTATAGGCGTGGCCAATGTGAGGGCGCGCGTTGACATAGTAAATCGGGGTGGTGAGATAGAACTTTTGCTTGGACATGGGCCAAGCCTCAGTTTAGCAGGGCGTGCCGCGGAGCGGTTTTGGAAGGGAGAGAGCCGAAGGTCCCGGAACGGGTCCAACCTAAAAAATAAATCTACACCATATGTGGCAAATTTTTCGACGCCAGAAATGACCGTAAAAATCACCACGTTTACCATGCATTTCACCACACATTTACCATCAAAAAACCACGTTCTGCGCCCGGTTTTTTGCAAAACCCCCTGCAAAAACGCAGTTTTTCCCAGATCAAAAAAACAATCTTATGTGCACGCCAAATCAGTTTGTGGAAGGAGTTGATTCGGTCGGGGTCGCCGGCGGTTCAGCCGCTGGGCACGCTCCCTCAGTAGCTGCCGAGGCGGCTGACCCCTTTGCCTCTGACGCCTGCGCGATGCGCGCAAGATTCAAGTGCCGCTCCATGGTCACACGCGCCTGAGCCGGATTATGCGAGCGAATCGCCCGATAGATCTCGCGATGCATCTCCGCGGATTCCTTGAGATCTACGGCATTTACAACGGTCTTGCTGCGGTACTCGTACAGATTCGCAGTGATGGTCTCCATCAACGCGCCAAGGATAGGATTCCCCGACGCACGAGCGATCGTCCGATGAAAGCGCACATCATGGATGAGATATTCGTGCGGATCCGTGAGCGACGCATACATCTCCGCAACCTCTTCAGCAAGCTCGGCGATATGCTCGTCCGTGGCGCGTTCAGCAGCCAACGCAGCGACGTTGGACTCGAGAACGAGGCGCGCCTCAAACATCTGCCACGGAAGGAAACCATGCAACGCTCCGAGCACCGAAAGCGAGCTGGAATCAAGCGCGGGAGGTCCTGAAGAGACGAACGTTCCAGCGCCGTGGCGGCTCTTGAGAACACCCATTGCCGAGAGAAAACCGATGCCGGCACGAAGGCTGGAGCGACTGATCTTGAGCTTGCGAGCCAGCTCCCGCTCAGGGGGCAGCCGGTCGCCGGGATGAACCTCGCCGCTGCTGATGAGAGACCGAACGTGCTCGACGACCTGCATGGTGAGCTGGCTATGGCCAGTGGCCTCGTCGTGTAGCTCCTTGACCTCTTTTTTCACGCTGAATGAAGCTCCTTGCGCTGAATTTGAGAAGAGTAACACGGGAGAAAAAGATAGTTAAGCGAAACAGTCGTTGTGAATACAAGATCGGCCGTCATGGTGAGATGCGGAGCGGCCATGACTAAGTGGCTCGGTTTACGCCGAGTCTCGGCACGAGCAATTGGAAGATGGCGAGCGCTGTTATGTAGGCGAACGCAGCGAGGGTGAAGATGAGCATCGGGTGAAGCGAGAAGTAGTGTGAGACCAGCCATGTGAAGAGTGCTCCGCCTGCTGCTCCGGCAGCTCCACCAAGCCCTACGACCGTACTGACGCTGGTAGAAGGAAACATGTCGGTGGGGGTGGAGAAGAGGTTTGCGGACCAGCCCTGATGGGCGGCGGTGGCAAGGCAGAATAATCCGATAGCCGGCCAAGCGTTGGTCGGAAAGAGTGTGTGCATGTGGGGCACAAGCATGATAGGCATGACGCAGAGGGCGCAGACAAGAAGAGCGAACTTGCGGCCTGAGTTGACGCTGTGGCCATGTTTCATGCGAAAGCCGGAAAGCCATCCCCCAGCGATAGAGCCGAAACTCGCGGCTGTGTAAATAACGATAAGCGGGTATTTGACGTGGTTTAGGTCTAGGTTGTAGTTGTCGTTTAAGAATTTGGGGAGATAGAAGAGGTAGAACCACCAGATGGGATCGGTGATGCCTTTTGCTATGAAAAAAGCCCAGAAGCCGTGGTGGCGGAGAAGGATGGAGTAAAGGGAGCCGCCCTGGGTGACGGGTGCGAGGTCGATCTGGGTCTGGGTGGCGCCGCGGCGAAGCTTGTTGTAGGGGAAGAGGAGCCAGAGGACCAGCCAGACGAGTCCCATGGAACCGGTGCAGATAAAGGCGGCGTGCCATCCCCAACGCATTGTGACGGCGGCGATGAGAATGGGGGCTATGAAGGCGGAGGCGTTGGAGCCCGAGTTGAAGAGGCCAGTGGCGAGGGCGCGCTCTTCTGAGGGGAACCATTCGGTGGTGGCTTTGATGGCAGCGGGGAAGTTGCCGGATTCGCCGAGGCCGAGGAGAGCGCGGCAGATCATGAAGCCGATGACGCTGCTGACGAGAGAGGTGCTGATGGAGGCGCATGCCCAGAGGAGGATGGCGAGGGCGTAGCCCTTTTTGGTGCCGAGTTTGTCGATGATGCGGCCGGCGAAGAGGAAACCTACGCCGTAGGCGATCTGAAAGGCGATGAGGACGCGGCCGTAGTTGATGTCGTAGGCGATCTGGTGTGCGTGATCAAGGCCGGGAATCCAGCCCATGAAGGGCAGGTGGAGGAGCGGCTCGATGAGCGAGAAGACCGAGCGGTCCATGTAGTTGATGGTAGTGGCGAGGAAGAGCAGGAAGCACACGGCCCATCGAACATTCGATTTTTCCGGGGCGGAGATGGTGAAGCCCGAGTCGGAGGGGCTGGCGGCTTGGATCGGCATTAAGGTGCGAACTCCCGCTAGAATGTTGGTCGGACCAGACTCGGCCCGGATTGATCTCGAGGTTGAGGATAGTCTTTGTTGGGCGGTTTGTGTCAAGAAGATCGTTTTCGAGCTGGACAGGGGGCGGCGCGATGAAGCGGGGATATGGGTTGGCGGTGTTGACCTTAATGGCTTGCGCGATTGCCTGGCCTCAGGGGCCGAAGAGGATCACTGTGGGGGCTGCGGGCGCTGACTTTACGACGATTCAGGCGGCGGTGAATTCGGCGTCGGACGAAGGAGCGGTGATCAGGATTCGGCCTGGGGTTTATCGCGAGGTGGTGCATGTGGATAAGCCGAGGATTCAATTGCGTGGCGAGGGAAACGATTGGACGAAGGTGGTGTTGGTCTATGGCAACAGCGC
>JAOAPF010000214.1 GCA_025462755.1 Edaphobacter sp.
CGGAGAAGCAGCAGAAGATTGCGCGGGAGACGCTGGATATATACGCTCCGCTGGCGCACCGGCTGGGCATGGGCAAGCTGCGCGGCGAGCTGGAGGACCTGGCGTTTCGGTATACCGATCCTTATGCGTATGAGCAAGTGTCGACCGAGGTGGACGCGCTGCGCGGCGCTGGGGAAGAGTTTCTGCAGAAGATCGTGACGCAGCTTGAGGCGAAGCTGAAGGAGTTCAAGATTCAGGGGCGGGTGGAGTCGCGGATCAAGCGGCTGTATTCGATTCAGCAGAAGCTGCAGGACCAGAAGATTCCGGTGGACCAGGTGTATGACCTGCTGGCGATTCGGGTGATCTGCAACTCGGTTCAGGATTGCTATGCGCTGCTGGGGCTGCTGCATTCGATCTGGCGGCCCGTCCCGGGACGGATTAAGGATTTTATTGCGATGCCGCGGCCGAATCTTTATCAGTCGCTGCATACGACGCTGATTGCTGAGGGTGGGCATCAGTTCGAGGTGCAGATTCGGACGGAGGATATGCACCGCGTCGCGGAGGAAGGAATCGCAGCGCACTGGAAGTACAAGGCCTCGGATAATGTGAGCGCCAAGGATGAGCAGCGGCTGGCGTGGGTGCGGCAGTTGATGGAATGGCAGCGGGAGATGACCGATCCCAATGAGTTCATGTCGACGCTGAAGATCGATTTGTATCCGGAGGAGGTCTATACCTTCACTCCGAAGGGCAAGGTTGTGGTACTGCCGAAGGATGCTAGCCCGATTGATTTTGCCTATACGATTCATACCGAGGTGGGGAACACGACGGTTGGGGCGAAGGTGAATGGGCGGATTGTTCCGCTGCGGACGAGGCTTCGCAATGGCGATATTGTGGAGATTTCGACGCAGGCGGGACATGCTCCGAGCCGCGACTGGTTGAGTTTTACGAAGAGTTCGCGGGCGCGGAACAAGATCAAGCACTGGCTGAATGAACATCAGCGGGAGCGGGCAATCGAGATCGGCAGGAAGCTGCTGGATCGCGAGGCGAGGAAGTACAAGTTGGCGCTGGGCAAGTATGGCGAGGCGGATTACATCCGAGTCGCGGGAGATTATGGGCTGGGGACTCAGGCGGAGCTGCTGGCTGGCGTAGGGTTTGGTAAGTTTTCGGCGCGGCAGGTGCTGAATAAGTTGGAGCCGGGTTCGACGATGACTGCGGAGCCGGCGGCGCCGGAGAGTGGGATCGGCAATACCCTGGGCCAGATGTCGGAGGCTGTGAAACGGGTCTTCTTTGGGAAGGGCTCGGAATCGCTGCAGGTGGAAGGGCAGGATGATCTGCTGGTGTATCGCGCGCGCTGTTGTAACCCGATCCGTGGTGAGGAGATCGTTGGGTATGTGACGCGGGGCAAGGGTGTGGCGGTGCATGCGCGGAGTTGTCCGAATGTGCAGAATTTGTTGTATGAGTCAGACCGGCGGATTCAGGTGGAGTGGTCGCCTTCGCCTACTGAGCCGGGTAGTTCGAAGCCACAAACGTATCCCGTGAAGCTGACGGTGATCTGTGATGATCGCGCCGGGCTGCTGAAAGAATTTACAGCGATCATCGCAGATGATGGGACGAATATCCGAAGTGTCGATACGAGGCCGACACCTGAGGGAACGATGGTGGTGGATTTTGTGGTGGAGACGGTGGATGTGCGCCACTTGAATAAGCTGGTGCAGAACCTGCGAAAAGTTCCCGGGGTGCGGGATGTGCAGCGGGTACAAAAAATCTGATGAAGCATGTAGCCGGATTGACCAATTTGTCGTCTAAATCTATGTTGGGGTTTCAGCACGGGCTGGCTACGTTTAGAGTCTGGTTTCCACAGAGAATCATGCGATCAGTCTCACCACTTTTTATCAACTTTGCCTAGTTTCGGAAGGGCCAGACTATACGATGACACCATGGCATTTGCGCAATCCGAGAAAGATGGAGAGTGGGCCATCCTGAACGATCGAGGCGCGAATTCCTTCCGCAGAATATGGAGTCGCCATCAGGTTTTATTGATGGTGCTGGCCGCCCTCACAGTGCGGCTGATGGTTGTGGTCTACGGCTTTCGCGATCAGACCGACCCTTCTGACCATCATGCGGCGTTTGGCTGGGAGATGGGGTGGGTGGCGCGGTCCATCTTTCAGGGGCACGGCTTCAGCTCGCCTTTCTTTCCCTTGACCGGATCGACTGCGATGGTTCCTCCGCTGTTTCCGTACCTGGTGGCCGCGATATTTCACCTGTTCGGGTTGTATACGGCTAAGGCAGCCTTCGCCGTCCTGTCGATCAATAGCCTGTTTTCTGCGCTGACCTGTATTCCGATTTACTTCAGCGCACGCTATGCAATGGGTGAGAAGGCGGCGGTGATGGCAGGGTGGGCTTGGGTGATCTACCCGTATGCCATTTATTTTTCCGGAGCGCGGGTGTGGGATTATGCTCTGACGGGGCTGCTGTTCACGATTTGCTTTTGCTTCGCGCAGCATCTGCACCGCCAGAAGAGGCTTCTGGTCTGGCTCGGGTTTGGCGTGATGTACGGTATTGCCGCGCTGGCAAATCCGTCGGTGCTGACGATGTTTCCCGTGTTTCTTCTGCTCGCGGTGCTGGAGATGCGACGAAACCATGCGCGGTGGCTGCTGCGATGTGTGGTTGCGGCCGTGGGGCTGGTGGCTGTCTTGAGCCCATGGGTGGTTCACAACTATCGTGCGCTGCACTTTGTGGGGCCGGTGCGAGATAACTTCTGGCTGGAGTGCTGGGCGGGAAATAACGGCGACACCTTCGAGTCCAATGCGGTGTGGGCGCACCCTGCGAGTAATCCAGTGGAGATGCAGCAGTACGAGGCGGCTGGAGAGGTGGGGTATATCGCGGAGAAGAAGGCGCTGGCACTGCATTTTATCGAACAGAATCCGACGTTTTTTGCCGCACTTTCCTTACGGCGCGCGTTCAGTTATTGGACCGGCTTCTGGAGCTTTAGCCCGGCCTATCTCAACAAAGAGCCGCTGGAGATCGCGGACGTGTTCTATTGCACAAGCATCACGGTGCTGATGTTGCTGGGAGCGCGGAGGTTCTGGCGGCGAGATGCGATCAGTGCCCTGCCCTACCTTGTTCTGATCGCGGTTTTTCCGATCACCTACTATGTTACGCACGCATCGCCGGACTACCGACAGCCGATTGAACCGGAGGTGGTTATTCTGGTGGTGATCGGCATCCTTTCGCTGAAGAGAATGACGACGCCGTCCGTGTTGCTCGAGGAGACGGTGAAAGAGGAAGAGCGCCAGTTGGCGATGTCGATGTCTACGATTGGTCCCGCGCTGAACGAAGAGGCGAGTTTTTAGATGGCGAGGTTGCAGAGCTGGGGGACAGGATGTATCTTGATAACAAGATGAATTTTCAATCCAGCCGAATTTCTTTTATTCTCCGCTATTGGCGCACAATAGCGGCCTCGGCGGAGTAGCTTCATCTGACGGAATTCAAAGAGTTCAGTTGATTCGACGTCCAAACGAGCCGCGACCTTTCGAGTCGCGGCTTTTGTTTTGTGTGGTGCGAAGGAGAGAGCGATGAGTGCGACGACAGCGGTAGCGGGGCGGTTTGGCGCGTATGGCGGGAGATATGTTCCGGAGACGTTGATGGCGGCGCTGGAGGAGTTGGAGCAGGCTTATGCGCTTGCGAAAGAAGATCCGGCGTTTCAGGCGGAGTTGGATGATCTGTTGCGGAACTACTGCGGGCGGCCTACTCCGCTGTATTTTGCGAAGCGGCTTACGGAGCAGTGCGGCGGGGCGAAGATTTATCTGAAACGCGAAGATCTGCTGCATACGGGAGCGCACAAGATTAACAATGCGCTTGGTCAGGGGTTGCTGGCTCGGCGGATGGGCAAGCAGAGGATTATCGCGGAGACCGGCGCGGGGCAGCATGGTGTGGCCACGGCTACGGTCTGTGCGCTGTTCGGTCTGGAATGCGTGATTTACATGGGTGAAGAGGACATGCGGCGGCAGGAGCTGAATGTCTACCGGATGCGGCTTCTGGGGGCAGAGGTACGTGGCGTTTCGGCTGGTTCGGCGACGTTGAAGGATGCGATCAACGAAGCGATGCGGGACTGGGTGACGAATGTCCGGACGACGTATTACATCCTGGGGAGCGCACTGGGGGCGCATCCTTATCCGACGATGGTGCGGGACTTTCATCGGGTGATCGGCCGCGAGGCGAAGGTGCAGATGCTGGAGCGGGAGGGCAGACTTCCGACAGCAATCATTGCTTGTGTCGGGGGCGGGTCGAATGCGATTGGAGCATTCTATGAGTTTCTGCCGGATGAGAATGTGCAGTTGATCGGGGTTGAGGCCGGTGGGCGCGGGACGGCATTGGGTGAACACGCGGCACGATTTCAGAAGATTGGCGGAGGGATGCCGGGGGTGCTGCAGGGTACGTACTCGTATGTGTTACAAGATGACGCCGGGCAGGTGAGTGGCACGCACTCGGTTTCGGCGGGCCTGGATTATGCGAGCGTGGGGCCGGAGCACGCGATGCTGCATGATTCAGGGCGAGCGACGTATGTTTCTTGTTCGGACGATGCGGCTTTGAAAGCGACGGTGACGCTGTCGCGAACGGAGGGGATTCTGCCGGCTCTGGAGAGTGCTCATGCGGTGGCCGAGGCGATTCGGCTGGCTCCGACGATGACGAAGAGTGCTGTGCTGATGGTGAATCTGTCGGGACGAGGCGATAAGGATATGGGCATTCTGGCGCGGGAGTTGGATTTGAAGGGTGCTTAAAGACACGACCGCGGAA
>JAOAPF010000242.1 GCA_025462755.1 Edaphobacter sp.
CGCATGGGCGATGGATCCGCTTCGAACACGACAATCAGGCACGAATCATCAAGGCTGAGGACGACGGAGGAAACTCCGTACAGTACGGCTATAACCAGGCAGGGTTGCTGACCGATGTGAAGTCGTCCTCGGGAGCGGCACGGCACTATGTATATGACCGTTCGTTCATGAGCGATGTTCTGGACGAGCGCGGACAATTGCTTGTTCACAACTTGTATCAATCGCGCGTCCTGATTGAGCAGGATTTTGCGATTGGCGACGTGTATCGGTATCGCTATAAGTGGAGTCCGAATCAGGACTACGCGGACACGGTCGTCGTCATGCTTCCCGACCAGAGTGAGAAGGTGATATCTCCTGCTGAGTCGGTGCCCGACTACATCCGTACTTATCGTCGGTAGTTGTCAGCCTTGGCTTCTGGTGGTTCGCAGACGGCTTCAGTCCTTCGCGCCGGGTAAAGTCATCGTTTTGTTGCTGGCGAGGTCGCAGGCTCGCCAGAGGTACCAGCTGGCGACGGAGCACCATGGTTGCCACTTCTTTGCGCGGCGGATCATGACGTCGGGTTTGGGGAGGTCCATGGGGGTGACTTTGTCGGCGGGTTTTAGCTTGCCGAAGGTTAGGGCGAAGCCTTTGCGGACGCCGTATTCGTCGACGGGTAGGACGTTGGGCGGCCGAGGCGGAAGATCAACAACATTTCTACGGTCCAGCGGCCGATGCCTCGGACTTGCGTGAGGTGCTCGATGATGGCTTCGTCGGACATGCGGCGGATTTGGATGAGGGTGGGAACGGTGCCGTCGATGGTTTTGGCGGCTAGGTCGCGGAGGGCGAGCATCTTGTTTTTGGAGAGGCCGGCGGCGCGGAGCTGCTCGTTGGGGCAGTCGAGGAGGTGCTGCGGGGTGGGATGGGCTCCAGTGCCGGCGGCTTCGAGGGTGAGTACGGGCGCGAAGGATTCGAGGAGACGGCGATGGATGGTGGCGGCGGCTTTGCCGTGGAGCTGCTGGTAGATGATGGATTCGACCAGGGCTTCGAAGGGGGACTGGGCGCTGGCGACGCGCATGGTGAAGGGGCCGGCGCGTTCGATGAGCTTGCCGAGTTTGGGATCGGCGGAGGATAAATCCGAGATGGCTTTTGCAGCATCATAGCGGGGAGAGCGTGGACTGCTAAGCGGACGCGGCATGTTTTGACGGTATCAGACGGTTTCTACTGGGACGCATACAGCTGGTCGAAATCAGGAGCAAAGACGAAACGCGAAGGACGCCAAGGAAACGCAAAGAGCGCGGAAACAGCAAGGGCAAACAGCAGATTCCTCCGCTACGCTGCGGAATGACAAAAAGGCTGTTAGTGCAAGGCGAAAGAAGAGTCTCTCGCGGAGGATCATCAGGAAAGGCAGAGGCGGATGCAGCATGGAGAATTCGGACTAGATTGGGTTGCATTTACAAGAGCGATACGTTTCGGGCAGGGTAGATATAGTGGTCATTTTCACGCACACGGACAGTGATGCACGAGATGTTGTGCAGGCCGCTTGCCATTGAGTTCGATAATCGGATGTTGCAGGTAAAAAAACAGTTGCGAGTGGAAGCGTGCCGGTTTGTTCCCAGTTTTCCGCTGCTATACTCGAAGTTTATTAGGGAAAAAAATTACGGGCAGACCAACGCGGACTCCCCAACCGCCGGCGGCCAACGCCGGGGCAAAGTAACCGGAAGAAACAACCATCGCAGGCAACTTCTCAACCCCTAGCCGAAGGTAATGCAGAGGAAGCAGGAACGCACTCATGGCGCAAGTTTTTGACCGCAGTTCGAACGCGCTGGCTCGATTCAGCCTGGTATTGACTGGCGTAATCGTCATCGCGCTCGGCGTAACCCTGGACCAGCTACAGCGATCGCCGTGGGTGACGCGGCAGGGCCAGCGGCCAGACCAGCCGGTACCGTTCAGCCACAAGCACCACGTTGAAGGGCTGGGACTGCAGTGCCAGTACTGCCATACGCAGGTGGAGAAGGCCGCGTATGCCGGCATTCCTCCGACCAAGACCTGCATCAACTGCCACGCGCAGATCTGGACGAACGCCGATCTGCTGGAGCCGGTGCGGCAGAGCTGGGCGACGGGAGCTTCGATCCAGTGGATCCGGGTGCATGACCTTCCGGACTATGCGTATTTCAATCATGAGATTCACGTCAATAAAGGCATCGGGTGCGCGAGTTGTCATGGGCGCGTGGATGAGATGCCGTTGATGTATCAGCAGAACACGCTGCAGATGGAGTGGTGTTTGAACTGCCATCGCAATCCGGCGGTGAATCTGCGGCCGACGAGCGAGATCTACAACATGGCGTGGGCGGGGCCTTCGACGGAGAAGCCGGTGTGGTGCACGAGCGCGGTAAAGACTGGAGCGTCTGGTCCAAGCCCGACGGCGCAGAACGTGAGCTGCACGACGACCGATCCTTCGGGCAAGGGGCCCGAGGTGGCGATGTGGCAGCCTACCGGGGGGGCGACCAATAAAGATATGACAAATTCGCAGTCGGGCACATTGTCGAATACGCGTCCGCAAAACGGAGCCGGGCAAACGGTAAGCGATGTTCCTGCGCTGGGGGTCGCGATGCCGGCCAGCTACGAGAAGTTCACCGACCAGATTGCGCTGGGCAACTATCTGGGTGGTCAGTACCACATCCGCACGCCGAACGAACTTTCAAGTTGCGAGACGTGCCACCGATGATGAAGACGACTGGGATTGGAACAGACAAGACGATGGCTGAGATGAAAGCACCGGCAGCACAACCCGTGGTGGTCACGCAGATTGCTCCGGCGAAGATGACTCTGGCCGAGGTTCGCACCAGACTCGACGGCAAGACGGGGCGGCGGTTCTGGAAGAATCTGGATGAGCTGGCCGATACGCCTGAGTTTCATGAATTGATGCGCGAGGAGTTTCCGCGGCAGTCGGGCGCGGGCGAGTGGGTCGATTCGGTGAGCCGGCGGGGATTCCTGAAGGTGATGGGCGCGTCGCTTACGCTGGCTGGGCTGGCGGGGTGCACGAAGCAGCCGGATGAGCCGATCTTTCCGTACATCAAGCAGCCGGAAGATCTGGTGCTGGGCAAGCCGATGTACTTTGCCACGGCGTATCCGTTCCCGACGGGGGCGATTCCGGTGCTGGTGAAGTCGGATTCGTTCCGGCCGATCAAGGTGGATGGGAATCCGGAACATCCGATGGCGAAGGGCAAGTCGGACGCGTTTACGCAGGCGACTCTGCTGGATCTGTACGATCCGGATCGCTCGCAGCATGTGCTGCATCGCGGCGAGACTTCGGGGTGGGGAGATTTTCAGGAAGCGTTTTTGAATGCGGCGAAGAAGACGAACGGCGGCGAAGGCGTTTATTTCCTGAGTGAGACGATTACGTCGCCGTCGCTGGCAGTGCAGTGGAAGCAAGTGCAGGCGGCTTATCCGCAGGCGAAGTTGGTGCAGTGGGAGCCGGTGAATCAGGATTCCTCGCGCGCTGCTTCGAAGGCGGCCTTCGGCAGCTATACGGATGCGCAGTACAAGCTGGAAGAGGCGGATGTCATTCTTTCGCTCGATGCGGATTTCCTGGGTGGGATTGCGCATCCGGGTTTCCTGCCGCTGGCGGCCGGGTATGCGGAGCGGCGCCGGTACGAAGAAGACAAGACGATGAACCGGATGTACGTCGTCGAGACCATGCCGACGGTGACGGGGTTCAAGGCGGATCATCGGCTGGCGTTGAAGCCGAGTGAGATTGCGGGTTTTGCGACTGCGCTGGCGAACGGTGCGGCTCCGCAGGGTGCGAATGGCGATGCGCAGAAGTTTTTCTCGGCGCTGCTGAAGGATTTGAAGGCTGCGGGCGGGAAGTGCGTGGTGATTCCGGGCGAGCATGCTTCGCCCGCGGTGCATGCGGCGGCGTATGCGTTGAACTCTTCGCTGGGTGCTGTGGGCAAGACGGTGATCTATACCGACACGGTGAATCCAATGCCGAGCGAGCAGGTTGCGGACCTGAAGTCGCTGGTTGCGGACATGAATGCCGGCAAGGTGCAGTGGCTGGCGATTCTGGGTGTCAATCCGATTTATTCGGCCCCAGCGGATCTGCACTTTCAGGATGCGTTCGCGAAGGTTCCAGTGACGGCGCAGCTGGGCTCGCATGTGGATGAGACGGGTGCGATTGCGACCTGGCATATCAACAAGGCGCATTACCTCGAGAGCTGGTCGGATGCGCGGGCGTATGACGGGACGATCTCGATTATTCAGCCGATGATCGATCCGATGTACGGCGGCAAGTCGGCGTTCGATGTGTTCCAGACGCTGCTGGAGAATTCGCAGGTTTCGGCGTATGGCGTCGTCGTTGCCAATGCGAAGACTTATATTAAGGGCGATTTTGCAGCCGGTTGGCGCAAGGCGCTGCACGATGGATGGGTTGAAGGGACGGCGTTCACGGCGAAGGCCGGTGGTGCGGGCAAGAGTGCGGTGGCTTCGTTCCCGGTGGCTGCTTCTTCGAATGGACTTGAGGTTTCGTTCCGGCCCGATCCTTCGGTCTATGATGGCCGGTTCTCGAACGTGGGCTGGATGCAGGAGTTGCCGCGGCAGGTAACGAACCTGAGTTGGGATAACGCGGCGCTGATGAGCATCAATACCATGGGCGAGCTGAAGCTGGAAGAGTCGGACCCGGTGAAGATCACGTATCGCGATCGCGAGGTGATTGCTCCGGCGTTGATGGTGCCGGGTCATCCGGATGGGGTGATTACGGTACATCTTGGGCTTGGCCGCGGGGTGCAGGCGGGCCGTGTCGCGCAGGGCGTTGGCTTTGATGCGTACCAGATTCGTACCTCGGATGGGCCGCTGTTTATTTCTGGGGCGACCGCGGTAAAGGTGCCGGGGAAGTACGAGTTGTGCATTACGAAGGTGCATTCCATCGAGCATCGCGGCAGCTTTGCGCAGCATGATCTGGAGAAGCCGCTGTCGGACAAGGAAGGGGTTTATTCTCTGCCTGGCCATGAGGCGATGGAGCGGGCGATCATTCGCTACGCCACGGTCGAGGAAGCGAAGAAGAATCCGCACTTTGCGCATGAAGGCGGCGCGAGCGGCACGCTGATCAATAAGGTTGGATATGGCCCGATCGGGGACGAGCCGACGAAGGAAGACAGCCTCTCCGGGGATAAGTGGACTTATCACAACAAGGATGTCTCGTCGCAGCAGTTGCAGAATGCCTGGGGGATGTCGATCGACCTGAACAGCTGCATCGGGTGCAATGCCTGCGTGGTGAGCTGCTATGCGGAGAACAATATTCCGGTGGTGGGGCGCGAGCAGGTGAAAGTCGGACGCATCATGCAGTGGATACGCATCGACACGTACTTCGAGGGCGACCTGCATGCTCCGAAGGCGCACTTTCAGCCGATGGCGTGCCAGCACTGCGAGAATGCGGGCTGCGAGCTTGTGTGCCCGGTGGGTGCGACGGTGCATACGCCGGAGGGTCTGAACCAGATGGTGTACAACCGCTGCGTGGGGACACGGTATTGCTCGAACAACTGCCCATACAAGGTGCGGCGGTTCAACTTCCTGCTGTACTCGGATTACGACACGGAGAGCCTGAAGTTCTCGCGCAATCCGGACGTCACGGTTCGTTCGCGCGGCGTGATGGAGAAGTGCACGTACTGCGTGCAGCGGATTGAAGCAGTGAAGATCAAGGCGGACAAGGAAAACAGGGCGATCCGCGACGGAGAGGTTGTGACGGCTTGTCAGCAGGCATGCCCGACGGACGCAATCATCTTCGGCAACCAGAATGATGCGAACAGCAGGGTTTCCAAGCGCAAGGCGGATGAGCGCAACTACCATGTGCTGGCGGACCTGAACTATAAGCCGCGCACGGCCTACACGGCCGGCGTGATCAACCCAAATGCGGAGCTGGCATAATGGCGACCAAAGGACCCATCGAACCCATCGTCGATCCCATGATTGACCCGCGTACAGGCGAGTATGCGGTGATTGCGCCGGGCCATACCTTCAAGTCGGTCACGCAGAAGATCGCCGGGATCGTGCTGACATCGAACACGCCGCTGGGATGGTTTTTCGGCCTGATCGTGGCGGCGGGAGTTGCCCAGGGCCTGGTGGTAGGCTGCACGTGGCTGTTTCTGAAGGGCGTGGGAATCTGGGGTGTGACGATCCCGGGGGCCTGGGGATTCGCCATCATCAACTTCGTGTGGTGGATCGGTATCGGCCACGCCGGGACGCTGATCTCCGCGATTCTGTTGCTGTTCAAGCAGACGTGGCGTAACTCGATCAACCGATTCGCCGAGGCGATGACGATCTTCGCAGTGTGCTGCGCCGGGTTATTCCCGCTGATCCACGTTGGGCGGCCGTGGCTGGCGTACTGGCTGTTCCCTTACCCGAACACGATGAATGTCTGGCCGCAGTTCCGTTCTCCGCTGGCGTGGGACGTGTTTGCGGTGTCGACGTATGCGTCGATCTCGGTGATCTTCTGGTACATGGGAATGATTCCCGACTTCGGGACGCTGCGCGACCGGGCGACGATGCCTGCGGCGAAGTACTTCTACGGACTGCTGAGCCTGGGATGGCGTGGTTCGACGCGGCACTGGATCCGGTATGAGTCTGCTTCCCTGCTGCTGGCGGGGCTTTCGACACCTCTGGTGCTCTCGGTACACACGGTCATCAGCTTCGACTTCGCGGTGGCGGCGCTGGCTGGCTGGCATACGACGATCTTCCCGCCTTACTTCGTGGCGGGTGCCATCTATTCGGGATTTGCCATGGTGATTACGCTGGCGATTCCGATCCGCAAGTTCTATCACCTGGAAGATCTGGTCACGCTGCGCCATCTGGACAACATGGCGAAGGTGATGCTCGGGACCGGTTTGATCGTGGGTTATGGCTACGGCATGGAGGTCTTCATGTCGTGGTACTCGGCCAGCCACTGGGAGTTCTTCATGATGTGGAATCGTATGTTCGGGCCGATGGGCTGGGCGTACTGGATTCTGATCCTGACCAACCTCGCGATTCCCCTGACGACGTTGTGGTCGCGGAAGCTGCGGGTGAATGTGGCTTATCTGTTTGTGCTCTCGTTCATCATCAATACGGGAATGTGGTTTGAGCGTTTTGTGATCGTTGTGACCAGCCTGTATCGCGAGTATCTGCCGTCGAGCTGGGGCACGTACCGCGCGACGAAGTGGGACTACATGATCTATGTGGGAACGCTCGGCATGTTTACGTTCCTGTTCTTCCTGTTCGTCCGCTTCCTGCCGATGATTCCGATGTCGGAGATACGGATGATGCTGCCGCAGACGAAGATAAAGCCGGGCGGAGCGAAAGCCGAGAAAGTCATTGAGGAGTCAGCCTGATGCCGCCGCGCGAAGGAATTTACGGATTGCTGGCCGAGTTCAACACACCCGGCGAACTGGTGTATGCGACGCAAGAGGCGCGCCGTGCCGGGTACCGACGGATGGAGTGCTACACGCCGTATCCGGTGGAAGAGGCGGCCGAGGCGCTGCACTTCCACAAGACGCGGGTGCCGCTGGTGTGTCTGCTGGGCGGATTGATGGGCGTGACGACTGCGTTTCTGATGGAGACGTGGGTGAATGTCTGGGCCTATCCGCTGAATATCGCCGGGCGTCCGCTGTTCTCGTGGCCTGCATTCATCATTCCGGCTTACGAGTGGACGATTTTGTTTGCTGGATTCTCCGCGTGCTTCGGGATGCTGGCGCTGAATGGTTTGCCGCAGCCTTATCACCCGTTGTTCAACGCGGCTAATTTCAGGAACGGCGCGACGACAGACAAGTTTTTTCTCTGCCTTGAGGCGACCGATCCGCTGTTTTCACCTGGGGACACTCGGGCGTTTCTCGAGCAGTTCCCCGCGGTCTCCGTGGTGGAGGTGGATCACTAAATGCGAGGGAACCGGGAACAGGGAGTAGGGAGTAGCGTGCAAAAGCTCAAGCAACTCGCGGCGTTTGGTGCGATGACGGCGACACTGATTCTGGCCGGCTGCCGCCAGGATATGCAGGATGAGCCGAAGTTTTTTCCGCAGCGCGGCACGAATTTTTATGCTGATGGCCGGTCGGTGCGTCCTCAGGTGGAGAATACGGTTGCGCGCAATCAACTGCGTGAGAACGGCTATTTTTATACCGGTCTGATTAATGGCAAAGAAGGCGACGGGATGCCTTTCCCGGCTACGCTCGAGGTGCTGGAGCGCGGGCAGGAACGGTACAACGTCTACTGCACGCCGTGTCACTCGCGCGTGGGCAATGGCGTCGGCATGATCGTCCAGCGCGGCTACATGAAGGCTGGTAATTTCAATACAGTCCGGCTTGAGACCGCTCCGCTGGGCCACTTCTTCCATGTGATCTCGAACGGCTACGGCGCGATGCCGGATTATGCGGCGCAGATTGTGCCGGAGGATCGCTGGGCCATCGTCGCCTACATCAAAGCGCTGCAGTTGAGCCAGAAGGCGACGCAAGCTGACGTTCCGCCGGGTGCGCATGTGGAGCCGCTTTCGAGCATCGCCGAGCGCGAGGGTCTGCCGGCTTCGTTTGCCGATGAGTGGACGCTGCCGCCAACGGCCGTGACGGGAACACCCGATAACGGACTTTATGTTCTGCCGATGCCTGCCCCGGCGCCTTCGACTAACGGGGAAGGTTCGAATTCACGTCCTAACGCAACCCAGCCGGCTGGAACGCCTGCCGGACCAAGAGAACCCCAGCAATCAGGTGTACCGAAGCAGTAACCTCGGAAGCTTCCGAACGAAGGTTTGAAACGAATGTCATCTGGACACGAACATTACGGAGCAGCAGGCGGCGACCACGAATACGATGGGCCGCGTACGCTGCCTGCGTCGCTGGCCGCACCGGGGATCCTCTCTGCATGGCGGATGCGTGCGCTGATCGTCTTTGCGGTGGCCACGCTTATCTCGCTACTGGCCTTCTCGTGGAGCCATGAGGGAAGAAATCACCTTCTTCGGGCTTACCTGATGGGTTATATGATCTGCTTCAGTTTTGCGGGCGGCGGGCTGGTCGTGTTGATGCTGCAGTATGTCACCGGCGGTAAGTGGGGGCTGCTGCTTCGGCGCCCGCTGGAGGCGATGACGCGAACAATCTGGCTCGTCGGGGCGATGTTCGTGCCGATCATCCTGTTCTGGAAACACCTTTATCAGTGGGCGGCGTTTCCAACTGCGGCAGCGGTGGCCGAAGGTGTGGCAAATCATGCGGTCACGATGGAACAGGCGATGACGCTGAACGCCAAGCGAGCGATGCTGAATCCGACTGCGGTGATCATCCAGACTGCGATCATCTTCGGGATTCTGTGGACGTTCCAGTACTTCCTGAACAAGTGGTCGCTCGAGCGGGACGCGGATCCCGAGAGAGGGACGGAGCCGAGTTATGATCGCTGGCGGATCAAGTTCGAGAATCTGAGCGGCATCGGCATCCTTATTTATGTTTTCCTGCTCACCCTTGGCGCGATCGACTGGATCAAGTCTCTTGATATCACGTGGTACTCGTCGATCTGGGGACTTCAGTTTCTCGTGGGCCAGGGATATGCGGTTCTTGCGATGGGCATTCTGACAGTGATTCTGCTGTCGCGGTATGAGCCGATCAAGAC
>JAOAPF010000259.1 GCA_025462755.1 Edaphobacter sp.
ACCACACTCAGTGTGCCTGCGCTGATGGGTGCGATCATGTGTATGGGCGTCGCCACGGCAAACAGTATCCTTGTTGTGTCGTTCGCGAAAGAACGTCTGCTGGACCACGGAGACGCCGTCATGGCAGCAATTGAGGCGGGCGCAATACGCTTCCGGCCAGTGTGCATGACGGCGCTTGCAATGATTATCGGCATGGTTCCCATGGCGCTTGGCGCCGGTGAAGGCGGGGAACAAAACGCTCCGCTGGGCCGCGCCGTAATCGGCGGCCTGCTGTTGGCAACGGTGGCAACGCTGATGTTCGTTCCTGCAGTCTTCAGTCTGCTGCACGGCCGGCGCAAACAGCAGCAGCCTTCGGGAAAATCCGCCGATCGTCACATTGCAGCAAGGGCCTAGAGGAATCAAATGAGCATTGAAGGAGCACGAATGACGACGAGCACGGCAGAGAAGAACGCAACGGAAACCCATCCGTCCGGCGAATACACTTCCCAGCCGGTAATACCGTCGGAAGAGCCCAGGCTGACTCGAGGTTCGTGGATTGGTATGGTCGTCGTCGCCGCCATTGTGGCTGGCGTGGTCATCTTCGGCGTCCTGGCGCGCCGCGGATCCGAACACTCCCTGGCGAAGGAGACGGCTGCTTCGGCCATTCCATCGGTGAATGTCGTCTATCCAACGCCCTCCACGCTGTCGCCGGAGATTGCGCTGCCTGGCAACACACAGGCGTTCATGGATACGCCCATCTACTCCAGAACCAACGGCTACCTGAGGAACTGGTACTTCGACATCGGCGCCCACGTTGGCAAGGGACAGTTGATGGCGCAGATCGAGACGCCCGAGGTAGACCAGCAACTCCAGGTAGCGCAGGCGGACCTGAAGAGTGCACAGGCTAACCTTGACCTCGCCAACACAACCTCCGGCCGGTATCAAAATCTGTTGAAGACCAACTCCGTCTCGAAGCAGGAGACCGATGTTGCGGTGAGCGACGCCGCAGCCAAGAAGGCGGCTGTCGATGCCTCGATGGCGAATGTGCGTCGACTCGAGCAGTTGCAGTCGTTCGAGAAGGTGTACGCCCCCTTCGACGGTATCGTGACCGCGCGTAATACCGACGTAGGGCGACTCATCTCGGCGGGCCAGAATACAACCCCGCAGGAGCTGTTCCATCTGGCGGCCATCGGGAAGATCAGGGTCTACGTTGCGGTTCCGGAGTCTTACTCGGCTGCCATCAAGGTTGGAGGTAAGGCAACTCTGACGCTTGACGAGTATCCCGGCAGGTCGTTTGAAGGCACGATCGCACGCAACTCCAACGCTATCGATCAGGCGTCCCGCACGCTGAACGTTGAGGTCGATGTTGACAACCCGAAGGCCGAGCTGCTTCCCGGCGCGTATGTGTTTGTTCACTTCAAGGTGCCGGAGCGTGCGGCCAACCTGATGCTTCCATCGAACACGCTGCTATTCCGCTCCGAGGGCTTGCGCGTCGGCGTCGTCCGCGATGGGCGCGTACAGCTGACGCCGGTGAAGATTGGCAGAGACGCCGGCGCGACCGTGGAGATAGCCTCCGGCGTGACTGCGAACGATGCTGTGATCCTCGATCCGTCAGACTCCCTGACCAGCGGGCAGGAGGTCCAGATCGCAAACCGCGTCAACCAACCCGCAACCCCGACGAAAGCGGGGACGAAGTGACGCTATATCGCGCAGCTTTAGCCAGTGCTGCTGTACTCACATTCAGCGGTTGCATGGTTGGCCCGAAGTACGTGAAGCCATCGGTCCCCATGGCGCCTGGGTATAAAGAAGCAGACCCGGACGCCTACAAGGAGAACTCCAACTGGCAAGTGGCGCAGCCCGCAGATGCGGTCTCCCGCGGCGAATGGTGGAAGATCTTCGGCGATACGGAACTGAATACGCTTGAGCCACAGGTGGCCGCGAACAACCAGGATCTGAAGGCCGCGGATGCACGGTTTCGCGAGGCGCGCGCATTGATCCGCTTCACCCACGCCTCGCTGTATCCAACCGTCGGAGTCGCACCCTCCGCCGGTGGAGTGCGCCAGTCCTCGAACCGCCCCTACCGCTCTGCCAGCAGCTCCACTGGCAACGGTTTCGGAGACATACTTCTTCCCGTCGACCTCAACTATGAAGTCGATGTATGGGGACGCATTCGTCACAGCGTTAACGCCGCTCGCGAAGAAGCCCAGGCCAGCGCCAGCGACCGTCAGACCGTGCTGCTGAGCCTCCAGGCCGAACTCGCTTTCGACTACTTCGAGGCCCGCAGCGCGGATGCACAAGAGAAGCTGCTGAACGATACCGTCAAGTACTACGAAGAGGCCTACCGCATCACGAACAACCGCTTTGAAGGCGGGGTCGCTCCCAAGTCCGACGTAGACCAGGCGAAGACGCAGCTTGAGGCAGCCAAAGTGCAAGCGCGCGATATCACCCTGCGGCGCGGACAGTTCGAGCACGCCATTGCCGTTCTTCTCGGTGTACCGCCTGCGTCGTTCACGCTCACCGACGCACCGCTCGATGCGCGCCCGCCGGGCATTCCGCCGGGCCTGCCCTCCGAGCTTCTCGAGCGACGCCCCGACATCGCCGCAGCAGAGCGTCGCGTTGCCGAGGCGAACGATCGTATCGGCATCGCGCGTGCCGCCTTCTATCCGACGATTTCTCTCAATGGAACAGTTGGCATTGAAGCAACGTCCTTCGCGAACCTGTTTAACCCTGCGAGTCTGGTGTGGTCGCTCGGCCCGACACTGTCGCAGACGGTCTTCGATGCAGGCCGCAGAGCCTCTGTCTCCGAACAGGCCAACGCCCGTTACGATGAGACCGTCGCGGACTACCGGCAGACGACGCTCACCGCGTTTCAGCAGGTGGAAGACAACTTGATTGCGCTACGTGTTCTTCAGCAGGAGGCCGAAAACCAGCATCAAGCCACGCTGGCGGCGCAATCCGCAGAGCAGATCTTCAACAACCGGTATGTCGGCGGCCTCGACACGTATCTCCAGGTCGTGACCGCTCAAACCACCGCGCTGAACAACGAACGCAACGATATCGACATCATGCGCCGACAGATGGATGCCAGCGTTCTTCTCATCAAGGCGCTGGGCGGCGGCTGGAACGTCACCGACCTGCCGAAGCTTTAGAAGCTGTGTCCTGCCGGACGGGCCACTGCGTGGAGCGGGCGTTCGCACGCCTGTTTGACTTGTCTGGGCGGAATAAACTGTATCGGTCCTCCCGTTGGTCGGGATACCATTTTTCCTTCCGACCAACGGGAGGACCCCAAAAGATCATCATTGCGATACAAGGTATACCCGCCACGAAGTGGCCGCGCCACGCCCAGTGGGCTCGTCCGGCAGGACACTGTCCTTATTGTCCTGAGCCTTGCAGCGGCAGGTAGAACGAAAAGACCGAGCCCTGCGAAGGCTGGCTCGTCACGTCGATGGAGCCGCCATGCGCTTCGACGATGGCCTTGGCGATGGCCAGCCCCATCCCCGTGCCCTGCACACGATAACGCTGTCCTTGTCCGCGGTAAAACTTGTCGAAGATCATCATCCGCTCGAAGTCATCGACGCCCGCGCCACGGTCGGCAACGCTGGTCACGAGCCGTCCCTGCGAGACTTCGGCGCTGACGAAGATGGGACTTCCCTCCGCTGAATACTTCGCGGCGTTCTCCAGCAGATGCTGCAGCACTTTGGCAATGCGTTCGAGATCCATCTGCACCATGGGCAATGAGTCCGGCAGGCGAAGCTCGACCGCGTGCGTTTTGAGCCGTCCCGGGATCGCCTCGAGAGCCAGATCGACGGCCTCACTCATGGAATGCAATCGCAGATCGAGCTTGATGTCGTTCGCATCCAGCTCCGCCATCTCCATCGCCTGGCCTACAAGCCGGTCCAGTCGCGCCGCCTCCTCTTCAATCACCTGCATCATCTCCGCGCTCTGCTCTTTGTCCAGAAGAGGATCGCTTCGCAGGCTGGTGATCGCAGCGGTGATCGAGGTCAACGGCGTTCGCAGCTCATGGGCAACGGAGTCGAGCAGCGCATTCCGGAGGCGTTCACTCTCGCGCGAGGCCTCCACCCGCGTCAGCGTCTCCACCGCACCAGCGCGCTCAATAGCGATAGCAGCAAGGCCGCACACTGCGTCAAGCGCTTCGGGCGAAGTTCCACCGCCAGTGATGCCGACAGCTCCGATCGGACGCGTTCCGAGCAGTATGGGAATCAAGGTGATGTTGCGTTCTTCGTCGCGCCGATGATCGCGGGTGAACGCCGCGTCCCGTAGTTCCGCCGCCGTGACGTCCATGTAGTTCGGGCTGGAGCGATAGACGCGGTCTCTTTGGCGCAGATAAACCGCAGCACCGGCAAGGTTGAAGGTTGTGGCAATCATCTGCGGCAAAACATTAAGCAGGTCGATGACGTTGCCTGTCACCAGCATCTGCTGACTGAACTCATACAGCCGCTCTGCCTCGCGCTGGCGTCGTCGCGAGATCTTCGCCTCCCGGCGAGCACGCTCCGCAAGCTGGCTGGCAACGATGCCCGTCACCAGAAAGGCCAGCAACGCGATCCAATTGCGGCCCTCCCTAACGGTGAACGTGAGTATCGGTGGAAGAAAGAAAAAGTTAAACGCTGCCGCAGACAGGATGGACAAATAAATCGAGTGGCGCAGCCCCCAGTTTGCGGCCACCAGAAGGATGCCGACCAGGAACGTCATCGCCACAGTCGTCTCGTTGACATGCAGCCAACGGAAGTAGACAGCTACAATGACAGCGGCGGCAGCCGTCGACACACTGTAGCGAACGATACTGCGTATGACCTTGCGCTGCACCACTTTATCTTATCTCTATGGGCACTCGCGACAACTCGAACACGGCAGCAAAGAGCCCGGAAGAATGGCTGGAAAGAGTCGCGCCGGAGAAGACGCGCGGCACCTTCAAACTCTTCCTCGGCTACGCACCCGGCGTCGGCAAGACCTACAACATGTTGAGCGAGGCGATCCGTCGGCGTCAGCGAGGCGAGGACATCGTGATCGGCGTCGTGGAGACACACGGCCGTCCACGCACCGCAGAGTTGGCCGAACAACTCGAAAAAATACCTCGAAAGAAAATTGATTACAAAGGCGTCGCCTTTGAGGAGATGGATGTCGACGGCATCCTCGCGCGAAAACCGCAGATCGTCCTGATCGACGAACTCGCCCACACCAACATCGAAGGCAGCAAGCATCGTAAGCGCTACGAGGATGTGCTCGACGTGCTGGCAGCCAACATCGACGTCCTCGCGACCATGAACGTGCAGCACATTGAGAGCGTCGCGCCTACAGTTCAGAGCGTCACCGGGGTTCCGATTCGCGAGACCGTGCCGGACTGGCTGGTGCAGCGCGCGGACGAGATCGTGATGGCCGATCTGACGCCGGAAGCCTTGCAGACCCGTATGCGCCGCGGCGATATCTACGGCGTGGACCGCGCCGAAAAGGCTCTGGGCAACTTCTTTCGCCGCGGCAACCTGATCGCACTCCGCGAACTCGCCCTTCGGCACGTGACCAAGGCCGTAGATCGCACACTGACCGCCTACATGGACGCGAAACACATTGATGCGCACTGGGCAGTCCGCGAACGCGTTGCCGTCTGCATCAGTTCCAACAGTTCCTCGCAGATGCTCATCGCACGCGGCGCGAGAGTGGCCGAAGGAGTCGGCGGCGAACTCTTCGTCCTGCACGTCGACACCGACGAGGACCTTCCCGAAGAAGAAAAAAGGACGCTTGCCGCCAACATGCAGTTTGCGCGCAACCTGAACGCCGAGGTCTTCACCATCAAAGGCAAAAGCGTCGCCCACACTGCAGCGAGCTTCGTTCGCGAGAAACGCATCACGCACGTCGTCTTCGGCCGCACCGCCGTCCATGGCTTCCGCAAATACCTCTATTATTGGGCGATTCAACATTTCCTGAAGGAGTCACCCAACGTTGACGTCCACATCGTCACCCAGCACTCGGAGCAGGAATGAAAACGAACGAGCACGATCAACCGGCGAAGATCCTCATCGTCGATGACGAACCGCAGATTACCCGCGTCCTCCGCACGGCCCTTTCCACACAGGGTTATTCGTTGCGGATCGCTGCCAATGGCGTCGAAGGCATGGAAGCCATCCATGCATGGAAACCGGACCTCGTCATCACCGACGTCTCCATGCCACAGATGAACGGCGTTGAGTTGTGCCGCGAGATCCGCGCCATCTCGCAGATCCCCATCATTGTTCTTTCGGTCCGCAATCAGGACCTGACGAAAATTGAAGCGCTCGACGCAGGTGCCGACGACTACGTCACAAAGCCCTTCAGTATTCAAGAACTGCAGGCCCGCGTCCGCGCTCAACTGCGCCGCAGCATTGGGACCAGCAGTGAAACGCCACAGATCATCCAAACCGGAGACTTCCTGATTGATATACCGCAGCACCGCGTCGTAATTCGGGGTCAGGACACCCATCTGACGCCGAAGCAGTTCGATCTTCTGATGTATATGGCCCAGCATCCCGGGCAGGTGCTGACCCACCGCGCTCTGCTGCACGCGGTGTGGGGCACCAACGCAGATCAACCCGAATATCTGCGTGTCACCATCGGCCAGCTGCGTAAAAAGATCGAAATCTCCGACGAGCCGGCCTACATCGTCACCGAGCCATGGATCGGCTACCGCTTCCGCCCCACCGGCCACGACGACTTCTTCCCTGTTCCTTAGTTCCTCGTACTCATCAACGCGCAAATCATCGGATTCCGTCTCTCCGTTTCATGCCAATTGATATATTGTGTCTGCTAGCATGGCCCCTATGGACCCCTTCAACTCTGCACGTCGTGACGTCCTCCGATTCGGCGGCATAGGATGGCCGCAGCCGCCGCCACCGCGGTCCCCGCAGCTTACGCCGCCCCGCAGCGTTCCCCACATACCTCAGCGGCGCAGGGCATCTTCGACATACGCACCTATGGCGCCGTGGGCGACGGCAAAACCGTCGACTCTCCCGCAATCAACAAAGCCATCGAAGCCGCGGCGGCCGCGGGTGGCGGCACCGTCCTCTTTCCTCCCGGAACCTGGCTGAGCTTCTCCATTCGTCTGAAGAGTCACGTCGCGCTATACCTTTCACAAGGTGCAACCATCCTCGCTGCAGATTCACCGCTCCCCAATGCAACCAGCGGCTACAACGGCGGCATCTACGACGCAGCCGAGGCCAACACCGCGTGGGACGCCTACCAGGACTACGGCCATAATCACTGGCACAACTCCCTAATCTGGGGCGAGGGCATCAACGACATCTCGATCACTGGCCCCGGCCTAATCTACGGCAAAGGCCTCAGCTTCGGTGCGGGCCCCGGCCGTCCGGCTAACGCATCTCAACGTCCTGCCGGCACCGCCGCCCCACTGGTCATCCGCCCGCCCCGCGGCAACTACACCATGTTTCAGGCTGAGCAGCCCGGTGTAGGCAACAAAGCCATCGCGCTCAAAAACTGCCGCAACGTCCTCTTCCGTGACTTCTCGATCCTCAAGGGCGGCCACTTCGGCCTCCTCCTGACCGGCGTTGACAACGTCACCATCGACAACCTCACCATCGACACCGACCGCGACGGCATCGACATCGACTGCTGCCGCAACGTCCGCGTCTCCAACTGCTTCGTCAACTCTCCCTGGGACGACGCCATCTGCCCGAAGTCCAGTTACGCTCTTGGGTACGCCCGAGCCACCGAGAACCTGACCATCACCAACTGCTACGTCGCCGGCTCCTACGAACTCGGCACCATGCTCGACGGCACCTACAAGAAGTTCGCTCCCGACGTCCCCCGGCTCGCCCGCAACGGCCGCATCAAATGCGGCACCGAATCCAACGGCGGCTTCAAAAACATCACGATCTCCAACTGCGTCTTCGACGGCTGCATGGGCCTCGCTCTCGAAACCGAAGACGGGGCACTTTGTGAAGACATCGCCATCTCCAACATCACTATGCGTGACGTCGTCAGCGCCCCGCTCTTCTGGCGTCTCGGAGCGCGCCTTCGCGGCCCCCAAGGAGAGCACGAAGGTGGGCACCCTCCAGCGGATCGTCGTCAACAATCTCATCAGCTACAACACGGTCCCTCACATCTGCTCCATCATCAGCGGCATCCCGGACTTTCCCATCCGCGACGTCAAGATATCGAACGTCTACATTCAGCATCAGGGTGGCGGCTCTGCCGATGACGCCAAGATCGTCATGCCTGAAAATGCCGACAAGTATCCCGACCCGGGTATGTTCGGCCCCACGACACCCTCGCAGGGATTCTTTCTGCGCCACGTCACCAACCTCGAGATGAGTCACGTCGAGATTCAGCCCGCAACACCCGACCAGCGCCCCAGCTTTTACCTCGAAGACGTCAACCGCGCCGACTTCATCGCCGTCACCGCACCCGCCACGCCACCTGCCTTCGCACTCAGCAAGGTTACGGATCTGCGCATCCTGCTGAGTCGCGCAGCGAAAGACACGCAGCTTGACAGTGTCGATCACAAAATCATCTAACGACACGCTCTACATGCAACAACCCGCACGAATGGGAATACCACGCCTCGCCATCCGAATCTGATTGTGCAGAATCGCAGTCCATGTTTTCATCGGGGCTATAGTTAATGCCGCAAGATCACGCCGCTGTCCGGGCGTCACGGAGCCCGCATGACCTATCAAGTCTCACGCAACGGACAGATGTACGGTCCCTACACCCTCGAAGACCTCCAGCGCTACGTTGCCACCGGAAACATCCTTCCCACCGACATGGCCAAAAGCGAAGACATGCCCGACTGGCTCCCTGTCGCGCAGATCCTCGGCACCACAGGCACACCCAGCGCCGCGGCTCCCGCCGCGATGCCAACCCCTGCCTACGCGGCACCCTCAACATATCCACCCCCCTCCGGCATCGCCTACCCCGACCCGCCCAATCTGAACTGGGGCATCGAACTCCTTTTGGGCTTTCTCACCTGCGGCTTCTTCGTCGTGGTCTGGAACCTGGTCATCGCGGCCTGGGCAAATCGGATTCAGCCAGCCAGCAAAGCCCTCATGTTTTACATCGCTGCGACCGTCTTGATCGTCCTCAACCTCGGCAGTTCGTGGACCATCTTTATTTCTCTCTCCCACCACGTTCACCCGCATCACAGCGTCCTCGGCAACCTGATCAGCATTGCTGCCTGGGTTGTTCGTCTCATCGCCCGCTTCACCCTGCGAGATACACTGGAACAGCACTTCAACGGTCCCGAGCCGCTCGGCCTCCGTCTCAATGCCGTGATGACCTTCTTCTTCGGGGGCATCTACTTCCAATACAAACTTAACGAGATCAATCAAATGAAACAGGCCCTTCGCTATAGGAATCCAGGACTATGATCCTTACCGCGCGCAGCCGCTCCGCAGACACTCTGCGAGCGGCTGTGCCCCCGGCGATCATTGCACTCACCGCAACCCTGCTCCTGCTCTTTCCCCCGGCACAGTACAGCTTCTATCCGCGATGCCCCATCCATGAACTGCTTCACCTTCAATGTCCAGGCTGCGGAGCCACCCGTTCCATCGCGGCCATGCTCCGCGGAGACTTCGCAGAAGCAATGAACCTCAACGGCCTTGTCACGCTGCTGCTACCCTTTGCCGCCGTGTACGGCATCCTCTGCTACACTCGCCTGCTACAGCGCAAACCTCTTTGCTGGCCGCAGCCGCCATCCGTCATCCTCTACACCGCTCTCAGCGTCGCAACCCTCTTCACCATCATCCGCAATCTTCCACCTTACTCGTACTAGTCCGCCGCAGACGAGTCAGACGCAGAACGGCCCCAGCACAAACCGGGGCCGTCATTCCTCCACAGAGAGACTGTCGTTTCGGCTAAAAAATTAAGCTTCGACGGTAACTGGCTCAGAGGAAACAGGTGTCGCGGTACCACCCTTCAGGTCGGTGCCGCCGGGCTTGCGAATATCGATGCCGCCCTTGAAGAAAGCGCCATCTTCGATCGAGATTCGCGCAGCGATCACATCTCCGGTCAACGAGCCTTCGCTCCGAATATCCACGCGATCGCTCGCCTGGCAGTTGCCGCGAACCTTCCCCAGCACAACAATCTCGCGTGCCACAATGTTCGCCGCTACTTGCCCGTTGCGGCCAACGGTCACGCGATTACCCGGCAGATTGATCGCGCCTTCCACTTTGCCGTCGATGTACAGCGATTCCGAGCCCGTCAACTCTCCCTTAACAATAAGAGACTTGCCGATCGTCGCTTGCTCTCCCGTCGGTACAGCAGACGCCGCAGTTCCAGCGCCAACCGTCGCAGGTCGCGTCGGGCTCGCGTCGAAGTTCGTCGCAGGTGCCGAGGGACGCACCGGTTCAGGAGTTGAGGGGGTATTGCTTCCAGTCTGATTCGGTTTCCACATATTTATTCATGTCCTTTCGTACTGCTCAAATGATCCCGCCGCGGTCGATTTGCACGCGCTACCACGACGGCAGCACGCATTCTTTTCACGATACTACTCTGTGCGAGCCCGCAAATTGGCCCTGATTCCCACAGTTTTCGTACCTTTTTCAATACCTCCGTACATCTTTCGTGTCACCTTGAAATTTCTTCCGCCCGCCCTCCCATTTCTTCCACCCCCAAAGTGTTAAGCCATTTCCCCAAGTTATCCCACAGAGAACAAAGCCTATCCAGTAGCATGACAACAACTGATTTTCCCCTAGCGAGCCCTTCCTCTTGAGTTTGACTCCGCGTCCGTCCCGCCCCGCGCTCTACCGCCTCCATTTCCTGCGCGCATTCTCTCTTGTTGTATTTTTTTCGTTGCACCCACTTATCGCCGCGACACCGAAGGTCCACACCGTCACCCTCGGTCCATTCCGCAGAGTGCCTTACACCCAGCCCGACGCGACGCCCGACACCAGAGCCGACGAGACCTCCACCCTCAAAGTGCGCCCTCTCTTCGTCGACGACCGCCAGAAAGAATGGACCACCGGCGAAATCCACGACATCACCGACCGCACCTTTACCGTGCGCCGCGCCCTTCGCCTCAACGACTCTCTGCCCACCGACGCGGCTCCTCACTGGGTCTGGCAACCCGGCCCCTGGCTCTCCATCGATCGCGTCACCGGCCACATCACCGCGCTGCATCTGCCCGACTTCGACTCAGCCGTCTCTGACGTCGTTTGGTTCCGCGACTACGCTGCATACTGTGGCATCGCCACATCCGGCAAAGGCGGACTCTTCGCGATCGTCGCTCAACTAGGCGCGCGCCGCCCTGTCGTTCAGAAGCAGATCGGCACTTGGCCGCAGAGCAACCACTTCATCCCAGTCTGCCAGCCGGCCCGATGGCAGCGCCTGCCCATGCGTGTCACCTTGAAGCCCACCGGGGGCGAACCCACCACCTACGACGTGGTCGGCACCGCCTCTCTCATCGAAGAGGGCGACAACTCCGACGAGAACTAATCTGCAAGGCTGCGGAAAAGACAGTGTTTGCTTTTTGCGATGGAGCGCAGGGCTCTAGCCCTGCGAAAAATCCTACAACGACAGGGGTTCTAGCCCCCAGGGTCTTTCTGTTTCCATCGTTCCCCAAATCAAAAAAGCCCCCTTTGATTTAGCATCAACCTCGATCTTTCTTACGGAAGAGCATTGCGCTGCAAGGAGTTTTGATTTGCTTAGTCTGTTCCAGGGAATAAAACCTGTGAAGCGAGACGGCGCAGTGCGCGATGCACTTGCCGGCGTTGTTTTCGCGGCGATCGACATCCCGCAGACACTCGGCTACACCCGCATCGCCGGCATGCCGATCGTCACCGGCCTGTACGCGCTCCTGCTGCCGCTTCTGGCATTCGCCACCTTCGGCTCATCGCGCTACCTTGTCGTCGCTGCCGACTCCGCCACGGCCGCCATTCTTCGCAGTGGAATAAATGGCATGGCGCCGGCCGCCAGCACACGTTACGTGGCACTCGCAAGTCTGGTCGCGCTGCTCACTGCGGCATTTCTGCTGCTCGCGCGCCTGTTCAAGCTAGGCTTCATCGCCGACTTCCTTCCCCAGACCGTGCTTATTGGATTTCTCACTGGTGTCGGCTTCCAGGTCGGCATCTCCGTCCTCGGACAGATGCTCGGTATTCCAACCGACGCCCACAAGCCCATCATCCAGCTCTACGAGGTCTGCCGCTCTCTTCCTCGCCTCCATCCTCAGACGCTGCTGGTCACCGCTGTCTGCCTCGCAACTATTTTGCTTCTGCGCCGATTCGCCCCCCGAGTCCCCGGTTCGCTCCTGGTGGTGGTCGGGGCAACAACCGCCAGCGCAATTTGGGACTTCGCGGGACACGGCATTTCCGTCATCGGCCCGGTCGTTGGCGGTCTGCCCCGCCTCTCGTTTCCCAATGTCCAATGGCAGGACATCCCTCCCCTGATCCCAGTCGCCAGCTCCTGCACCGTTATGATTCTCACGCAGAGCGCGGCGACCTCCCGTATCTACGCGGGTCGCCATCGCCAACACCTCAATGCAGATCGGGATCTCGTCGGTCTCTCCGCCGCCAATGCAGCCGCAGCCTTCAGCGGCACCTTCGTCGTCAACGGCAGCCCCACCCAGACTGCGATGCTGGAGAGTTGCGGCGCTCAAAGCCAGCTGGCCCAGGTCACCACTGCAGCGGTCGTCGCGCTCGTTCTGCTCTTTCTCACCAGGCCGATCCAATATCTTCCCACCTGTGTGCTCGGCGCCCTCGTCTTTCTCGTCGCACTCCACCTCATCGACCTGCGCGGTCTACAGGCGATCCTTCCTGAAAGCCGTCCTGAATACGCGTTGGCGCTGACAACAACCGTCTTTGTCGTTCTCGCCGGAGTCGAGCAAGGCATCGTGCTGGCGATGATTATGTCTCTTCTCCGCATCGTGCACCACAGCTACCACCCGCGCAGCGGCGTCATGATCCCTGAAGCGGATGGAACCTGGAAGCTCATTCCGCCTACCGCCGGCGCCGTCACCGAACCGGGCCTCGTTCTGTATCGCTTCGGAGCTGCGCTCTTCTACGCAAACTCCAGCCGCTTCGCTGACGAGATCTCTACTCTGGTAGGCTCCCCGCCAACCTCCGTGCGCTGGCTGATCGTCGACGCCGAAGCAATCACGAACGTCGACTACACCGCCGCACGAGTCGTTCTGGAGTTAAAAAAGGATCTAAACAATGCGGGCGTCGTCTTCGGCTTCGCTCGTGTGCTCTGGAACACCCGCGCCGACTTCGACCGCCACCATCTCACGGAAGCCATCGGTCCTTCCCTCATCTTCAACCGCCTGCACGACGCCGTCGACGCCTACGAGAAGCAAAAATCTCTACCCCAGACTTCATCCTGACAGACACCCTGGACGCAGAGGTCAAGATAGAAAGCCCAATACAGATCTCCACGGATGAAACCGATAAAAGTTGCTGAAAACCCAACGTTTTGCCTTTCGAAGGGAGCGCAGGGCTGTGAAATCGAACAGGTCGAGCCCAACTGGCCAAGTACGTTGTGGAGGGTCGGCAGAGCGTTGCTGAGTGGGTGCCCATCATCATGGGAGCGGCTGATCCGCCGCAAATTCAGCATAGCGCGACTACTTGTCGATCTTCAGAGTGATATTGAACTGGCTCTTGCTGTCGAACGAGCTGATCGTTTTTGCCGCGCTCTTTTTGCCATCGTACTCCGCCCAGATCTCATAGTCCGTGTTCGGCGAAAGCTGGCCGAACCGGTACCCACCCTGATCATCCGAGAAGTAGCTCTTCACCGCGAGGCTGCGGCTGTCCTTCAGGTAAACCACCGCGCCTTTGATTGGCGCATTCCCAGCATCGACCACCTTCCCCTGAACGACGCGCTGAGCAGCTCCGCGATCTTGCGCGAATACCGCTGCGCCCGGCGCAGCCACAAAAAAGCCCGTGATAAAGCAGCTTGCAAAAAGACTTTTGCAGACAAAGGAACGGAGCGAGACCCAGTTACGCTTCATAGGATTTAGTATAAGGCCACCTTCATCAATCGCTTGCGACTACTCATCTTCCTCATCCTCGGTTCGCATCGGATCCTCGTCGTCATAACCAGCCACGTCGATTGCCGCCACCTCCAGCGGATCCACCGAAACAATCTCCAGATCCATCCCGCACTCATCGCACTGGACCGTCTCGCCTTCCTCCACCTCGTCGACGTCAACCACGATCGGATTGTCGCACTCGGGACATACAACAGCCATGATCCATCCTCCATGGGTTAGTTCGCTCACCCACCTATAGGATTCCACCTATGGGATTATAGGAACAGCAATTCGCGGACACCCTGCTATTTATTTAGCGGCCTTCCCGCCCATTCGTCAAGCACACGATTGCAACCGCATTTTGGTTTCTCCACAAGGAGCATTCTCGTGACCGTCGGCCCCCGCTTCCTCTCTCATTTCAGTCGCTTCACCGTGGGTGCAGCACTCCTGACCGCTGGCCTTCTTCACGCCCAACAGCCAGCCTCCAGCGCGCCATCAGCTCCGGTCGGCCAGCCCGCCACCACGGCACCCGCCGACCCCGCTATTGCCGGCGCGCTCCAGCAGGTCTCTCCCGATAACATCAAAACCATCATCGCCAAGCTCGTCACCTTCAAAAACCGCAGTACGCTCTCCAGCATGGAAACCGATCTCCCCCCAGGCACCGGCATCAACGCCGCCGCCGACTGGATAGAATCCGAATTTAAGCGCTACTCCGACGCGTGCAGCGGATGCCTCGAAGTCAAACGCGACGAGTTTATCGAACCTGCCGGAACCGGCCCGACCGCCCGCATCACCAAGCCAACAAAACTCACCAACGTTTACGCCATCCTCCGCGGCACCGATCCCGCTCAGGCCAATCGCAAAGTCATCGTCACTGGCCACTACGACTCTCGGAATTCCGACAACTTCAATACCCACGACCCGGCACCCGGCGCCAACGACGACGCCAGCGGCACCGCTGTCTCCCTCGAATCAGCCCGGGTCCTCTCTAAACTCAAATTTCCCAGCACCATCATCTTCCTCGCGGTAGCCGGAGAAGAACAAGGCCTCAACGGCAGCCGCCACTTCGCCAAACTCGCCAAATCCGAAGGCTGGGACCTCGAAGCCGTCCTCAACAACGACATCGTCGGAGGCGACACCACCCCGGGCGCAGTGGGCGCAGACAAATCCGCCGTCCGCGTCTTCTCCGAGGGCGTCCCCGGCCCCGCCACCCTCGATCAGCTCCACGAGATCCAGACCATCGG
>JAOAPF010000273.1 GCA_025462755.1 Edaphobacter sp.
CTTCGCCGGGGACTACGAGGCGGCCGCTGGCAAGGCCGTGCTTGAGGGAGTTCTGGCTGGAGCGCTGCTTGCCCGCGTCGGTGCGCGGTCCGGTGGATGGATTGGTGAGTTGTGACATGTGTTGTGCCCTTCGGACCAGCTTTAGCACGGGGTTGGGTGGGGTGTGGGGTAAGTGGTTTGGTTGCAATGCGGATGGGCTGTGATTTTCGCGAATGCCGGTTGGCAGAAAGCGGGGGGTAAAGATTTCGCAAGAATCGAGGAGTTGAACGGACGCAAGCGCATTTATCGTTCCTGATCTTGGACTAAGGCCAAATCCTACGCAGCCAAATTGGCCAAATGCGTCAGAATTTCAACGTGGCGGCGTGGACGGGGCTCCGGATCGTTTCCCCCGGGAAGTCCCTCATACGCTGCTGATGGCACCCAGGCGCCGGTGAGCCGATGTGAAGACTTACGCCGGAAAACTGGACGAGTCTGGTCACCCAGGTCTTCAACCGGCTGTATCAATCCGCACCTGCGCTACAATCCGGGAAGACATAACTTGTCATAAATGTTCGAGAGAGCCTGCTGAATGCGAACTACTGCGAAGGACTACGCACGTCAAGTGATCGCACTTGACGACACGGCACTCGAAGAGTTCGTCCGTCAGTGGGTCAGCCGACGGTGCCAATATTTGGAGGTTCACCGCTTTACCGGGACTGGCGACATGGGTCGGGATGTCGTTGGTTTCGTCACCGCCAGTCGCCACGAAGGAGATTGGGACAATTATCAATGCAAGCAGTACGGCCGCACTCTTCCAACTGAGACCGGCATTCTCGAAGTCGGCAAAGTTCTCCACTATAGCCATCAGGGTCATTTCACCCGCCCGCGAGAGTTCTTCTTCGTTGCGCCCCGCGGCGTCAATCGTAATCTGAAGGACTTGATCTTTAACCCAGCTAAGTTCAAACAGACACTGGTCGAAAAATGGGATCAGTACTGCGCACAAAAAATCTCGGAGGGCATCTCCATTGCCTTAGACTCCTCGCTCAGAGACTGGATCGAAGAATGGGACTTTTCTAAAATTCGACCGTTGTCTGTGGAAATGATCCTCGAAGATCCAGCCGCGCTTTCGGTGCTCGCGGCTTGGTTCGGCGCAGATCCTGGTCCAGCCCCGAGCGGGATCGTGCCAACTGAGGTCGAAGCTAGGGAGTTGCCCTACCTCGAACAATTGATCGACGCATATAGCGAACGTGAGGGCAACCAGTTTGCGAACCATGCTGCCGTACTTCGGCACGAAGAACATGGGTCTCATTTTTGGATGCAGCGGGAGCGCTTCTATGATGCGGACTCTTTCGTGCGTTTCTACCGGGAAAGCATCGACGCGCAAGAAATCGACACTTTTAAGCGCGACATCCACCACGGCATTATTGATGTGCACCGATCGGCCCATGCCGACACTCTGGCCCGGGTCGATGCTGTCATGGGTCAGGCCGCGAGACTGCAGCCATGCGGCATATTGGAAAAATATGCTCGCGTACCTGTTAAACAGGGCGTCTGCCATCATTTTGTGAACGAAGGAATATTGCGGTGGCGGAAGAACTAAAGTACGAAGACATCCCTCAGGTGATAGTGTTCAATGGCCCACTAGAGAGTGGACTGCGTTCGCTTGTACTGCTCGCCACCTCGTTTCCTCAATCCCTTGACTTGATTCGCCTCACGTATTTTGACCATTTGGTTCTCCACACAGCGGACTTTGGGGGGCCACCAAGCCTCCACCCCGACCTCCCGCAGAGCACAGGTGAGTTGTTGGTAAGACGACGTCTTGTTGAATCCGGCTTGACATTGATGCGTCGCCTCCATCTTGTAGAGCCAGTTATTGTCCCGGAGGGTATACACTTCCAATCCACGGATTCGGCTGGGGCATTCCTTGATTCCATGACTTCGGACTACTTGAAAAAGATGAAGATATGCTCAACTTGGCTGTTTGAGGAATTTGGCCTTGCTACGGATAACGAGTTGTCTTCGATAATTTCGGAGAAGCTCGGTCGTTGGGCAGTCGAATTCCAAGGCGACATCAAGTGGAGCAAGGATCGAAATGAACGCTGAGCGGCAGGGAATTGTGATTCGGAGCATTCAGTTCACCGGCCCAAGAAGGGCGTCAGCCGGTCTTGCGTTTACCCCCGGGTCAAATTTGATATATGGAGCATCTAACACCGGAAAGTCGTTCGCCCTTAAGTCGTTGGACTTTATGTTGGGAGGTTCAAAGCGGTTGCCGAGAATTGAGGAGAGAAAAGGATATGACCGACTCTGGCTCGCTCTCACGCTTCCGTTAGTTGGCGACGTGACATTGATGCGGTCCACAAGCGGAGGGGCTTACACTCTTTTCGAGGGTCACGTTGGTCAAATCGTGAGCACGAACCCCGGCCAAGTATTATCTGCTAAGCATGGTCACGCTGGGAACGATAATCTATCCTACGTCCTGCTCCAACAAATCGGCTTGGCTCGTCGCTTTGTAGCAACCAACTCCAGCGGAAAGAAACGAAGTCTCAGCTTTCGCGATTTAACTCCGTTCTGCATTGTTGATGAAACGAAGATACAAAGTGAGACTTCTCCTATCGAGAGTGGGCAATACACACGTACGACTGCTGAGAGGCGAGTACTCAAGCTGTTGCTCTCTGGCCAGGACGACGAATCGATAGTGCCTGTTGTGGATGCGAAAACATTTAGAACGAGCACCGGGGCCAAAGCAGAAGTAGTGGGGGACATTCTTAAATCTATTGAAAGCCAACTTGCCGACTTCCCAAGCGAGGGGGAACTGAACGCCGAGGTTGAGAGAACAGAAAACATTCTGGCGAACGTTCAGTCCGAAGCTCAAGCTGCACAGGAATCGATCAGGGGACAGTTAGATCGCAAAGCTGGTCTCATCGCGGTCATATCGGAACGAGAACAACGCCGATTTGAGTTGGACATGAATCTTGCCAGATTCGAGCAACTCGCAGCGATTTATCGCTCTGACATGGAGCGCCTGGAAACTATAGAAGAGGCTGGGTTCCTCCTACTTATCAACAATGATGGAGTTTGTCCGCTCTGTGGTGCGCCTCCTGAAATACAACGACAGACTCATGCCGCAACCGAAATCGAATTGGCGCGCAAGGCCGCCTTGAGCGAGATTGCCAAAATTGAGCGCCAGAGCAGAGATCTCGCGTCGACTATGATCCAACTCCGCCAAGAAGCAGAGCAAGTCAAAGAATCAATTGCCGAACTCGATCATGGTCTCGCGGCGATTGAAGGAGAACTGATGCGACTTGCTCCGAGAGCTACTGAAGCGAATCGGCGCCTGACGGAACTTATGGTCTCTAGGGACCGTGCTCGACACGGACTGTCATTGATCGACCAGCGAAACGCCATAGCCGGCCGCCTGCGAGCCCTCGATGCGCTCAAGCCTGCGCCAAGAGCGGACAGACCAAAGCTCGAAATCCCAACCTCCGATGCTCACGACTTCGCGCAGGAGATAAGCGAGGTGTTGGGGAAATGGCGGTTTCCCGGCCAGCTTCATGTATCGTTTGACGAGACAGCACACGATATCCGAATCGACGGGAAAGATCGTCGGGATAACGGGAAAGGTGTGCGGGCTATAACTCATGCGGCCTTCAAAGTCGCCTTCTTGTTATTCTGCAGAGAACGCGGTCTACCTCACCCCGGATTCGTGATCCTCGACACTCCGCTTCTTACTTATCGCGATCCGATCCGATCGAAGGCTGGAGCATTGACGGCCGACGAAGAGGAACTGAGCAAGACGTCCTTAAAGAGTCACTTCTTCGAACACCTTTCGTCAGTTTCAGACAAGGGGCAGTTCATAGTTCTCGAGAATATTGATCCACCGGCTGGTATCGAGCTATTGGCCCATGTGGAAGCGTTCACCGGCGATCCAGAGAATGGCCGCAAGGGGCTGCTTTAGGTTTTAGGTATTTGACGTCGAGATGAAAGTCGGTATCCGTCGAGAATCGGTTGGGTGTCGGATCAGGAACGATAGTCGGCATATCAACTGAGATGCGCGTTTGCCGGTACGAATGTGTCGCCAGAGCCCGAAGGGTCCGCAGATCAGTGGTTTGCGTGATACGGCCAAGTGGATAGCTTCCGGGTACGCCGGAGCGTCGCGCCGAGCCGCTTCGTTTCAGACCTTAGCGGCCTTTTCGACAGCGGATTTGTGCAGGAGGTCTACGATCAGTTGAAAGAGTTTTGACTTCACGGCATTGCGCTGCGGAGCGCGCGTAATGTAACGCACGACGACTTCCAGGCCGTAGATGGAAGGACGCAGGTTCACGGCTGGTTTGGAGGAGAAACTGCGAGCTCCGTAGCGGCTGGTGACGCGTTCCCAGTCCTGCGCGGCCTGGATTGAGCCTTCGTCGGTTTCGTGCTCGACCAGTTTGCGGATCTCATCGGCCAGCAGATAAGGATCACTGGCGGCAGGTAACGTCACTTCCAACTCATCCCACAGCCATTGGCCCGTCGTCGAGAAATTGAAATAGTGGCCTTCCATGGCGAAGCTGTTGGAGAAGGCGACCTGACGTCCCGTCGGATGACCCGTGTCGGTCCAGTTGCCGAGTTCGAGCAGCACGGTCTTGAGCAGGCCGATTTCGATGACCTCGCCGCTAACGCCATTGATTTCGACCCAATCGCCCACGCTGATGCCGTTCTTTCCCATGAGGGTGAACCACCCGAAAAAGGCCACGATGAAATCCTTCATGGCCACGGCGAGGCCAGCGGTGATGAGGCCGATCATGGTGGAGAGTTGGGTGGGCGGGCCAAAGAGGATTAAAAGAATCAACAGTACCGCCGCCACTTGCAGCGTGATGCGGGCGATCACCCGCACTTGATGGAGGCGGCGCCGGTCGGCCTGGCTGAAAGCGAAGCGGATCGCGCTGTTCAGCAGCACCGCGGCCAGCAATATACCAAAGATGGCCGCGAGCGAGCGCTCGATAAAATGCAGGACCGAGCGCTGCCGGTTTACGACGAGTGCGCTCCATCGCTGATAAGCGGCAACGAGTTGTTTCGTGTCCTCGACGCGCTGTTCGAGGCCAGTGAGCGTCTTCTGCTGCGCGGCCATTTGCCGCAGGCGCGCCACAGAGGGGGAAGCATCGGGCTGGCCAGGCAGTTGACGCTGAAGCGTGTTGTATTGATCGAGCAGGGTCTGGGATTGGAGGGCAGCCTGCTGTGCGGCGGCCTGCAACTCGCGATTGTATTCGCGTTGGGAGAGCCATGCTCGAAGCTGTTCGCTCATCGTTCCGGTCGCGCCAAGAGTGCCGAACTTGATGACCTGGTCGGCAACCTTTTCCGAAGCTTCGTGCTCCTGCAGCAGGCGCTGAAGCCTGGCGCGTTTGTCACCGCCCGTGCGCGCGAGGTTCTGCTGGGCGTCGTCAAGCTCGTCCTGGTCGAGATCGAGCTGCGCCTGGGCCTGCTCCAATGCGCCGCTGGTGTCTTTACCCAGTTCGTCCACCCGTTTTTTGTCCGTCTCCACGCGCGCCTGGAGCTGCGTGATCCGGTTGCTCAATTGCTGGAGGGGACCGGTGGCCCGCAACGAGGCTTCCGCTTCGGCATCGCGCATTGCCGCGGCAAAACGGAGGTCGAGCTCGTGGTCCGCCAACCTCCAAGCTTCCCGACCCTGTGTCTTCTCGTCGGGCGTGGCGGCCGAAGCGGCCAGATTTACGGCGCTCTGCAGCAGGCTCGTGTCAACCAGCGGCTGCTCGGCCACGGCAGACTTCTGTGGAGCGGTGGGCGTGGCGGAATCCCGCGTGGAATAATACGCGAACAGGCTAGCCGCCAGCAGGATTGCCAGAACCATGGCCGGCAAATTCCTAGCAGATTTCATCAAAGTGCGTCTCATTAAAGAGTACACTCGGATGTGAGTTGCGAGGACTGCATCGGCGGGCTACCGCCACCGCAACTCAACTGCCGCTACGACTCGTTGACCACCGTTTCGGTGTCGTTCAAGTAGCGACGCTGGCCAGACCGGTTGGAGGAAGTTTCACTTGGCCGGATAAGTCGGCAAACCGTAGAAGTGCTGGAATGGCACCCAGACCATCGCCCGCAGCAAGGACCCGGCTCTATTGTTCTTCCTCGGCTTGACGGAGCCGGTCGAGCGCCCGTTGCGAGGCGGCTTTGAGCGGACCCAGATCGTCTTCGATCATCACCCATACGCGGCCCGGATTCGACTCTGTCGTATTCGTGTCGTAAGAAGTTTCCCAGGGCACGCACGTTGGGCCACGGAACAGTGGGACAAAGTTGCTCCACCACTGCCCCCGGTTCGCATTGCGCGTCTTCAGATCTTCCTGGTAAGCGTTAAGGTCCATTCCCCTCGTAAACTCTTCGATGAGGATGATGTTTTCAACGATATCCGCGAAGCGCTCGATGGATCTTTAGAAGGCACGAACCGCTTCTGCCTCGACGTTCTTCTGCACGCGCGGTTTCAGCGTACCTTCCTCGACAAGTTCGACCGTGCGGCCCAGCATCCGCGAGAGCTGCGCCTCCATCCCCACAAGGTCTAGCAGTGAGATGCGACG
>JAOAPF010000326.1 GCA_025462755.1 Edaphobacter sp.
CGGGCTATCCAGGCTGATGATGCAGAAGATAACTCGCTGGGGCACATCACCCTTCCGCTCGAAGCACAACTCAAACGCTGCGGGGAGAGGTCCGCTTTCTGCTGCCGCCCGACTCGGCTCATGCCAAACCGCATCCGGTTCCTGCGCTCGTCCGTGCTGTGGCCCGCGCACACGACTGGTTAGCTCAGATCCTGCGCGGCGACGTCTCTAACCAGCGCGGGATCGCCGCTGCCACCGGGCTCGATGAGCGATACATCAGCCGGGTCCTGCCGCTCGCATTTCTCGCCCCCGATCTTACCGAGGCCATCCTGGAAGGAAAACAATCTTCAACGCTCGACCTCGGGCGTTGTCTCAAGCCCCTTCCACCGGACTGGAAAGAACAACGTGTCAGCCTGAGGCATGGCTGAATAGCGGCTAACCAGGCCGGGAAAAGTGCTACTGAGAGTTCGAATGCCTGTCCCCCCGCCAGACAGTCTTGGCCATAGGCCTCTCTCGACGCAAACCCCCTGAAATTCCGAATATTGGCGCGAATTGGCCTGTCAACGTTCCGTGGAGAAGCACTGGCGCTGCCGCGGGATGTGGCTTTCTGGACTGCCGCTCTCCACCCGGATCCAAACGAGATGGGCTCACCGGACTGATAGCGTTGCACGCCACACCAATACCCTGTGGACGTTCTTGTGAGCGTCGGGGGGCTTAGTGAGGAAGGCGTCTCGGATCAGCCGTGCGGGAAATCGTCACCTGAGAAGAGCGCTTTACATGCCGGCGCTGGTCGCATCCCGTTGCGATCCTCACGCAAAAGCCTTTTTCGAAAGCCTCCTGGCTCGAAACAAAGCCCGTCTACAGGCACTCATTGCTGTTGCGAGGAAGTTGCTCCACGCGATATACGGGATATTTCGAAGCGGTCTGAAGTATGAGGGGACAAAGCTGTTTCCACGGATCACATTGTCCTGATACGATCTCTCCCTCATCAGAAACGCCTCTTTCGATACTGATCCACATCTGACCGAATTTGCCATCACAAACCAGGGTGGATGAGTGCGTTGGGCTGCTATCGCTACAGGCGTTCGCAGGTCCTCCTCATGCTGGACGCATAACTAGGTGCCGCCCGCTTCAGGGGCAAACCCCTTCCGTTTTTCTCCTTGACCTCTTTTCCCGCAAAATCATTTCGAACGAGAAGGAACTTCTCTCGGTTGAGGGTCGCTAACTTATCTGCCTCGCATAGCCGCTTCGTTCCCTAACTGGGTTTGCCATCAGACATCAATGAATAGAGATAAGCAAACCGCCACTCATGCCGATGGATTGTTGATGACCGCGCGCAAAGCTGTAGTCGTAGGAGGGTTCGAGAAACCAGCCAAAGCGGTGCTTACGGGCCGGCCAGAACATGAAGTCGCCGGCCACCTCACCGGCTATTGAATTGGTTGACTTCCCGTTCTGCCTTAGATAGACGCATTGCGGGCCAATGCCCAGCATGAACTCTGCCTTAGGCGAGATGGTCCAGGGTTTTTTGAACAGCAGGTCCGTATCCCATTCCGTTGAATTGCGGGTATAGAAGGGCGACACGCCTGCCTCAAGCTCCAGCCAGTTCTCTATCGGTGTGGTTTCGACTGCAAAGTTCGGCGCAAAGGTCGCCGCGCCTCCCGTCACGTTCCAGCTCGTAGACGCGCCAATTTCAAGAATGGCTGCGGGATCTTTATCTTCGGAAGCGTCTTGTGGATGGCCGGGGAATCGACCGGACGAGGTTTGTCCATGAGCAGGCAAGGTAAAAAACAGAAAGACGCACGCTACCGCGAGCGTGAATACACGAGTTCGCATTGAAGTCTCCAGGTTGAGGTGTATGGGTCCGCGCTAGAGCGCGGAAACGACACGCTATGAAGGAATAGCAATGCGAGGTGGTCTGAAGAGAAACATGGGAGGCGCTAAAAGAGGCGAAGGCACTTTAGCCCGAGAAGCCGTGCTCAGCGTATGAATGAAATTTAGAACCGGATCATGATCCGGGAGCCAGTGAAATCCGCAGCACGAGCAGACACCGTTACAGGAATCCGGCTCAACAGGTACGGGATGATTGACGACCGAGTGCGATGAAGAAGCAACAATCGTTGCATGTGGCTCATCGCAGAGATCGCAATGGGGAGTGCTTACCGACAGCCAGGCCAGCACCGTGCACAGCAACCACGCAGCTATGCGGATTCTGGCTTGGACAGAATGCTCCATTCCAGAATCATAATTCCCAAGCGGTGTCGGATATAAACAACCTCGTTTTGGAGGACACCATGCCGGCGAGGTCCAGTGATTGCCGTCCTATTGCGGTTCACCTGCTGCCGTACTTACTGCCGACGTACTCGACCACGCCGCGGTCGCGCACTGGCCGTTCTTGATGGTGGATCGCTATCAATTCTGGAAGCATCGACAATATTTCGTTCTCCGCCAACGGCCCTATAGTAGTCGGAGCTGTTCGTTCATGGGTGTCCCAACTCAGACTGCTCTTGCAGATCAGAAAGCCGCCAGGCTTCAGTGCAGAGAGTATCCTCGAACAGATATTACGGTCGAAATGGTAGAACATCACGATCAGGTCGAAACGGCCCGGTTTGAACTGGTACTCCGTGGCATCAAGTGCAAACAAGTCCATTCTCAGACCGAGTTGTAATGCTTTCTGATCAAGCTTGTGAATGGCGACCTCTGAGATGTCTACGACCGTGACCCGCCAGTTTCTCTTAGCCAACCACAACGCATGTCTTCCGACCCCACCGGCCAAGTCCAGAGCAGTGCCGCCATTCGGGAATTGATCGGCGACAAACTGATTGAACGCCGATACGAAAAACGGGTCCGGGTTCTCCAGCGAGGGTAGCCCTTGCTCGTACTTGAGGTTCCAATGCGAACGTCTCCGGTCAAATGTCATAGCAAAAACTATACTATAGGGGTCTATATTATTTACAAGGAGTCACCTAGTGTCACATACGACCAAAGACAAGAAGAAGTTGTTGTCGCGCATCCGCCGAATCAAGGGGCAATCCGAGGCGATTGAACGAGCTCTTGAGGGAGACGGGGAATGCGAAGAGATTTTGCAGCTCGTGGCTTCATGCCGGGGCGCCCTCAACGGTCTGATGGCCGAATTGATTGAAGGACACGTCCGCTTTCACGTTCTCTCCCCGGAACAGAAAACCCTTCCATCGCAGCTTGAAGCTGCGGACGAGTTGATTGCAGTGGTCAAGAGATATTTCAGCTAAACGTTCGGAGTCAGTATGGCTATTGTGAACCAGAACGAAACACGGGCCGATCTCGGCGAAGTAGCCGAGTCAGGAATTCACCTGCCTGAGCCGACGATGGCTCACTCAGTGAAACATCATGAAGGTCACGATCATGACCACGATCACGAACATGGCTTTAAACTTGTAGAGGTTCTCCGCGTTGCCTTTGTCGCGCTGGCGGCAATAGCGGTCTGGTTCCATCTTTGGAAGCCGCTTCATCGGGTAAGTGTCATCGGTTTGGTCGCCACACTCATTGGCGGCTATCCCATCTTCAAAGAAGCGTTCGATAACATCCTCGAACGCCGCATGACGATGGAACTCTCCATGACCATCGCCCTGGTCTCTGCGCTTGCGATCGGCGAGTTCTTCACCGCGCTCGTCATTACCGCGTTCGTTCTGGCAGCCGAGATACTTGAAGGTTTGACGGTGGGGCGCGGACGACGTGCTATTCAGGACATGCTCGACTTCCTTCCGCAGACGGCCAGCGTTCTCAGGGGCGATCAGATTGTCGAAGTGGACACGAAGACGATTCTGCCCGGAGAGGTCGTCGTCATTCGACCGGGCGGCAGAATCCCCGTGGATGGAAAGGTCATCAATGGGCATTCATTTGTAGAACAGGCTGCGATTACCGGCGAGCCGATGCCCAGCGAAAAGTCATCCGGCAGCGATGTTTACGCGGGAACCATCAATCAGGCCGGTACGCTTCAGGTCCGTGCCGAACGTCTGGGGAAGGAGACGACCTTCGGCAAGATCATCTAGGCAGTCGAGAATGCGGAGCGCTCGCGTGCCCCGATACAGAAGACCGCTGACCGACTTGCTGGGTATCTGGTCTACTTCGCCCTTGGCGCGGCGGTGCTCACGTTTCTCATCACTCACAACCTCCGGTCCACAATCTCAGTCATCATCGTCGCCGGAGCTTGCGGTATAGCGGCAGGTACACCATTGGCAATCCTTGGGGCTATCGGGCGAGCTGCCCGGAATGGCTCCATCATCAAAGGTGGAATCTATCTCGAAGCACTCGGGCAGTTGCATACAGTCTTCTTCGACAAGACCGGAACACTGACGTATGGGCTTCCGTCGGTTACAGAGATATATCCAGCCGCAGGTATCTCAAAGGATCAGTTGATCGAAGCTGCCGCGAGTGCAGAACGAAATTCAGAACATCCTTTGGGGCGAGCCGTTGTCCGTTATGCAGAACAGCGAAAGCTCCAGGTGAGCGAACCGGAGTCTTTCGAGTACCGCATTGGGCGGGGTGTACTGGCGACGATGGACGGCGAGTCTGTAGTAGTCGGTAAACGTGGTTTGCTGGAAGGATTAGAGATTGTCCTTCCGGAAAAACACTACAAAGTGGGCGGTCCAGAAGTTTTCGTCGCTCGTGGAGGCACCTATCTAGGCTCCATCTTGATTGCCGATGAGATACGGCCAAGCGCTCGGCCAGCGGTCAAAGCCCTTGAGAAAATGAAAATCAGGGTTGTTTTGCTGACCGGAGATTCGGCAGAAGTAGCCGAAGATATGGCCAACCAACTCGGCATCATCAAGTTTCGCTCCGACCTTCTTCCGGAAGACAAAGGTGCATTGATTGCCTGGCAGGTAAAGAAAAATCGAACGGTAGCTATGGTAGGCGATGGCATCAATGACGCTCCAGCGCTGAGTCAGGCGAATGTTGGTGTTGCGATGGGTTCTGGAACGGATGTAGCCCGAGAGAGCGCCGACGTCGTGCTGATCGGAAACGACCTAAACAAGTTCGTCGAGACCGTGCGCATCGCGCGCAACTGCCGCCGAATCATCCTGCAGAACTTCTGGGGCACCATCATCGTCGATACCGTCGGCATCGGTTTGGCTGCAGTCGGCATCCTAAACCCGCTCCTTGCGACGTTCATCCACGTCTCCTCTGAACTGATCTTCATCCTCAACTCAACCCGTCTGCTTCCTTCTCGCGAGAAGGTGAAGGCAAAAAACAAGGCGCGAAGAGTCGAACTTGTAAAAAGCCCGATGGGCTGGGATTAAGCGGAGTATCACTGCAGTACTGTTGCTCTATTTCAGATAAGCGCGCACCAGCTCAATCATGTCTTCGGCTAGTTCGTGAGGGGGAGCTGAACTTCTTTCAGGGGAAAGCAAATGATGCCGTATATGGTCCTCAAGCACCTCGGCCATAAGACTGTTGATACCGCCGCGGATGTTCGCAAGAAGCATGAGAACGTCCGCGCAATCGTCCTCCTCGGTCAGCGAGCGTTCGATGGAGTCGACCTGTCCGCGAATGCGTTTGATGCGGGCAACGAGCTTCTGCTGTTCTTTATCGATGTGAGACATAATCTCCTTGTATATCCTAGGGGGGTATGGTAAAAAATGAAGGGCGAGAACTCCATTCTCGCAGGAGAAACAGAACACCCTATGAGCATAAATTCCGCACAAGAGCCTCCTAGTACTTCGAGAGCTTTCCTGTGTTGCGATGAGCGCTCTGGAACCCGCCTCTAGTTTCCACTACCGGCGATTTCTCACCGCTCATCCCAGCATACGACCTGAGATTTGAGCGCGTGAGACTGTGGCCCAAAAGGCCAACCTCACACCTCCCGAACCGACGATCCGAAAGAGCGTTCTATGGCTGCGCTTCCGTGCGGCCATCGCCGGCTCTTGCCTGAATCGCGCAAGGAGGAATCATGAACAAGATCCAGAACAACAAGATTCGTGCTGTCCGCAGGCTGAGCCCTCTGGTCCGTGTATGGCGTTCCACCGGTGATCCCGGAATGCCCCTGGTAGGAATCTGGGTGCAAGCCGACACCGCAAAGCTGCGTCCAAGTCCCGCCGACCGATCAAGCGACGAAGTAGGGGGATTACGCCTATGCGCGTGATGGAACAAGAGGATGCCGTGACCACTCCCGCAGCGGGAGTCGTGGTCCGGAGTGCATGGCAGCGGCGCATTCTGACTTTCCTGATGGTCTTTGGCCCCGGCCTGATCGTCATGGAAGCGGACAATGACGCTGGGGCTGTCTCCACCTATATGCAGGCCGGTGGTCAGTACGGCCTGCATCTGCTGTGGCTGCTGGTCGTGCTGTTGCCCATCTGCTACTTCATTCAGGAGATGGTTGCCCGGCTCGGCATTGCAACAGGCAAGGGCCACGCCGCGATGATCTACGAGCGGTTCGGCAAGTGGTGGGGACACTTCTCACTGCTTGACCTGCTCGCAGTCAACTTCCTCACACTCGTCACGGAGTTCGCCGCGATCTCGCTCGCTTTGAGCGCACTCGGCGTCAGCCCTTACATCTCTGTGCCCGTGTCAGCCGTTGGCTTGACCCTGATGGTTGTGACGGGAAGCTATCTGCGTTGGGAGCGGATCGTCATTGCGTTGTGCCTCATGGATTTGACCTGGTTCGTCCTTGCCTTCATGGTGCATCCGCATTGGGCGACTGTTGCCCACAACTCCATTGTTCCGACGATGCCGGCGGGGGGCATTACCAGCAGTCTTGTGTTTCTTGTAATAGCCATCGTCGGTACGACTATCGCGCCCTGGCAGCTCTTCTTTCAGCAGAGCTGCGTGGCCGAGAAGCGGCTCCGCTTCGCCGACCTGAAATGGGCGCGGCTGGACACGCTCATCGGCGCAACCTTTACCGTCTGTGTTGCCGGCGCGATGATGCTGGTTGGAAACTACGGCTTTGAACACAAGGTTGCTTTCCAGGACCCGGCACAGCTCGCCCTGGCACTCGGCCCGATTGCAGGCAACTTCGTTCGCAATGGCGTTCTGCTGCTGATGGTCAATGCCGCCGTGCTTGGAACGACGGCCATCTCCCTCGCCAGCGCGTGGGCCTATGGTGAGGTGAAGGGTTGGGAACATTCGCTACACAAGAAGCTATGGGAAGCTCCCGGCTTCTATGCAACCTACATCGCGTGCGTCGGAGCGGCTGCGGCCATTGTGTTGATTCCGCATGTGCCGCTGCAGTTGGTCATCATCAGCGTGCAGGTGTTCGCCGGGCTCATCCTGCCCTCCGCCATCATCTTTCTCCAACTCCTACTCAATGACCGCGAACTGCTCGGCGACCGCTGGCTCAACCGGCCATGGAACAACTACATCAACTGGACGATCATCGTCATCCTCTTTGCCCTGTCGCTGCTGCTCGCAGCCCAGGTAATGCTTCCGAACCTGTTTCAGTAGAGAGGTGAGTTAAGGCAACGATGGGAGTATCCCCTGATATGAACGGATTCCGCGTCATTCATCCGTTGGATGATGTCCCGGAACAGAAGTGTTCGACCACTGGTCTTGGAAAGATTCGGATGACTAGGGCGGTACGTGTTTCGCTCGGAGTCCTGCGGGCCTACTTGATCCTGATGACGCTGATGCTCGGCTACCACGTCCTCAATCTTTCCGGTCTTCTGCACAAGATTCGTTAGGCGATTTTCAACACAAATGGAGGAGCAAATGGACGATCCAGTTTCGAGTGAGCCTCCGCATCGCCGGAGGCTGGTGGCAATCCCTCGCTGAGCACGACATCGCATGATGCTCTTAGCTCGCAGCAGGGATCTCCGCTCACTGCGCGAGCTTATTGAACAAAGCTCCGTAACAACTAAGTGCCTGCGTTTCAGACAAGACGCAGACGAAAGACTCACTGGCGAGCCGGATGGCGGCTCCGCCCAGAACGGTAGACGTGTGCCTGGATGGCTGGACGCGCTACACCGGAGACTACGATGAACCACCGCAAACTGATCGACGATGCCTGGACGTATAACGTAAATATTCGCGCCGAAGATGGGCCACAGCCGCCTCGCGGATGGAGAGCCCTACTGGATAACCTTTTGATCCCAGTCGGAGTCATTCTCGCTCTAATCCTGCTTTCTATCTTGATGAGTCATTCTGCTCTTGCTCAAACAGGAAGCGGAAGGATAACCGGGTCGGTGAAGGACACGAGCGGTGCTCTCATCTCCGGCAGCAGCGTATCTCTGATCAACACGGCGACTGGCGTAACCCAGAAGACGACGAGCAATGGAGAGGGTGTATTCGCCTTCCCCGTAGTCCCAGTTGGTCAATACGAGCTTGATGTAACGGCGGACGGATTCACCCCGTACAAACAGACGAGCAAGATCAAGATCGATGTGAACACGGCCCTCGCGATCGATGTGAACACGGCCCTCGCGATTGATGTTCCGTTGCAGATTGCACAGGCGTCTACAGTGGTCACAGTCACCGAGAACACCGCTGAGGTCCGCACCACGGACACGCAGATAGGCCAGACCATCGAGAGCAAGCAGGTGGTCGATATTCCACTCAACGGACGGAGCTACACGGACCTGCTTGCGGTTCAGGCCGGTGTCTCCCCGATTACGACCAGCGGTGCGGCCAACACCAGTTCTGGCGGCGGCTTTGGAACAGTACCTGCCGCAGGCGAGACCAACACAGGCCAGTTCTCCATTCATGGGCAGCGCGAATCCGATAATGCCTACTACCTCAATGGCGCAAGCGTTCAGGAGACCATCGGCCAGCAGGCCGGTATCATCCCGAACCTTGATTCGATTGCCGAGTTCCGCATTCTATCGAGCAATGTGGATGCAGAGTACGGTAGTTTCACGGGTGGCATCATCAACGTGGTGACGAAGTCCGGGTCCAAAGCCTTTCATGGAAATCTATTCGAGTTCTTTCGCAACACGCATCTGGACGCACGGAACTACTTCTCGCCCGAGCGTGCGGCCTTCCATCAAAACCAGTACGGTGGCACCATCGGTGGACCGATTCGCAAGGACAAGATCTTCTTCTTCGGCGACTATCAGGGCCAACGCTTCATCCAGGGCATTGAAACCGGCTCCGTCAGCGTTCCCACCAACGCGAATCGCACTGGGGATTTCACGGATTCCGCAAACAGCCTCATCGGTACTGTAAACGGACCCTACCTTGCGCAGACTCTGAGCCAGCGCCTCGGCTATCAGGTCAGGCTGAACGAACCCTTCTATACAAACGGCTGCACAACTTCGAGTCAATGCGTCTTTCCAAACGCGATCATACCCATGAGTGCGTGGGGCACCGCGCCGAAGCGCATGTTGCAATACATTCCCATGGGCAACATCGCGGATGGAACCTTCTCTTCCGGTGCCTATAAACGCCGCATCAACGACAACAAGTTCGGTGGCCGTCTCGACTTCAACTCCAATCGATTCGGGACGTCCTCTATCTACTACTTCAATGACCGCTACAACCTCGACGATCCATATCCCAGCGGCCTCGGAGGTGCCACTCTACCCGGCAACGGCTTCGCTTACGATGCGACTTCGGTGGGCGTAGACCAGACCGTCGTCTTTAGCAACATCCATACCTTCGGCGTGAATACGGTCAATGAGGCCCGGTTCGGCATCACTCGTCTTGACAACCACATTGGAACACCCCAGGGCGGAGTCGGCGTCACGCTTGCAGATCAGGGCATTCAGGCGGGCGGTCAGGGTATCGTCCAGGGCTTCCCGCAACAGGCTGGCGTTGAAGAGATGTTCTTCAACAGCTTTTCGGTAGGAACGAATCCGTTCTCCATCGCTCAGGTGAACACTACATACGATCTGGGAGATAGTCTCTCGCGAACCATCGGCGACCATACCCTGAAAGTGGGCGGACGCTATATCTGGTACAAGGTCAAACAGAATCCCAACCTGGTCGCTAACGGGACGTTCTCTTTCTTTGGCACCGGTAACCAGACCACTGGAAACGGCTTCGCCGACTTCCTGCTGGGTACGCCCGACTTCTATTCGCAGCAGTCCACGCCGGTGTTCTACGAGAGCGCTGCCGATGGTGACTTGTTTGCTCAGGACAGTTTTCGTATCCGCCCGAACCTTAGTCTCAACTATGGTCTGCGCTGGGATTATGTAACACCCTGGGCGGAGAAATATCATCAGACGACGACCTTCGTAGCGGGCGTACAGTCGGTTACCTTCCCGGGGGCGCCGCTGGGCTACCTCGTGCCGGGAGATCCGCTTCCAGGTGGAGGCAAGATCCCGAACGCGATTGCACCCACACCCAAGGACAACTTTTCTCCACGATTCGGACTAGCCTACTCCCCGAACTTTTCGGATGGGCTGATCGGTAAATTGACCGGTGGCCCGGGCAAGACCAGCATCCGCGTCGGCGGTGGCCGTTTCTTCACTTCGCCTCAGGGACTCACTGTCGCCTATCCGACCGGTAATCCTCCTTACGGCCTGACCTATACCAGCCCGGAATCGCCGGTCATGGAGACACCCTTCATCGGCGCTCTCTCGGGCACGCAATATCTCCAACAGTTTCCTGTAAATGTGCCCTCGTACAACGTCTCAACCACCTATCCCGACAACGCTGTCGATTGGAACCGTTACTTTCCCATTAGCGGAGCCGGCAGTGTGTACTACAAAAACAAAACCAGCTACTCGATGCAGTACACCCTCTCCATCGACCGGGAGATGAGTGCGAACACCCTGTTCAGCATTGCCTACGTCGGTTCGCTTGGGAGGCATCTGCTCACCGTACATGGAGCCAATCCCGGTAAACCTGACCTCTGCCTCAGCCTGAGTCAGCCATCGGAGGTGGCGCCCGGTTCGCCAACCTGCGGACCGCTTGGAGAGAATCTCGTCTACACGCGAGCGGATGGCACAGTGGTCAATGGAACGCGAGGGCCCTTCCCAAATCAGATCGGGACCGATGCGTACTACCAGAACATGGGCAACTCGCACTATAACGGGCTTGAGCTGACCCTCAAGCGGACCGCAGGGCCACTGTCCTTGCTCGCCAGCTACACCTACTCCAAGTCCTACGACCAGACCTCAAGCATCCAGGAACAAGTCGATCCGTATGACTATCACCGGTTGGATGGAATATCCGCCTTCGATCTGAAGCATAACTTTGTCGTCAGCTACAACTACGATCTTCCAGTCGCTCGTCTGTGGCGTCCGAATCGGTTGACCAGCGGCTGGGCACTCTCCGGCATTACTCGTTTCGCTACTGGCGTGCCGGTGACGTTTGCGAGCTTCGGTGACAACTATCTTGTGCAGGTGCAGAACAACGGCGTGAATGCGACGAGCATCGACATGCCGAACTACGACGGCACCGGCTACAAGATCAATCGCGACCCACGGAACGGCAAGCCGTTCTTCAACAATCTGGCCTTCACCCCAAATGCTCTCGGAACGCAGGGTAACTCCAAACGCCGCGACTTCTACGGCCCCGGCATCGACAACTTCGACATGGCTCTCCACAAGGTGACGAACCTCACCGAGGCGCGCTCGTTGGAGCTTCGTTTGGAGATGTTCAATGCCTTCAACCACGCGCAGTTTTTTGGTGGCAACTCGGTTGACGGGAACATCGGCAACCAGGGCAGTACTTTTGGTTTCGTCACCAAAGCAGCCGATCCGCGCATTGGTCAGATCGCAGCAAAGTTCCGGTTTTAGTGGGATGAGGGAGGCTAAAGGGCCTCCCTCATCTTTCATCCACCTGGACGGAGAAAGACATGATCGGAATCAGTACACTTCATTTCGCCATTCGCCTGTTGCTCCCAATTGCAATGGGCGCGACGGTTGGTTTGGAACGGCAATGGCGGCAGCGCATGGCTGGCACACGCACCAATGCGCTTGTCGCTGCGGGTGCAGCGGCCTTTGTCATGTGCGGACTGCTGCTCGACAATGATCCCTCTGCGCGAGGTCGAATCGTCTCGTATGTCGTCTCAGGCGTCGGATTTCTCGGCGCGGGAGTCATCTTCAAAGATGGCGCGAACGTGCGCGGACTGAACACTGCCGCGACCTGGTGTTCCGCCGCAATCGGAGCACTGTCGGGCCTCGGTTCTCTGAACCTCGCCCTTGTTCTGGCGGCGGCGGTTTTGCTCACCAACATGGTTCTCTGCCCGCTGGCATATCGTCTTCATCCCGTTCTTCCTAACGCCAATCCAATCGAGACTCTCTATGCGGTCCAGATTACTTGTAGAGTCTCCGCTGCTGCCCACATTCGTTCGTTATTGCTATCGACGATCAGCCGTCTCCCTGTGACTCTTCAGTCCATACATGGTGAGGAAGAGATAAACGATCAAACCCACATTCGAGCTGAAATGACTACCGCAGGTCGAAACAATGAAGCTCTCGAACAAGTGGTGATGCGGCTCTCGATTGAGGATGACACATTCGTCTCCATCTGCTTTCGTCGGACAGAGACTCCGCTCCGCCGAATGAACTGGCCGAAGATCTCATCGATCTTGTCCGGGCATACCTAAAGTAGGCGGATCGGCACTAGTAGCACGAGGATCACTTTTTCGACCGGCGCCTCGGCCGTGCTGAAGTGTCATCGTCCTTATGCGCTGTTCTGGGAAGGCGCTACCCCTTCCCTCGCTTGCAATCACCCAACGAAGTCCGGCACTTTCCGCACCCTTCACCAGAACGCGGAAGTAGAAAAGCGCTATCAGCAACACAAGAATCCATGACAGAAGCGTGAGGCCAGCGGCGCACCTATGCAAGCGGCGACAGAGGCCCACGATCTGGTTTCGACCAGCCAACCTCCTGCGGACCTCTAGCGTTCGCTCGCCGATTTGCTCGGGATGGAAT
>JAOAPF010000334.1 GCA_025462755.1 Edaphobacter sp.
GGTCGAAATGACGGGTTTTCGGTTCTGGGAAGGAGAGTGGTTCGCGCTTTCGCGCGAATGCCCACTCATGCGGTGGGACTGCATGAATGGGGCACCCGGTGCGGTGGCGATGTGATCTTCGAGGGCGCGGAGGAGACAGTAGAGGGCGGTCGAGAGGAAGAGGGAGAGCAGGACTTCGGGGATGAGGTAACGGGTGAAGAGGAAGATGCCGATGGAGGTGAGGGTGGCGAGGCCGGTGTAGAAGGCGGCGCGGGCGTTGAAGGCGGATTCGGCCCAGCGGTAGCCGAGGAGGGCGAGGAGAAGAACGGCGATGGCCTGGGGTAGATGTGCGGCGAAGGCGTTGAAGCCGAAGAGGCGGAAGCTGAGGGCGACCAGCCAATAGGGTAGCGGCGCTTTTTCGAGGTAGCGGACGCCGTCGACGTGGAGGGTGACGAGGTCTCCGGTGAGGGCCATGTGGCGGGCGGCGTTGGCGTGGGTAGCGTCGGCGTCGTCGAGCAACGGCGGGGCAAAGAGAGCGGCGAAGTAGAGGATCAGCCAGAGACCGGTGAGGAGGATCAGAGCGATCGCGCGCCGTGGAGTCGCAGTGTCGTGCGTGGCGGAGAATTCGGCGGGTGTTTCGAGGAGGGTTGAATTGTTCATGAGTTCTGGTGCTCTCTCAGCATAAATGGCTTAGATGACAGACCGCGGGGAAGGAGGCAAGGATTGCGGACTAGCGATCTGGGACTCGAGATCTGCGACTGGGATCAGGACTCGGGATCTGGGCGGAGGATCTGGAATGGGGATGTAATCTGCTGAAGGCGGAATTTTTTCCGTTTGAGGTGATGCTGGACGATGCCTACGTTTGCTGCGGTGGATATTGGGTCGAATTCTTGCCGGTTGAAGATTGCTACGGTGCAGATGCATCGGTTGAAGACGCTGCATGAAGATCGCGAGGTGACGCGGCTGGGAGAGAGTGTTTTTCAGACCGGGGTGATCTCACCGGAGGCGATGGCGGCGACGATTCGGGCGCTGAAGCGGTTTCACAAGGCGGTGCAACTGCATGTGGTGGACAAGGTTCGCGTGGTGGCGACGAGCGCCATGCGGGATGCGAGGAATGCGGCGGCGTTTACGGAGTGGGTGAAGGCGACTACGGGGTGGAATGTTGAAGTGATCTCGGGGCTGGAAGAGGGCAGGCTGATTCATCTTGGCGTTGTGACGCATGAGGTGGGAGCGCGGGGGAAATGTCTGCTGATCGACCTGGGCGGCGGGAGCTGCGAGGTGACTTTGTCCGATGGCGGAAGCATCAAGACGATGGTGACGATGCCGTTGGGAGCGGTGCGGCTGCAGGAGGAATTTCTGCAGGTCGATCCGCCGGTGAAGGAGGATATTGCGCGGTTGAAGCAGTTTATCGAGCGCGAGCTGCGGCGCGCGGAGAAGAAGCTGGGGACGCCGCGGGTGGGGCTGGTGATTGCGACATCCGGGACAGCGGCGGCGCTGGCAGAGGCGAGCGGGCATATACGCAAGGGGCGGGCTGCGAAGAAGACACTGGCGAAGAAACGGGTGGAACGCGTGGGCGCGTTGACCGCGGATACTCCGGATGTTCGCCGGCTGGCGGACCGGCTGGCGAAGATGAATAACGCGCAGCGGGCGGCGGTGCCGGGGATCGGGCCGCGGCGGTCGGAGATTATTGTTGGCGGGTCGCTGGTGTATGCGAATCTGCTGGAGCGGCTGGGGCTGAAGGGATTTCGCTACTCGCCGCTGGGGCTGAGGGATGGAGTGCTGGCGCAGATGCTGGCCGAGGTCGATCTGCGGACTTCGGTGCACCAGAAGATCGAGAATGAGCGCTGGGCGGGAGTGCTGGAGGTTTGCAAACGGTACAACATCGAACAGCGGAATGTGGAGCCGGTGCGGCAGCATGTGGTGGAGCTGTTCGACTCGCTGGCGAGAGTGCATGAGCTGCCGGAGGAGTACAAGCTGTGGCTGGAGGCGGCTGCGATGATGCAGGATGTCGGGAAGTTTATGAACCACCAGGGACATTACCGGCATACGCAGTACATCATTGCGAACTCGGAGATCTTTGGGTTTTCTCCGGAGCAGCGGATGATTGTGAGCGCCATTGCTCGGTACATGGGCAAGAGCCGGCCGGAGCCGATGGACCGGCCGATGCGGTGGATTCCCGTGGAGGAGCATGTGCATGTGACGCGGGCGGTGGTGCTGTTGCGGCTGGCGGTCGCGTTGAACCAGGACCGGGCGAGCGCGGTGCTGCAGATGCGGACGCATGTGTATCCGAAGCGGGTGCTGCTGGAGCTGGTTCCAGGACGCGGGGGAGCGGAGCTGGAGGCCTGGTCGCTGCGGAAAGAGGCGGCTTACTTCCGCGAGGTCTTCCGGCGGGAGCTCTTTGTCGAGGTGGCGTAGAGGGCGCGAACGGTGCGGGGATCGAGCAACCCCTGCAGGGTGGCGGGGCCGCGGGTTAGGACGACGCGGGCGAGCGAACCTTTGCGGAGCCGGACCTTTGCCTCGGGGTTGGAGGCGGGCACGAGGAGCGAACCGAGGAAGGTGGTGAGGTTGGGATTGTGGCCGACGAGGAGGAGGTTCTCGCGTTTGGTGCACTCGCGGAGGAGCTTCTGGAAGTCTTTGAGGGTGGCTTCGGGGGCGAGGGCGGTGGAGTGCAGGATCTGGGCTTCGTAGCCGGTCTCGGTGCCTACCAGAGAGGCGGTCTGCAGGCAGCGCTTGAGCGGGCTGGAGACGATGAGGTCGAACTGGATGTTGAGCGCATTGAGCACGTGAGCGAGCTGGAGGCAATGCTTCTTGCCTTCCTTATCGAGGGGGCGTTTGGAATCGAGGCTTGCATTAGGACGTCGTAGACCGGCGCTGGCGTGGCGAAGTATATACAAATTCATAATCTATTCACATTTTATCGCAGGTGTGTTCCGGTGTGGTGTCTGAGTGGTGAATGTGCGGTGAGATGCTGGGCTCAACTTGGCGGTTCAGTCGGTGGCTTGGTGGGTTCGTGGTGGAAGACTCCGGGATCGGGCTCGTCAAGTGAAGGAGGAGCTGGTTCGGGGTTGGAGATTGGCTCGGGAGTTTGGGGTGCGGGGTGGGGCTCGGGGGCGAGTCGGATGCGGCGGCTAGGGTGTAGGGGATCGTTGGGATCGACGTGTCCGGCACCGGGAAGAATGGGTGGAAGCGACGAGAGGATGGGGTTCTGGAGGGAGAGGGAGGTTTCGGTTCCGCGTTGCCAGAAGCGAGTGAGGAGCATGAGGAAGAGGCCGAGCTGGGCGAGCAGAAACGTTGGCCAGACGCGAGGCTGCGCGAGCATGTGCATTGAGATGCGGGCGGTCAGGATGACGGCGGCGAATCCGAGGAGCGAGAGGAAGAGGAAGATGGGCCAGGCTTCGGAGAAGTGGCGGCGGAGGGTTCTCCATGCGGGGGCGAGGGCTCGGCGAACGCGGCGGTCAGGCTTAGGTTGGTTTCCGAAGAGGGCGGGGCGCAGGTGCTGGCCGAGTTGGACGGTGTAGACCTCGACGAGGTCGAAGTAGAGACGGAGGATGGAGGCGACGAGGAAGAGGACGATGTTGCCGGCGAGGATGAGCAGGAAGGCGGAGCGGCCTACGATGTGGTCGTCGATGTAGTCCGCCCATTTGCCTTGAAGGACAAAGAGTGGGCCGAGGATGAGACCCGAGACGAGGAGGGTGAGTAGAGTGATGCGGACGAAGCGCCAGAAATAGAGGAGGCCTTGCTTGAGGAGTGTTCCGAGACGGGCGGGTGCGCCGGTCTGGTAGCAGAAGAGAGTGCCGGGGACGAGGAGGAAGTAGACGAGGAGAAAGAGCGGGATGGAGGCGTGACCGGACTCGGCGCCGGCGTCGCCTATGGGGCCTTTGTGGAGTTGGAGGTAGGTTTCGCCGATGGGGCCGAGATCGAAGCCGCTGGAGAGACGCTGAGCGGCGAGGGAGTGGTTGAGCAGTTTGGAGAGTTGAAGGTTGAGGCTGATGGAGAAGAGGAAGGCCAGGGCGAGATTGAAGAGGTAGGCCCAGAGGAGCGCAGGAAGACTGCCAAGCGTGAAGGTGAGGCCGTGGAGGAAGATGTTGCGGCGTTCGAGCATGGGGCGGACCTTTTGACGAGTTAGCGAGTCAGCGAATTTGTGTGTCTGAAATTTGTGTGTCTGAAATTTTTGGAACTGGGCCGATTGGCTCGGTCGGCTAGATGATCCAGGCGACGAGTTGTGCCATCAGTTGGTTGAAGCTTAGCCAGAGGTTGGATATTTTGCGGGCCGGGATTGGATTGGAGATGGCGGTGTAGCTGTTGTTGAAGAAGTTTGAGTCGAGGAGGATGGTGTGGTCGGGATCGATCTCGGCTGAGACGACTCTGGCGTTGCGGGTGTAGGTGAATTTGGTCCAGCGATCGACGCCGTTCCAGCGCTCGCGGATGCGGGTGCCGTCGTCGAAGGCGATCTCCGCGGTAACCGGGAGGATGAAGTCGCCTTTGCGATGGAGGTAGACGGTTGAGAGGTACTGACTTTGTTTTTTGTCTTTGGGCTGGGGCAGCCACCATTGCAGGGAGTCGGAGGAGATGCTGTCGACGGTGTAGTCGAGGATTTGAGTACCGTAGACGGCCTGATTGAAATAGCTGCGGAGGCTGGAGTTGGTGGCTGGTGCGGAGGCATAGTCGGGATTGCCGGTCGAGGTGAAGGGCGGTGAGGTGGGGAAAAGCACTCGGGTCGCTTCGCTCCCCTCGGAGATATTGGGGTTCTTTCCCTTCGGCTCGCTTTGCTCGCTCAGGGTCAGAATGACAGTGCTTGGCGAAGGTGTGGTGGCAGCGCCTGGCGGAGGCGTGATGACTGTGCCTGGTTCAGATGTGGTGGGCAGGGCTTTGCCGTGCGCTATGGCGACTTGCTCGATGGTGCGGAGGAAGTCTTCGGTGGCGGGGTGGGTGAAGCGGAAGCGCAGGAAGTAGGTGCGCATGGCTTCGTCCATGGTGTCGCGTCCGATGAGGCTCTCGAGGGTGGCTAGAAGGGTGGCGGATTTTCCGTAGGTGATGCCGCCGTAGGATTCTGTGTTGCGGAACTTGAAGGCCCAGCGGGTGACGGGATCGAAGTCGGGCATGTAGAGGTATTGGAGACGCTGAGCCTCGTAGTCGCCGGCGTTGGCGTAGGGGCGATCGAACATGGAGGTGTTGCGGCCGAGGATGGCGTCGAGGACCTTGACCTCGGTGTAGGAGTTGATGCCTTCGTCGAGCCAGGCGTCCTCGAACTCGTTGGTGGCGACCATGCCGTACCAGTACTGGTGGCCGAACTCGTGCTCGGTAGTGAGCTCGGTGATGTGGGTTGGCTCGTACCATGAAGTGTCTGCGGTGAAGAGGGTGGGGTATTCCATGCCGCCCATCTCCGAGCCGGGTTCGGGGTCGATGAGAGTGATGATCTTGTACGGGTAGGGGCCGTAGCGCTGATCGAACTGGGCGAGGGTCTTTTGCATGATGTCGAGGTAACGCGGGCCTGCTTTGGGGTGGGCGGCGAGGGCGAGGATGTGGATTTTTACCGCGCCGAGGCTTGAGAGGTAGGTGCCATCGGTGATGGTGAAGTTTGGGCTGGCGGCCCAGGCGAAGTCGCCGATGTCTTCGCCGTAGAAGCTGAGAGTCTTGGTGTCTTCTTTACTCGGAGCGGCTTTACCGGAAGCGGCGGGGTTGATGACTTCGCCGGTGGGAACGCCGCTGGCTCCGACGATGTAGCGGCGGGGAAGGGTGAGGCTGACGGTGAAGGTGGCGAAGTCGGAGAAGAACTCGGTGGTGGCGTGGTATTGATGGCAGTTCCAGGCGCCGTGCCAGAAGACTCCGGGTTTGGGATACCACTGGCCTCCCATGATGAAGTCGCGCTTGTAGCCGTTGCGGGCGACGGAGAGCGGGAACTGATCGTGAAAGGCGATGTGGAAGGTGATGGAGTTGTTGGGAGCGAGAGGGTGGGGCAATGCGATTTCGGCTACGGTGTGGTCTTGTTGGTTGCCGTCGTCGGGAGCGATAAAGTGCATGGCTGAGGTGAGATCGCCGTAGCCGTCGGCGTCGATGCGGGAGATGGTGATGCTGCCCTGCTTTTCTGGTGGGTAGTTGTTGTCGGCTTCGGCGTCCCGGACTCCGCCGTTGAAGTGGGTTTCGCTGGTGAAGGTGGACTCTGGCCGGAAGGCATTGAGGTACAGGTGGAAGGGAATGGTGGTGAGGGTCTGGCCGGTGAGGTTTTTGTAGGTAAGGGTTTCGTTGGCATCGAGGGATTTTTTGTCGGTGTCGACGCGGGCGTCGATTGTGTAGGCGACAACGCGGGTGGAGAGCGGCTGGCCGTTGGGGGAGTTGGTGGCGATGCTGGTTTGGGCATGCAGGACGGCGGAGGCGAGAGAGATGGCGGCGACGGCGAAGAGGCGAGTGCGCGGCATAGAGGGATTGTAGGTGCTTCGGGTTGGATGGGAGAAAAGATTGTGGGGTGGCTAGGCCTGCCAGAGTTCGGTGGTGAGGAGGCCGGCGAGGCTATGCTGCTGTGCGATTCGGGTCAGGCCGGCTTGGGCGAGGGGCGTGGCGTGGTCGGGGAGGTGCGTGCTGCGGAGACCGGTGAGGATGCGGAAGGCCAGGTAGAGGCTTCGGATGAGGGCTCGTGCGGGAAGACGCATGACGCCGTTCGGGATGCGGAAGTCGGAGATGAGCCAGAGGGCTCCGGGAGTGAGGGTGGGAGCGATGCGGGTGATGAGGGTGTTGAGTTCGGGTTGGGTGAGGCAGTCGAGGAAGAAGTGGGTGACGATGAGGTCGTATGAGGCTTCTGCGTCTTGGAGAGGTAAGGTGAGTGCGTTGGCTTGATGTGTGCGGAGCCGGAAGGTGACAGGGTGCTGTGGCTTCGCTTCGTTGACGGAGGAGTTGGAGCATGGTCGCGCTGGTGTCGACTGCGTCGGCGCGGAGGTTCGTTTCACCGCGCCTCGCCCTTCGTGCGAAACCGCGACACTCCAACATAGAACGTATTCGCGTCACTTCCGTTACTCAGGCCGTTTGTGTTGGAGAGGTGCTGATACCGGTAGCCGATCGTCACCACCTGCGACATCTTGCGAAACATGTTGACCCCCGCGCCAAAGTCGACCGTATACACCAGCTTCGAACCCTTCGGCGTGAGCATCCCATTGGCAAAGTAGATGAAACCCGCATTATTGCTGAGGAAAGGCTGCACCCGGCTCCGCGGGAAAAAATCTGCCTGAAATCCTTCCGGGCTCAATCCGCTCCCGTAGGAACGCTTCCGCAGGTTGAACGGTGCCGCTCCCTCCGGCGTGGGCCAATCGATCATCGCCAAAGCCGTAATCTCCGGTGAGTAGCGGAGTGCCCAATGCTCATACAGCAGGAAACGGTACGAGTAACGCACATCGATCGGCATATACTTCACATCGCCCGCGTACCCAAAGATATGTCCGCTCATAAGGGACAGCCCCCACCACGCCCCCAACTCGTGCGTGCCGCCCGGCAGTGTCGACTGCAGCGTGGATCGCTGTGGCACAGTTCGCACCACGGCAGTCTCAGAAAGACTCGTCACGATCTCTTCCTGATTCGGTCCTGCACGACCTGCCTCTTCCCCAGCCGAGGAACTCACAGAAGAACTCGTAGATGGCGCCGGAGGGTCGCTCCAGAACGAGTCCGCCTTCACCGTGCGCGAATCTCGATACCACGGCGGACGGAAGCGAAGAAGATTGCCAGTCGTCCGCCCCGGAGTCAGAAACGAATATCCCATCAGCAGAAACGGATTTCGATTGAAATTTTCGAGGCGGCGAATGACCGTCTTGTCCACCACGTCCTCAGCGACAGTCAACAGCGTACCGCCCACCGGCGTCGTCACCAGGCTGACAAACCCCGTCTGGTTCCTGAAGCGGCCGGTGTCGTCCTCGTACGACAAGTGGTCGCCCTGATGCCCAACCCCCGACTCCCCAATCGGCCCCAGCTTCCACTCCGTGCTGTAGACCGCTGAAAAGCCCATGGCCCGCAACCGGCTCTTCCAGTAAGGCCGCGTATTCGAAAACTCAAGCGTCATTCCCTTGGGGTCGTTCTGTATCCATAGAGCGTTTGTAATGGAACCCATCAAAGGATGCGCAACATAGTCGTCCAGAAACGGGTTGCCATCCGACCAGACCGAAAACTTGTAACCCACCACCGAGTTCACATAGCGCTCCCACCACTTTCCCGTCAGCGTCTCATGCCGATACCAGTAGCTGGAGTAAACGTTAGCGGTATTCTGCCATGCGAGGAACACCGCCGAAGAGATCAGTAACTGCCGCCAATGCACCCGGCACTCGGGCGCCTTTGTCTCGTCATAGGGACACGCCTTGAGCGGAACCAGTGGCCTTCGAGCGGGAGAAACCGACACCTCGGCCGCCGATTCCGCCACTCCAGAGCTACTAGCCCC
>JAOAPF010000370.1 GCA_025462755.1 Edaphobacter sp.
TCCTGAATGCGCTTGACGGGGCGGAAGTTGGAGAGGTGGACGAGCAGGCGCTCGTTGGGTTCGGCAAAGCGCGGGCGCATGGCGGCTACCAGCTCGGGGTTGCGGATGTAGACGTCGCAGTTGACGAAGTTGCGGATGACCTCGATCTCGGAGTCGATCTGGAAGGCTTCGCGGGTGCGGGTGCGCAGGTAGGTGGAGATTGCGGTGACTCCGTCGGACTGCTCGATGCCGAACTTTGTGATGGGCAGATAAGAGCGGTCGAGGCCTACGAGCGTGATGTCGGTGCCGTGGAGAGTGGTAATGAAGGGTAGATGGAGTCCGCGCGAGGCGAGCATCTGCCGGGCGAGGAGCGCGCTGACCGAGTGCGGAATGGCGTAGTGAACGTGGAGGAGATCGAGCGAGTAGAATTCGGCGACTTCGGCCATGCGAGTGGCGAGGGCGAGGTCGTAGGGTGGGTGTTCGAAGAGTGGGTAGTTCGAGACGGCGACCTCGTGGAAGTGGATGTTGGCTTCGCGGCCGGTGAGGCGGAAGGGCTGCGAGTAGGTGATGAAATGGATGTCGTGGCCGCGGGCGGCTAGTTCGATGCCGAGTTCGGTGGCGACGACGCCGCTGCCGCCGTAGGTGGGATAACAGGTGATGCCGATCTTCATAGACTTCCTGTGGTTCTCCGGCTCGCGTGTTCTTTGGCTCGCGTTCGGGTTTGGTTTGTTGGACGGTGTCGCGATCCTATTAGACTCGTTCCTGCTTTGCTTGGGGAATGAACTAGCCGGGCTTGCGCGGAGCGACGTATGCACTGAGGTTCCCAAAGTTGATGAGCTGCGGCGCATTTGGATGCAGGGCGATTGCGGGCAGTTCGGTGAGGAGCGCGTTGCGCTCGATGTCGCGATGGGCGCGGAGGCGGGTGGTGATGCGGTCGAGATCGCTGTCGTTGTAGCCGGGATGGCAGCAGAGTTCGAAGACGCCCTCGGCGGGCATGGATTGAAGGATCTGGTGGAGGGTTTCGCCGTAGAGGTTGCCGGTGGCGGAGATGCCGATGGTTCCGTCGGTGGTGAGGACGTGGGCTTCGCGGATTTGGTGTTTGAAGTGGGTTTTGAGACGGCCGAGTAGTTTGACTTGAAGACGGCGAATGCGGTTGCCGTGGCCGAGAGCGAGACTCCATGCCTGTTCGAAGGGGTGACGAATGGCGTGGACGGAGCAGCGTTCGGCGATGCGTAGAAGTGGACGGGCTACGGCGGGGAAGAGGTGGGTGTGCTTGTGGGTGTCGAGATGAGTGACGCTGATGCCGGCACACTGGAGCTTCTGCACCTGGGCGGTGGCTTCGCGCTCAATTTCTTCTTCGCGGATGGAGCCGCGCAGGAGCGCCTGGATGAAATCGATGAGCGAGGGACGAAAGTTTTTGCCGTCGGGGCCGATGAGGGTGGGGATGCTTTTCGGGGGAGAGACGGGAGTTCCGTCGGTGAGGAGAATGTGGCAGCCTACGCCGAGAGTTGGATTGGCGTGGGCGATGGCGACTGCGTCCTCGAAGGCGGCGCCGGTGGCCATCAGAGTGGCGGAGGTGAGGGCTTTGGCCTGGTGAAGCTCCGCGACGGCGCGGTTGACGCCTGGAGTGAGGCCGAAGTCGTCCGCGTTGATGATGAGTCGGGGAGGCATAGGTTTGGTACGGCCTGAGCCTCTAGCTATTCTCGCATGGCGATCTGGTGTGGCGTCTCTGCGATTGGCGACATAATCGCGACTCGTCGCATAATTGCCGGCCGACACAAACAGCAGATCCCCATTCGACTTCGCTCAGGGCAGGCTCTCCACTCCGCTGCGCTCCGGTTGGGATGACAAAATATGTCGACAGATTTAGAGACAGAACACTAGCATCGGGTGTTGCGCTTGAAATTGGGACGGGTGCGTCAGGGATAAACGTGGAGCGTTGCCTTAAGTGGAGTGTCGCTTGAGGACGGGCCTGCCGTTACGTTGTAGTCGCCCGGAAGTAACTGCCAGCCGTTCTGGTCGGTGTTGAAGACGGTGAGAGTAAGCGGATGCAGGGGGAGAGTTACTTCCCTGGATTGGCCCGGAGCCAGCTTCACGCGCTGCCATGCTGCGAGGCGTTTGTAGTTTTCTTTGGCTGCGGAGGGCAGGGCAACGTAGACCTCGGCGATCTCGGTTCCTTCGCATGCGCCGGTGTTGCGAACGGTGAAGTGGACGGTGCGGTTGGCGTCGTCGACGGTGAGGCCGGAGTAGGCGTAGGTGGTGTAGGACAAGCCGAAGCCGAAGGGGAAGAGCGGCTGGGCCTTGGTTGCCTCGAACCATTTGTAACCGACTTTGGCTCCCTCGGTGTAGGTGAGGTCGAAGGGTTTCACTTTGTGCTCACGGCTCGGTGCGCTGGCAGGGACGCCTTCCAGACCGGAGACTACGGGATGTGGCAGTTGCGCGTCATCTTTGGCGAAGGTGACGGGGAGTTTGGCGGAGGGGTTGACCTCGCCAAAGAGGATGTTCGCGAGAGCCTGGGCTCCGCCGATGCCGGGGTACCATATTTCGAGGACACCTTTGACGTGCTGAATCCACGGCATGCTGACAGGGCCGCCAGTCTCAAGCACGACGATGGTGTTGGGGTTGGCCGAGGCCACGGCTTCGACCAGGGCATCCTGATTTTTAGGCAGTGAGAGGGTCACGGCGTCCACGCTCTCGTACATGGGCTGGTTCACAAAGACAATGGCCACGGTGGAAGCCTTCGCCAGCTGCACGGCTGCGGCGGTGTCTTTGCCGTCGGCGTATTTGACGGAGGCTTGCGGAGACTTGGCCTGAATGTTCTTCAGCGGAGAAGAAGGGAAGTAGACTACCTCGCCCCAGTTGGATCCGCCTGGTTGAGGATTGGCCGCATTGCCGCCGGGGGGATCGACCTGTGCGGAACCGCCGCCGGAGAGGACACCTACGTCCGCGTGTGATCCTATGAGCGCAATGGAAGAGACGGCCGCCTTCAAAGGAAGAATGCCTCCGGAGTTTTTCAGGAGGACGATGCTCTCTTCGGCGATGTGCTGGGCGTCGTCGCGTCCGCGAAAGGGATCGACTACGGCGCGGACGGGAGGATCGTCGACGACACCGGCGGCGAACATGCTGCGGAGGATGCGATGGACCATGTCGTTGAGCCGCGCCTCGGGAACCTGGCCATCCTGCACGGCCTTCTTGAGGGGCTCGCTGAAGTAATTGTCGTCGCCGGGCATGTCCTGGTCGAGTCCGCTGAGGGCGGAGTTGACGGTGCTGTGGGTCGCTCCCCAATCGGAGAGCACAAAGCCCTTGAACTTGAAGTCTTTCTTGAGGACCTGGTTGAGGAGATAGTCGTTCTCGCAGGTGTAGTGGCTCTCGACCAGGTTGTACGAGCACATGACGCCTGATGGGTCGGCGATGGCGATGGCGATCTCGAAGGCGAGCAGGTCCGACTCACGCATCGCTTTTTGGTCGAGCAGAACGTTGACGACGTTGCGCCCGGTCTCCTGGTCGTTGAGGGCGTAGTGCTTGATGTCGTTCATCACATGCTCGGAGAGGACGCCTTTTTCGAGCATGCCGGTCATGGTGCCGGCGAGCAGGGGATCTTCGCCGGCGTATTCGAAGTTGCGGCCGTTGCGGGGGTCGCGGGTGATGTTCACTCCGCCACCGATGGACATGTTGAAACCGTGCGCGCGCAGTTCGCGTCCGATGACTGAGCCGTAGAGGAAGGCGGCGTCGGGGTTCCAGCTTGAGGCGGCGCCGAGGGTCGACGGGAGAAGGGTCGCATAACGGCCCTGGTAGGCGGCCATGCGGATGCCTACCGCGGAGTCGGCGAGATTGATGTCGGGGATGCCGAGGCGGTCGATGCCGGCCATAAAGCCTGCGCCGAAGTTCGATCGGGCAGGAACCGGAGCGCCGGCACGGAGGACGCCCCAGCCGGCTCCATGGACCATCTGCATTTTTTCATCGAGGGTCATCTGGCCGAGGACCACGTCGGCGCGCTCGTCCGGCGAGAGAGCCTTGTTCATCCATGGCATCTTCGAGGAATCCGGTTTGGTCTGAGCGTGTGCCGGAATGCAACCGAGAGGGGCCGAAGCCATGACACCGACGATGGATGAGATCGCGAAGGCGTAGAACAGCTTAAAAGATGACATCAATGCTCCCTCAAGGTTGCATGCAACAAGGTGACGGATTCATGTGTATTATTGCGACGAACTGTCCGGTTCGTCGTGACCGGCAAAAGTGCAGATTGCAGGCCGCCATGAAGTTTAACTCAGCGAAAACGATGTAGTAAAGCGTTTATCTTACGTCTTGGATTGAGATTTAGAGCAAGGCGAGTTCCGGCTCTGCAGGAAGGTTGATCTCGCCGTTATTTGGCGAAGAGCTGGCCGATGTCGGCGAATGCCTTGAACTCGAGTGCGTTGCCTGCGGGATCGAGGAAGAACATGGTTGCCTGCTCGCCTGCTTCGCCCTTGAAGCGGATATAGGGTTCGATGACGAAGGCTATGCCTGCCCGGCGAAGGCGCTCGGCCAGCGACTCCCAGTCCTTCATGGGAAGCACGACGCCGAAGTGAGGGACGGGGACATCGTGGCCGTCGACCGGATTGTGGTGGGCTTTGCCGTTGGTGGAAGTAGGCTTTAGATGCGCGACGATTTGATGGCCGAAGAGATCGAAGTCGATCCACTGCGCGGAGCTGCGGCCCTCCGGACAACCAAGGGTCGTTCCGTAAAAAGTGCGGGCGGCGTCGAGGTCGTCGACCGGGAAGGCGATATGAAAAGGGGTCAAGCTCACTGGGGTCTCCTGGCGCCCATCATACGATGTCCGGGAAGCGGGATGAACCGCCTGTCAGCGGCGATAGAAGGCTAATCTTTTGCGTGATCGCTTGGCAGGCGTACGACGAACTCCGTGTTGCCAGGTTCTGAGGTGAAGCGGATGATGCCGCCATACTGTTCGACGATGCGCTGGACGATGCCCAGGCCAATGCCTGTGCCGACGCCCACGGGCTTGGTGGTGTAGAAGGGGTCGAAGATCAGCGGCTGGCTTTCGAGAGGGATGCCGACTCCGTTGTCGCTCACGCTGATGCAGAGATCGGCTTGCGTATCGTCTGGGTTGCCAGCCTTCTTCTCCGCCCAGGTACGTACGCGGACGTGTCCGTGCTGCGGAACTGCGTCAATCGCATTGTCGATCAGATTGGTCCAGATCTGGTTCAGGCCGGTGCATTCGCTGTGCAGTGGTGGAAGGTCGGGGGCGAAATTCTTCTCGACCACAATCTCTTTTTCCCGCAGCTTGTGCGCGAGGATAATCATGGTGGCGTGAATGCTGTCGTTGATGTCGATCGACTGCTTCAGGCCTTTGCCTTCGTAGGCGTAGGATTTGACGGCGCGGACCAGGTCGGTGACGCGGCCGATGCTCTCTTCGATGGTGCCGACCAGTTGCATGCTGGAGACCATGGCCTCCAGCCAACTGAGCGCCTCGGACAGCAGAGGCCCATCGAATTCGTTGCGGGCGCACTCCAGTTCCTTGGCGTCCATGCCGATCGAGACCAGCGTCGGGGCCATCTTCCACGCGTTTTCAATGTTGTTCGATTCCATCCACTCGGCCAGGGCCTCTTCGGCATCGCTTTGTTCCAGCGAGTTCATCCTCAGCGGCTGTTTGACTGCGAGAGCCTGCGCCTGAAGATCAATCATGCAGTGTCTCTGTTCCTTGGTCAGATCACATTCTTTGAACTTGAGAGATAGCTCGTGCATTCGCATCAGGTTCTCTCGCAACTGTTGCGCGGCTCGGCGGGCAGCGGCGCCTGGGTTGTTCAACTCATGCATGAGGCCTGCGGCGAGTGTTCCCAGCGACACCATTTTTTCCTGCTGCACGGTCATGCTCTGCATCTTCTGGAAACGTTGCGCCATGTTGGCCAGGATGGCCTTGCGGACCTGCGGGCAACTGGTCATCAGGCTCCAGAACTGCTCCTCGTCGAGTTGCAGCAGACGGCTCGGCATCGTTGTCTGGAGATTCACGCCGTTTGGAATATTTGCCAGAAGCGGTACTTCGCCGAAGGCGTTCCCGCTCTCGATCTTGTAGATCGTGCCCTCGTGTCCCTCGGATTGCGACTGGAATACGCGAATCTCGCCCTCGAGCAGTATCCAGAAAAAGTGCGCGGCCTCCCCCTGGTGGACAAGAAACTCGTCCTTGCCGAGGTGGATCTCTCCCACACCTTCGACGCAATGCAGTTCATCGTCGGTTAGTGACGAGAGGATGGGAACCTTGCGAAGCTCCGCAAACAGTTCTGGAGTTATTGTTTCGATGACCTTGTTCTGGACGACCTGAGATTGTTCACTCATGGGGTTATTGGTTCAGTTGCCTTTCAAAGTGTTGCTAAATACTGGTGTACAAACTGGATTGCGATGGAGCCTTCGCCTACCGCGGAGGCGCATCGTTTTACGGAGTTGAAGCGAACGTCGCCGGCGACAAAGATGCCGGGAACACTGGTCTCCAGAAGGTAAGGGTCGCGATCGAGAGGCCATGACTTCGGGGACTGGACCTTCAGGTCTGGTCCGGCGAGAATGAAGCCCTTGCTGTCGAGCGCGATGTCTTTGGGCAACCAATCGGTCTTGGGAGCGGCTCCGATGAAGATGAAGACGGAGGTGACGGGGCGCCTCTCTTCGCCGTTAGGGGTTTTGAGGGTGAGGCACTCGAGGTGGCCGTTGCCGCTCATGGAGGCGATCTCGGTGCCGGTCTCGACGGTGATGTTCGGCGTGGCCGCGATCTGGTCGATGAGGTATTTCGACATGCTCCGGGTGAGCGAGTCGCCGCGGACGAGCATGTGGACCTTGCCGGCGTAGCGGGAGAAGTGCATCGCGGCCTGGCCGGCGGAGTTGGCGCCGCCTACGATGTAGACGATCTCGTCGGCGCAGGATTTGGCCTCGGCGAGCGCGGCTCCGTAATAGACTCCGGAGCCGGTGAGTTGTTCGGCGCCCGGGATGTCGAGCTTGCAATAGGAGACGCCGGTGGCGATGAGACATACGTGGCAGGTGACCTCGCGCCCGTCGACCATCTGGACGATCTGGTACTGGTTGTCGCGGCGGATGCAGGTAACCTGCTGGGCGAGAAACTCGGCTCCAAGGCGCTGAGCCTGAACGTAGGCGCGGTCTGCGAGATCGGCCCCGCTGAGACCACGCGGGAAGCCGAGGTAGTTTTCGATTCTGGAACTGGAGCCGGCCTGCCCGCCTATGGCCTCGCCTTCGACGATGAGCGTGTCGAGGCCCTCGGAGGCGGCGTAGACGCCTGCAGCGAGGCCCGCGGGACCTGCGCCCACGACGACGATGTCATAAAACTTCTGCTGGGCCTGGCGCGGCATTCCCAGCTTGGTGGCGAGATCGCTGGAAGTGGGCTGGACGAGCGAGGTGCCGTCTCCGAAGATAACGATGGGGAGCTTGGAGTCGTCCAGGCCACGCTCTTTGAGGAGGTCAACGGCTTCAGGGTGCTGTTCGGGACTGAGCCACTTGTAAGGAACGCGGTTGCGGGAGAGGAATTCGCGGACGTTGTGATCGGCGGGGGACCAGCGTGTGCCGACGACGATGATCCCTTCGTAGGGAGGCTTATAGCCCTGCTTCCAGGTTTCCAGCAGGTCGTCGAGCACGGGGTAGAGCTTCTCTTCGGGCGGGTCCCAGGGTTTATTGAGGTAGTAGTGGATCTTGGCGGAGTTGATGGCGCGGATCGCGGCTTCGGTGTCGGCGTAGGCGGTGAGAAGGACGCGTTTGGCGTCGGGGTAGATGGTCAGGGCCTGCTGGAGGAAGTCGACTCCGGTCATTCCGGGCATGCGCTGGTCGGAGAGGAAGAGAGCGACCGTGTCCTTGCGCTCATGAAGCTGGCGGCAGATGTCCAGCGCGGCAGCGCCAGAGGCGGCACGGACGATGCGGTACTCCTGACCGTAGTGGCGGCGAAGGTCCTGGACTACTGCCTCCAGTACGCTGGTGTCGTCGTCGATGGCTAGCAAAATAGGCTTAGGCATATCTATTTTTATACTTGCTCAGGCGATCTTTTATACTTCGTGACGACAAATACGATGCACCCCACGTATCATTGGATAGTGGTCGACTTCCCCAGGGTTCAGAAACATATCGTGTACTATGAGGTAGTTCCGCCGTTGGGGTGGCCTTCGGAGGCGGATTTGTCCGAATTGTAGACAATGCCTGTTCTCCGCCGCAATTCACCGATAAGGGGATTGCGGGCCGTTATATCCCGGCAGGAGATGAAGATACCCAATGAATCGAATTATTCTTGCTGACAATCAGGCGATCTTTCGCGCGGGCGCGGCACGGGTTCTGGCGCTGGAGGACGACATGCGCATTGCAGCGCAGTGCGAGGATGGGGAGAAGCTGTTCGCCGCCATTGACGCGCTGCGCGGCTCGGTACTTCTGGTCTCGTCCAGTTTGCGTCTGGATCTCAGGGACCTTCTGGCGCGGGTCCGGTCCGCGGGAAGCCGCATCGTGCTTGTGTCTGAAAATGCTGAACAGGTTTCGGAGGATCTGGCTGCGCTCTTTGACGGCGTTCTCTGCCGGAACGTCCCGGGAACGGTGCTGGTGGATTGCATTCGCCGTGTCGCTCAGGGGCAGCGCTTTGTGCAGCGGTCTAACGTGACCACCATGCAGTCGGCAGACAGCGTTGGCTCGCGGGTTCGCGACCGGCTGACCCCGAAGGAGATGCAGATTGTGGCATTGATCGTTCAGGGCTGCAAGAACAAGGACATCGCGACCCAGCTCAACACGAAAGAGCAGGTTATCAAGAACTATCTCCGAAGCATCTACGACAAGACCGGGGTATCCGATCGGCTAGAACTGGCGCTCTTCACAATCCACCATCGCGCTCTGGCTGAGGCTGCGGCGAAGGCCGGACATCTGATCCAGATGAAGACGGCTTGAGGATCTGTCATTTACATGCCCATCTGGTCGGACTGCTTCTCTGCAGCGGGGCCGGCGTAGCCGATCTTTTCGGCGATGCTCTTGGCCTGGGTGAACAGCATGAGATAGTCCGGGCCACCGGCCTTTGAGTCGGTTCCGCTCATGTTGAAGCCGCCGAAGGGATGGGCCCCGACCATGGCGCCGGTGCACTTGCGGTTGAAGTAGAGATTTCCGACGTGGAACTCGTCGCGGGCGCGGTCGATCTTCTCGCGTGAGCTTGTGTAGAGCGCCCCCGTCAGACCGTACTCGGTGTTGTTCGCGATTGCCAGTGCATCGTCGAAGCTGCGCGATTTGATGA
>JAOAPF010000381.1 GCA_025462755.1 Edaphobacter sp.
CAGACCTTGACTGCGCAACGCGACCTGGCAGTGGCAGAGTCTATGCTGGTTGCGGCGATGACGGCGCATCAGAAGGCGAAGATCGAGTTGGATCGGTCGGTTGGGTCTACGCTGGAGGCGAACTCAATTTCGATAGAATCGGCGAAGACGGGTAATGCACCCTAGTGCAAGTAGCATGGGAAGCAGGGCAACATGTTGGCGGAGAGGATCGATAAAGACGCATTAGCTGCGGCGGATGCGGAGGCGCCGTGCAAACTTCTGATCGCGGATGACCAGCCGCATATCCTCGAGGCTCTGCGTTTGTTGTTGAAGCCTGAAGGCTATCAGCTGGAGATGGTGCGAATGCCTGCGCTGGTGCTAGAGGCATTGGCCCATGAGAGCTTCGATGGCCTCTTGATCGATCTCAATTACACGCGCGATACAACCTCAGGTCAGGAGGGGCTAGAACTGGTAACGCGGGTCAAGGAGATAGATGGTCAACTGCCCATCGTGGTGATGACCGCCTGGGGCAATATCGACCTCGCCGTAGAGGCGATGCGGCGCGGCGCGGGAGATTTTATCCAGAAGCCATGGGAGAACGCGCGGCTGCTCAGCATTCTGCGAACCCAGATGGAACTGCACCGCAGCCAGAAAAGAACACAGTGGCTGGAGGCGGAGAATCGCATCCTGCGCGCCCCGGGTGCACCAGACTTTATCGCTTCCGCTCCGGCGATGCGGCCTGTGCTCGAAACGATGGCGAGGGTGGGGCCGTCGGATGCAAATGTGTTGATCACGGGAGAGCACGGCACGGGTAAGGAGGTTGTGGCGCAGACGCTACACCGCTTATCGAATCGGGCGGAGCGAACACTGGTTACCGTGAATACGGGGGCACTCCCTGAGGGGACCTTCGAGAGCGAATTGTTCGGACACGTGAAAGGCGCTTTTACGGATGCGCACACAGACCGCATCGGACGCTTCGAGTTGGCGAATGGCGGCACGCTCTTTCTGGATGAGATTGCGAACATACCGGTGCGGCAGCAGGCGAAGTTGCTGCGTGTTCTGGAGACGGGCGAATTGGAGCGTGTGGGCTCTTCGAAGACGCAGAAAGTGAATGTACGAATGCTCTCCGCGACCAACGCGGATCTGAGGTCTGAGTGCTTGGCTGGGCGCTTCCGCGAAGATCTGTTATTCCGTCTGAACACGGTCGAGATCAACCTGCCTCCGTTGCGCGAACGGCGTGAGGACATTCCGGCGCTGGCGGCACATTTTCTCGCACGCTATGCGGCGCGCTATCGCAGGACGATACAGGGTTTGGAACCCGCGGCGCTCCAGATGATGCTGCACTATGGGTGGCCCGGCAACGTGCGAGAGTTGGACCACACGATCGAGCGTGCCGTTCTGATGGCGCGAGGGGAGAGAATCGAAGCTGCAAATCTTGGATTAAACGCACAACGGGGTGCGGCGCAGAGCATGGATGACATGAGTCTGGAGGCGGTCGAGGCAATTTTGATTCGCAAGGCCTTGGCCCGTGCGAATGGTAATGTGAGCCATGCGGCGGATGCGCTTGGATTAAGCCGGGGAGCGCTGTATCGTCGCATCGAAAAATATGGGCTCTGAAGAACCGGACGGAACGATACCAGATGGCAGCCCGCGGCTTACCCGTGTCCCGCTGGGAAGGTCGGGACGGCGACTGAGCTTCGAGCGACGGCTGCGACTGTGGCTGTACCTGCTGGGCCTGCCGATGGCGTTCCTGTGTTGGCTTTTGTTGCGGCAGTATTCGGTCGACCCGCTGGAGCAATGCTTTATTTTGCTGGCTTTGGTGCTAGGGTGGGCGTTCGCCGTCTCTATTCTGATGGAGCAGATCGTTCGACCACTGCAGACCTTGGCGAATGTGGTGGCTGCGCTACGTGAGGATGACTACTCCTTTCGCGCTCGTGGAGGACAGAGGAGTGACGCGCTCGGTGATCTGGCGCTTGAGGTAAATCGACTGGCGTCCACCTTGCAGGGACGGCGTTCGGGTGCCTTGGAAGCTATGGCTCTGGTCGAGCGGGTGATGCGTTCGATGCAGTCGCCGGTGCTGGCATTCGACCCTGAAGGCAGGTTGAGGTTGTTGAATGCTGCGAGCGAACGGGCGTTTGGGCTGCGCGTACAAACTGCGTTGGGGTACTCTGCGACACAGTTGAAGCTTGGGGAACTGTTACATGTGGGAGACGACGACGTCATCTCATTGGGCAGGGGCCCGCAACCGGTCCGATGGGTGGTGAAGCGGACGACCTTTCGGTTGCGTGGCATTCCCCATACACTCCTAGTGCTGTCGGATGTGAGCGCCGCGTTGCGAGAAGAGGAAAGACTTGCGTGGGAAAGATTAATTCGCGTGCTCGGGCACGAAATTAACAATTCCTTGACGCCAATCAAGTCGATTGCGGGCAGCCTGCGGGGGCGGCTTGCTGCTCTGAGCGAAGTATCCGGCGAGAAGGGCGACTTTGAACGCGGACTTGAAGTTATTGAGAATCGGTCGGAGTCGTTGAATCGTTTCTTGCAGGCTTATCGACAATTGATGGGTTTGCCCGCGCCGAAACTGGGTGAGGTGTCGCTGGCGGGTTTGGTGGAACGCGTTGCGCAATTGGAGAGGCGTGTTGCTGTGACCGTGACACCTGCGACGGATGTTGTGTTGCAAATCGATGGGGATCATATCGAACAGGCGCTGATCAACCTGGTGCGCAATGCGGCGGACGCTGCCTTGAGTCCGGATGCGATCGATGGAAATGAGGCGCACGTCGATATCTCATGGCAGACTACCGGCGCGGAGGTCGTCATCGCGATCCTCGACAACGGGCCCGGACTGACCAATGCCGGCAACCTGTTCGTACCGTTTTATACAACCAAGCCGGGTGGCACTGGAATCGGCCTTGTCCTTGCGCAGCAGATCGCGCAGGCTCATCGAGGGTCAGTCCAGTTGGCCAATCGAACCGACGGGCATACTGGGTGCAAGGCTGATCTGAGATTGCCGCTGGCAGGATAGGCGAGGCTGCAGACGGCTAAGGATTACTGGCCCTTTAGCAGGCACTGCTTGTCTTTTCCTTTTAATATTGAGCAGGAAAACAAGGTGTGCCAAATGCGACGCGCACCGTGCACAATAGCTCAACGATCAAATTGAGGTGAATAATGACTTGTAAAGCGGAAGACCTGCGACAGATTCCACTCTTTGCTCTGCTCGACGACGATGAGATGGCCGTGCTGGCGGCGCAGGTCGAGATCAAAAAGTTTGCTGCACGGCAGCGGATCTATAAGCTCGGCGAGCCGGGCAAACATGCCTACGTGATGATCTCTGGTGTCGTGCGGGTGACGACTGTGGACCAGGACCATCAGGAGGTGCTGGTGGATGAGCCCAGCCGTGGCGACTTCTTTGGCTTTGCCTCAATGCTTGAAGATACCCCGCACCAGACTACCGCACTTGCGATGGAAGAGACGGTATGTCTCGAAGTGAGCCGTGATGATATTGCGGTTCTGCTTCAACGGAAGCCGATGGCGGGAATGGATATGCTGACGGTTGTGAGCCGGCAGTTTCATGCTTCGCAACAGTTGGTGCGAGTTCGCGCCAGCCGCAATTCAAACGATGTGATTGAAGAGGAGATGAGCTTTGGAGACGGGGTAGCCGACTCTGTAGCGCGGTTCGGCGGCTCTTGGACGTTCATTATTCTGTTTGGCGCCGTGCTCCTGCTCTACACGACGACGAACATTGTGCTGAAGGGAAGAGCTTGGGATCCGTATCCGTTTATTCTGTTGAACCTGTTTTTATCGATGCTCGCGGCCATCCAGGCTCCGGTGATCATGATGAGTCAGAATCGCCAGGACACGAAGGATCGCGTGCGTGGCGAGCTGGACTACGACGTGAATCTTCGCGCGGAGTCGGAGATTCAACGATTGTCGAACAAGCTGAATCTGCTCAATGAAAAGATCGGCGATGTCGATGACCTGTTAAGAGCACAGCTAAAACTCGCCGGTTGATTACGGTCGGCAACGCCGCGCGTTCAGGCTAGACGCGGTTGCTGGCTCTTCAGGTCTTCAAGCAGGCGTTCCACTCGTTCCTCCCGATCGATTGCTGCGAACCTGTCCTCGAGGCTGTCGTCTTCCAGGATGCTGTGTGCGGCGGCGTTGGCAGACTCGTGCTGCAGAATGCTGGAGCGAAGACTGTTCAGCGTGCTGGTTTTCTGTTGTGCCCCTGCAATTGCTCTGGCAGTGTTAGCTTTGCCGGCGACGCGTGCTCGACGATGTTGCGCTATGAGCATCTCGCAAATGGATTGAGTCTCCTGCAGCTTCTGCTGTAGTTTCGCGAAGGCACTGCGGAGGGTTTCTGCTTCGGCGGTCTGGTCTTCTAACTGCTGTGTGAAGCTGTTGGCCAGATTTTGATGACTCAGGCTGCGCGCAAGTGCCGCGCGGGCAAGATCGTCCTGCTGACGGTTGACGGCGAGTTCGGCCTTACGATGCCACTCTTGCATGGCGTCCTCATGTTCCTTCTTCTTTTTGTGCAGAAGGTGCTGGTCGGCGATGGCGATCGCGACCTGTGTTTTGACTTGAAGCAGCTGGTTCTCCATATCGAGCACCAGCTGTCTTGCCAACTTTTCGGGATCTTCGGCCTTCGCGATGAGGTCGTTGAGGTTGGCTCGTAAGAGGGTTCCTACACGTTCGAGTAGTGCCATGGTAAATCTCCTTTCCAGGAAGACACTGGGTTGGGACGGGGAGTTGGCATCAGAGTTACCAACGGCGCCCGAAGATGCGGTCGAGAACAATGAGCAGCAGAATGATCAGAAATCCGCCGCCGGGGAAACGATGCCGTCTGTAGCCGTTCCCGTATCCGTAGTACCCGTAAGGGCCGAAGTAAGGGCGATTGAGGCGGTAAGGGTTCCAGAGCGGCCGGAAGATAAGGCGGAGAACAAGCAAGACTGCGATGAGGATGAGGATGGTTGGGACGACGATAAGGGTGAACATTGTGTCTTCTCGATTTCAAAAACTGCGTTGAGAGAAACCCGGCTCACCAAATGTGAGATCTTCGGTGAACCCGGAAGAGTCAGCCAGAGTGGGCTTCGCCGTTTTCGCGAGGCTTCATTGCTTTCACGTTGGCCATGAGGTCGTGAAGGTTCATGCCGGAGAGGGCTTCGAAGAGCGCAGGGACCTGTGCGGCGATCTTCGTCATCTCGCCTGTGATCTTGCTGGCTCCCGTCGTTCCATCGTTGCCGGTGGAGACAATGGTGATCTTGTCGACCTTGCTCAGCGGCTCGGCCATGGCGCGGACAACATCGGCCATGTTGGTGATGAGCTTGTCTACGACGGCGGCCTGCGTCCATTCCTGATACGCCTCGGCCTTCACGTTCATCGCTTTGGCTTCGGCTTCGCCCTTCTGGAAGATGATGTTGGCTTCGGCTTCGCCCTGCAGTTTGGTGGCTGCGGCGCGGCCTTCGGCTTCCATGGTGATGCGGGACTTCTCGGCGTTGGCGATGTTTTCGATGCGCTGACGCTCGATCTCGGAGCCTTTGAGGATGGTGGCGATGAGCTCCTTCTCGTGGCGGAGGATTTCGGACTCCTGCACTTTGATCTGCTCCTGCTTCTCGATCTGTTGGACCTTAACCTGTTCGAGGATGACCTTCTGCTGCATGACGTTGGTCTGGAGTTCGTAGGCTTTGTCGGCTTGGGCCTCCTGACGGCGTGCAGATTCAGTGAACTGCGCCTTCTGAATGTCGAGGTCGCGCTGGGCTTCGGCTTGTTTGGCGAGCGAGAGTGTCTCGGCGAGGACACGCTCCTGATCGGCGGAGGCCTTGGCGACGGCGGCTTCGCGAAGTGCGATGGCGCGGCGAATGGCGGTGTCGCGTTCCGCTTCGGCGGCGGCGATCTCGGCGTCGCGTTTGATGCGGGCAACATCGGGGCGGCCCATGTTGGTGATGTACTCGTTCTTGTCGCGGACCTCGCGGATAGTGAATGAGATGACTTCGAGTCCCATCTTGCTCATGTCGTTCATGCAGGTGGAACGCATGCGCTCGGCAACCATCTCGGGCTCTTTGACGATCTGTTCGACGGTAAGCTGGCCGATGATGCCGCGCAGGTGCCCTTCCATGACGAGACGGATGAGGCCTTCGCGCTGGTCGGGCGATTTGGTGAGGAACTGTTCGGCGGCGGTAAGGATGGACTCCTTATCCGAGCGGACTTTGATTTGTGCGACGGCTTCGACAGTTACGGCGACGCCCTGCTTGGTATAAAGGTCCTGCTGCGGGGCGACGTCGAAGCTCATAAGTTCGAGCGAGAGCTGGCGAGAGTTTTCAACGACGGGAAAGATAACAGCGCCGCCGCCCTTGATAACGCGAGGGCCTCGAAAACCGTAGACGATGATGGCCTCGTTAGGGCCGGCTTTGCGAAACATCTTGGCCAGGAGGGTGGCCAGGAAGAGGGTGGCGAGAACTACCAGACCAACAATGATGATGACCGAGTTCGGCATATCGTTCCTTTGTCCGAGACGGACTGGAGGGCGTGTGAGGTGCTTGCCGCAATGGGTAAGTGGCGGGGGAATGCCTCGGCAAGTGAGGCCGCCTTGAGCGATCTTTATCAACCCGTCAGGGGCGGTCGGGCAGACCGTTCATAGGGTCACCTTCCAACTCGGCCCATGGCCGGACATAAGCGATGCCGCGTTCATAACGAATCACAACGACTTCGGTGCCGCGTTCGATGCTGCGGCCATCATCGCTGCGGGCAGCGGAGCTGCGCCGAGCTCCTGTCTGGACGAAGAGAATTTCACCGATGCCGTCGCTGCTGCGGATGCTGTCGCTGACTTTGGCGAGTACCCCGGTCATCTCGGTGTCTTCGGTGCTCAGGACGCGTTCGCGTGGGATCAGCACCTTGAAGAGAATCGCCCACAACAGCGCAGCGCCGAAGACTCCGCTCACAACTGATAGGAGAAGAACAAGTGGTGCAACGAAGATGCTGTAGCGATGCAACAAATAGCCCGCTCCGCCGAACCAGCAGAGGAAGGCAGTGAAGGTGAAGCCGTTGACGGCTGAGATGCCCCGAGAAGCGCTGCCATGCGCTCCCGTGCCGTGATGGGCCAGCGCCGAGTGACCGATGTGAAGGTGTCCCAGATGGAGGTGCGCGAAGCCTCCGAGTACAGAGACCAGGCTGAGGACGAGACCGACGCCGAAGCAGACGAGATAGAAGGTGTCCATGGTCATTGGGTGCGACGTTTCGAGCGGTGGTTCGTGGTGGCAGGTTGAGGTGGGGAAGTCAGCGCGCGCGACTGGGCTTTGGCGGTTTCGGGGCGCAGGACCTCCAGCAGACGATCTGCGAGAGAGGGCGTCTTGAGCACTTCTTCCAGGAGCAGCAGGCAGCGGCGAGAGTCTTTGTTCTGCGCCAGTGTCAGGAGCGCCTGACAAAGCTCGGGATCACGGCGAAATCGCTCCGCTCCGCTGATAAGCCAGAGGTCGAGCTTGTCTTCGAGGGTGTGGATATCGGCCATCAGCTGGGCGTTGTAGCCCTCCGGATCGTCGACGAGATAGCCAGGGTGGACTTTAAAAAACTTCGCGAGAAGCAGACGGGTTGTGTTGGTGAGATGTGGTCGAGCGCCACTCTCGATCTGCGAGAGATAGGACTGACTGATCGTCGCTCCGGTCTTGCGACTGCCGGATTTGGGTTGGTTCGACTCCTGGATGGCCCGGACCATCTCCTGCTGAGTCATGGCCCGGTCGAGTCCGCGGAGATTGCCTTCGACCTCGCGTAGATATCGAATTTTGTCGCTCAGTTTCATATTGCAAATCGCAATAATAATATCACAATTTGTAATAAAAACAAGAGCGTGCAGAAAATAATTATTTCCCCTTCAAAACGCTGATCTTGGCGGTTGAATCCGATGGTCTGGGCCGACTTTCAGGAATACATCTCTATCGTTGGAACGGAGAACGGTAGGCGCTCCAATCTTCCTGATTGCTAATAGAGTTATTTTTTTGAGCATTAAAGAAAAAGGCCAGCCGGGATGATCGGCTGGCCAGAGGAATATCGCGACGGGTTAGCGCCCGTGCTCTTCTAGATACTTTTCTACTTCAAGTGCAGCCATGCAGCCTGAGCCGGCGGCGGTGATGGCTTGGCGGTAGCGGCGATCCTGGATGTCTCCGCAGGCGAAGACGCCGGGGATGATCTCTCCGTTGAGGGTAGGGAAGACGTTGTTCCTGGTGAGGATGTAGCCGTCGGGGTCGAGGTCCATCATCCCCTTGAAGGCGGTGGCGTTGGGGATGTGGCCGATGCCGAGGAACATCGCCGAGACCGGAAGGACGTGCTCGTCGCCGGAGGTGATGTTTTTGAGCCGCAGACCCTTGACGTCTTTCTCTTCCACGCCGAGAACCTCTTCGACCGTGGTGCTGGAGAGGAACTCGATGTTGGGATGGGCCATCGCGCGTTCGAGCATGATCTTCGAGGCGCGGAATCTCTCGCTGCGGTTGATGAGCGTGACCTTGGTGGCGAAGCGCGTGAGGAAGAGGGCTTCTTCCATGGCGGAGTCGCCGCCGCCGATGACGGCGATCTCTTTGCCGGAGAAGAAGAAGCCGTCGCAGGTGGCGCAGGAGCTGACGCCGTGGCCGATGAGCGCCTGCTCCGATGGCAGGTTGAGCCAGCGCGCGCTTGCGCCCGAGGCGATGATGAGCGTACGGGTGTGGATCGTTTCTTTGCCGATGTTGAGCGCGAAGGGGTGCCTGGTGAGGTCGATGGAGCTGAGATGGGCCATGCGCAGCTCGGCGCCGAAGCGGACCGCTTGCTTCTTCATGTTCTCGATGAGTTCGGGACCCTGGATGCCTTCGGGCCAGCCGGGAAAATTCTCGACCAGCGTGGTGATGGACAGCTGTCCGCCCGGCTCGTGGCCTTCGAAGACCAGCGGCTTGAGGTTGGAGCGTGCAGCGTAGATAGCAGCGGTAAGTCCGGAGCACCCGGAGCCGAGGATGACAGTGTCGCGCGTCGTGTTTTCAGGCATATGAACCCTTATAGTGTAAATGCGCGGCGAAGGAAAAAGATGCAAACCGGCCTTTGGTGAAACAATTGAGATTATGGCAAATCTGACCTTGGTCTATGGAATGAGGCTGTTACCCGCGGACGAGATCGCCTCGGTTGGCGAGGCGCCCATCACTCTGAAGAACGGCAACGAGGCTCATGTGACCATGCATGTGCTGGAGGGCAGCCGCGAGCAGATTGAGGCGCAGCTCAAGATGAGTCTGGATGCGTTCTTCGATTTTTACCCGGAGATTTAGAGGCGCCCGACATCCGCGCCTGAGTGTTCCAGATTCGGACACTGCTCTCTGCTGCGCTTCTCCTGACGAAAGACAAGGAGAGGACGGAGAGCGACATGGGCCGGTTTCTGCGAACATCGTTATTGCTGCGCGCCTTGGCAATCGCTGCGCTGCTGATCGCTCCATGCGCCCATGGACAAGCCGTTACCGACGCACAATCCCAGACGGTTGTCGACATCCTTCACCAACTGGCGGATAGGGCCGATGTCATTTTTGCCGGACAGGTGCTGGCGATCCGTCCCAATGCCAGTGTGGTCGAGGTTGAATTCCGTGTAGACCAGGCCATCCATGGATGTACCGCCGGGACGCCTTACATCCTGCGCGAGTGGGTTGGCCTCTGGGCGGGTGACAACCAACGCTATCGTGTTGGCCAGCGTTTGCTGATGCTGCTGCATGCCCCGAGCGCTGCCGGGATGAGTTCGCCCATCGGTGGACTTGATGGAGCGATCCCGATTCGTCAGGGCGGTGTGGCGATGGCAGCTGGCGATGACGCCGCAACTCCACCGCAGCTACCGTATGTGGATCTCCGCTGGCTGGGGGCGAGGCTGTCGCACGCCGTCTCGTACCAGAGCGAGCCGGCGCCCGCAGCGAAGCCGGTCGATCCGCAGCCGCAGTTCTTCGGGCAGCTCGCGGCGCGTGGGATTGCGTCAAGTTCAATCAGCGGACTTGTTGCGACCAAGCCGGTCTTCAACAAGGTCAGCGCGAACGAAGCTTCGGTCCCGGCGCAGCAGGCTTCGGTGGATGCGGTCGTGGATATGTTGAGTGCATGGCAGAAGGCGCAGCATGCTGCTCCGTGATTCCCGATTGTGCGTGCGATTCTGGTCGCGCTGCTGGCAGCGATTTGCTTGCCCGTTGCGAATTGTTCTCGCGGTCACCCTTTGCTGGGTTGCCTCCGTTGCGCCGTCATGGGCGGGGGGACCGCGGTGGGTCACAGGACGGCCGTACTTCACGACCGCGGGGTTTCCCGTGGTCTGGTACACCAATCAGCCGCTCTACTTCACCGACCCGGGGAATTTAAGCTCCAGCGTAAGTCACGCTGCTGCGGACGCTCTCGTCGCTGCGGCGGCTAACGTCTGGAACGTTCCCACATCGAGCCTGGTGCTCTCACGAGGCGGAGCACTCGATGAGCACGTCAGCGGCACTAATACCTTTCTCGGCCCGTCCGGGCTTATCCTTCCGGCTGACGTTCAGAGCAGCAACTACGTCGCCAAGCAGATCGCCGTCATCTACGACAGCGACGGCTCTGTCACCGATTTGCTGCTGGGCAACGGTGCGAGCGATCCGACAAGCTGCCTCCAGAACGGCGTCACCGAAAGCGTCGATTCCATTGTTCCTGCTGGTGTTATCCAGCACGCCATCCTGGTGCTGAACGGGCGCTGCACCGGGCCTGCGCCTGCACAGCAGATGCAGCTGCAATACCAGTTGATGCGAGCCTTCGGCCGCGTGCTGGGACTGGGCTGGTCGCAGACCAACGACAACGTCTTTACCGGGAGCCCGCAAGCAACCTTCAACCAGGCGATGCACTGGCCGGTAATGCATCCGATCGATATTATCTGCGGACCCTACACCTATCAGTGCATGCCGCAGCCGTTCACCCTGCGTCCGGACGATCTTTCGGCGCTGGCGCAGCTTTATTACATCGGCCAGGGTCAAGCCCCGCCGGGCAAGACCGACACGCTGCTCAACGCGAGCCAGTTTACGGGACGGCTGTTTTTTAGCGGGGGCCAGGGGATGCAGGGGGTGAACGTCGTTGGACGCCGCTGGTCGCAGTTTACCAATCCCTCTCAAGCCGAGAACTGGGACACCGTTTCCTCTGTATCCGGCACATACTACCGGCAGTCGAATGGAAATCCCGTCACTGGACCCGATACCACGATGACGGGGAGTCAGGGCACGCCCAACAATTTCTACGAAGGCTTCTTCGCTCTTGCTCGCGTGCCGATGCTGCCTGGCTCGTGGCAACTGATCATTTTGGAAACTGAACCGATCAATCCGCTGTATACCGGGCAGTATGCCGTGGGCCCATACATAGCGACTGTGGAGCCGTCGGGCACCGATCTATCCCTGGTCGAGGGACTCTTCTCCGGCTATCAGCAAGCCTTCATCGACTTTCATATCTCGGATTCGGCGAGCACCTGTAACCCCGGACCGGACGGAACAGAGACTGCGCCGGCCGCGGTGGACGCATCGGGCTGGTGGCCGGGACTTCTCTGCGGGTACGGCCACACTGCATGGTCTTCGCTTGCCGTCAAAGGGAACCGCTCGCTCACGCTTGAGGTGACGGCAGCGGATGAACAGGGATTTGCTACGACAGCCAAGGCGATGCCGGTCCTCGGCGTTTGGAATGCGACGGATGCGCGGGGATCGCTGCCTGGAGTGGCCAGTGCGAGCCGGGCCTTCAACGGAGCGGCTACCGGGATGACCACGCTGACGACATCGATTACGCAACCAAAACAGTTACGAATAGCAATCGCCGATAAGCGCGGCGACGGACGCCCGGACTTCAACTACAAGGCGCGGGTTCTATATGCTGATTCGCTCACTCCATCCACGGTCAGTGGCGCGGGAGGCACCATTACGATTACGGGTATGGGATTTCGCACCGGGAACGCTGTCCTCGTCAATGGCGTGCCCGCCACAGTTTCCAGTTGGACGGCAAACACCATCGTTGCCACGGTGCCGTCACTCCATACGTTGGGAGTGAGTACTGCTCTGGTGGCCGACGTCACGGTACAAGACCGTTCCACCCGTGGCGCGACCGTGATGACCCAGGCCCTGAGTTATGCAGCACCGGTGACCACGTTGAGTCTACTGGCTGCGCCGGCGGGCACAGTTATTGTCGGGCAACAAGCCGTGGTGCCGTTCGCGGTTCAGGTTTTGCAGAGCGACGGAGTTACCCCGGTAGTTGGCGAAGCTGTAACGTTTACCGTTACTGCCGGCGGTGTCCAATTCGCTGCGTGCGGGCGGCGACCTGTACCCTGCACACCGACGCAAACGGCATCGCATCGACTCTTGTGACGCCGCAGACGTCGGGGTCCATTACTCTCCAGGCCGCGGGAGTCGATGGCACTGCGGTCGCCTCTTTCATGGCGATCACCCAGGTCAGAACCGCAATCGCAGTGCAGCCGGTGGAGTATGTCGCAGCCGGCGCGACCGTCGCGTGGACACCACAGCTCAACGTTGCTGACAATACCGCCTCGACCGCAGGTGTACTCGTCGATTGGCGGAGAATCTCCGGCGCGATTGCCGCCTCACCGGGTCAGTCACAGATCAACACTCAGGGAGTCGCATCGATTCTGGCGACGGCGGGTCCGCTTGCGTCGGGCGCGCAGGCCGTTCTATCCGGCTGCGCCTGGACAAGTGTATGCGCGACCTTCACCACGCAGGGCGTCGGTCCGTCGGAACTGCGTCTGGTTGCGGTCAGCGGTGCCGGTCAGATTGTTCCTGCGAGCGGCGCGCTCAACCCGGTCGTTTTGCTGGTCACCGATGCAGTGTCTCATCCTGTAGCGGGTGCCGTCGTTCAGGTCTATCAGACGGTGGATGCCTGGCAACTTTCCTGTCCGGATCGTGGCCGCTGCCCCATCCCGCCGGTTTTGGCTTCGACGCAGTACTCTTTGATCTCCGATGCGAACGGCCTGCTGACGATAACGCCGCAGCAACTCGTGGGAGCCGCCGAGACGACGAATCTCGCCGCCGCAACAGGCACCCAGGGCTTTCTCTCTCTAACTCTCGAAAAGCAACCCTAGGCGCTTCCAACCGACCTTCTGACTGCGGAACCCGGCCAAAATTGAAGCAATGGAGAAGGGAAGATGTAAAAGGGATAAGCTGAAGGTATCCTTCCGGTGTTCGACCGAGTGAGGGGTTGACCTGCGGCAGGATGGAACGGGAGCCCGAACGATGGCAGAGGCGGCGGCAACTCGAAACGGTGCAAGGCGCAATCGGGTCGTCATCCTCGGCGGTGGCTTTGCCGGTATCAACGCGGCCATCGAACTGGCGAAACTGTCGGTCGATATCACTATCGTGGACCGGAAAAATTATCATCTCTTCCAGCCTTTGCTTTATCAGGTGGCGCTCGCAGTGCTCTCTCCCGCCGATATTGCGCAGCCGATCCGTTCGCTCATGCGCGACCATCCCAACATTGATGTCCTCATGGATGAGGCTGTCGGCTTCGATCTTCCGGAGCGGCGCGTTATCCTCAAAACCGGCGTCGAACTGGAGTACGACTATCTCATCATCGCCACCGGCTCGACCCACTCCTACTTCGGCAGGGACGACTGGGCCAAACTGGCTCCCGGGCTCAAGACCATCGAGGACGCGACCGAGATTCGTCGCCGTGTTCTGCTTGCCTTCGAACTTGCCGAACGCCAGATGATGGAGACCGGCACGCATCCTCCACTCAACTTCGTCATCGTCGGTGGTGGCCCTACGGGAGTCGAGCTCGCAGGCGCCATCAGCGATATCGCGAAACTGTATATGTCAAAAGACTTCCGTCACATCGATCCATCGATGGCGCAGGTCCTCATTCTCGAAGGCTCTCCAAATATCCTCTCCGCTTATCCGCCGGACCTGCAGCGCAAGGCGGGTGAACAGCTTAACAAGCTTGGTGTGACGTTCCGTACCAACGCCCATGTCAGTGATGTGCGGCCGGGGTACGTCATGGTGGGCGACGAACGCATCGAGGCTGTCGTTACGCTATGGGCGGCTGGCGTTCAGGCTTCACCTCTGGGCAAGCTACTCGGGGTCGAGACCGACCGGCGAGGCTGCGTCTTCGTCGACAGCCACCTTAACCCGCCCGGTTACCCCGAAATCTTCATTTGTGGCGACCTTGCGCATGTTGAGGAGAACGGCAGGCAGATTCCCGGCGTTGCCCAACCCGCTATGCAGATGGGACGGTATGCCGCCAAGCGCATCAGCCGGCTCATTGCCGTGAGCTTCGGCAGCGATGGCACCGGCAAAGACGAGCCGTTCCACTACTTCGACAAGGGCGACATGGCCACGATCGGCCGTAAGGCCGCGGTCGCCAACATCCAATGGCCCTTCAAAGGCCACTGGAGCGGCTTCCCCGCATGGGTGACCTGGCTGGTCGTCCACATCTTCTTTCTGATCGGTTTCCGCAACCGCCTGGCCGTCTTCCGTCAATGGGCCTGGACTTACCTTACGTTCAGCGATGGCGCGCGCCTGATTACGGGCTCGCAGGAGTTGCCGGGGTGGAACGAACCGGAAGAGCGCAGTCCTGTGTTGACGGCAAAGCCCTTGGATATCGCTTCGCCTAAAACCTGACGCGGAGATGAAGCAAAGCAGAAGAGCTGTCGGCCTCAGAAGAAAAAGAGCCGCGTTGTGCGGCTCTTTCCATTGAACTCATTTTGAATTTCTAGAGGTTTATTACTTCGCAGCATCCTCAATCTCTTTCCACTCCGCATCAGAAAGCTTTACTCCCGCCGCCGCAATATTTTCTTCTAAATGGGCGACTGAAGAGGTTCCGGGGATCGGCAGCATAACCGGCGAGCGATGCAGCAGCCACGCGAGAGAGAGCTGCGAGACCGTAGCGCCATGTGCCTTTGCCGCGGTGTCGAGCTTGCCGCCCGGCTGTGCCAGTTTGCCAGCCGCTACTGGAAACCACGGAATAAAGGCCAGCCTATTTTTTGTGCAGTACTCTACGACATCCTCATGCCGGCGGTCGGTGAGGTTGTATTGGTTCTGCACGCTGACGATTTCGATTATTTTTCGCGCCTGCTCGATCTCGTGCGGTTTGACCTCGCTCAAACCCACGTGCCGGATCTTTCCCTGTTCCTGTAGTCTCTTGATCGCACCCAACGATTCTTCTACCGGCACCTTCGGGTCGATGCGGTGCAACTGCCATAGGTCGAGCCGCTCCAGCTTCAGCCGCCGCAGGCTCATCTCCACTTCCTGGACGAGGTATTCCCAACGGCCGACGGGCAGCCACTGGTTAGGCCCCTGCCGCGTAAGTCCGGCCTTGGTCGCGATCACGACGCCTTTGGCATAAGGAGTTAGCGCTTCGCCGATTAGCTGTTCGCTTACCTCCGGGCCGTACGAGTCGGCGGTGTCGATAAAGTTCACGTCTAGTTCGACAGCGCGTCGCAGCACCTTCTTGGCGCCCTCGCGATCTTTGGGCTCACCCCAGATTCCGTCGCCGGTAATCCGCATTGCCCCATAGCCCAACCGGTTGACGGTCAAATCGCCGCCGATCGCAAACGTTCCGCTAGCCGTAGCCGTTACTGCCGTTGTAGTAGCCATACGTCATCGGATGCGAGCAACGGGAGAAAGGTGCATGGTCTCGCCTTCTTCCAAAACCTTTATCTGATTTTTAATACCAAGCCGCGCGGCCTCGGCCTCCAGCCGCTTCAGGGGCTCGTCCATCGGCTCGCGTCCCAGCCGAAACGTTCCGTAGTGCATCGGCACCATCTGCTCGGCACCGAGTTCGACGAATGCTCGCACCGCCTCTTCAGGGCTGGTGTGCACGGAACGGTAACTGTCGGGAAAATAAGCTCCAATCGGCAGCAGCGCAACTTCGGGCTGCAACCGTCTCCCAATCTCGCGAAATCCTTCAAAGTAAGCCGTGTCCCCCGAGTGATACACCGATTGCCCGCCCCCTTCAACGACATAGCCCCCGTAGCCGCGGTGCACGTCGCGAAACATTCGTGCCCCCCAGTGACGGCACGGCGTCATTGTCACCTGCAACCCCTGCACCTCGACCGACTCCCACCACTCCAGCCCGCGCACGCGCGAGAATCCCGTGCTCTCCACAAGGTCCTCCACGCCGCGCGGCACCACCACTTCGGGGGCCCGGCCCGTCAGCCTTCGCGTGGCCCGGACCACTTGCCGCAATGACGCCAGATCCAGGTGGTCCATGTGCGCATGAGTCAGAAGGACCATATCAATCGGTGGCAAATTTTCCACCTGTACGCCTGGACGACGCTGCCGACGCAACAAAATAAGCCGCTTCGAGAAGACCGGATCGACCAGCAACTTTCTCCCGTTCACCTGCAGCAGAAACGAGGAGTGCCCAATGAAGGTGACCCCCAGCGTCTCGCGATCTACCAGCTTCACCGGCCGGGACACCCCGGTCATCGGTCGTTCATGGCTCTCTCGCACCAGGCGCCAGAGCTGCTCAATTTTTCTCATCGCAACCGGCCTGTTTCTAAATAACTGTCTCCGCATTCATTTCACCAATACAGATAGATGCTCGACACGCACCACACGCACTAAACCTTCATACGATTCGAGGGCATTCAGCTATCAATCTCCTCGTCCCCGGCATCTACCTAGCCAAAGAACGCCTGACGTCGGCTGAAACAGTCGAGAGGAGGTGCGATATAGCCCCCGAAGATCCCATCCTCGACCATCCACCGCCGCAATTGCAGCGGCACATCTGGGACTTTGTCTCTCGCTTTCCCCTGCGTTCGCTCTGGAACCTCGAAGGCATCCCCGTCCGTGTCATCGTAAAACATACCTGGCGATCCTTGCTCGATGACAATCTGGCTGGGCGCGCAGCCGAACTGGGCTTCTACTTTATCTTCGCTCTCTTTCCCAGCCTGTTTACCGCGACATCGCTACTCGGAATGGCCGCGCGCTCCGCATCACGGATCTACTACACGCTGTTGGGTTATCTCGCCATCGTCATCCCGCACGACGCGCTGGGCACCGTGCTCGACACCTTCAACCAGACCACCGTCGCCGCTACAGGCGGCAAGCTGACCTTCGGTCTGGTTGCAGCCATCTGGTCCGCGTCGGTTGGTTTTTCCGCCATTCAGGACAGCCTCAATGTCGTCTATCGAGTCAAGGAGACCCGCTCCTACATTGCCGCCCGGCTCTCCGCGATCGGCGTCACCATCATCCTTATGGTGCTGATCACTCTTATGCTGGCTTCGCTGCTCGCCGCAGACTTCTTCGAGCGCATCTGTCACGTTCACATCTATCACCACTTTCTTGCCTCTGCTGCGGGGATTGCGGTCAGAGGGCTCGCGTGGCTCTTCGCGATTATCCTCCTCTCACTGCTCTTCGCCGTTATCTACTACTTCGCGCCGGACGTGAAGGCCAGTAATTGGCACTGGCTTACCCCCGGCTCTGCCGTCGGCATCATCGGCTGGATTCTGGCCTCTATGGGTCTCCGCGCTTACGTGCATTTCTTCAACAACTACACCGTCACCTATGGCGGCCTGGGCGCGGTTATTGTGCTGCTCACGTGGTTTTACCTCACGGGATTGATGCTTCTGCTGGGTGCCGAAATTAACAGCGAAATCGAGGCCGTCGCTGCAGCGAAGCGTCTGCTCTTGACCGAGCAGAGCAGCCTCGCCAAAGCGACAGCCCCTGATACTTCCACTCATGCAGCCTGACCTTCAACCGCCGGCTATTTTGCCTCAGGTTTCAGGATATCGTCCAGCCTGTCCGGCACGCCTGACACGCGCTCCAGCTGTGGATATCTCTCGCCTCCGTGATAGTCCAGCCGGATAACTTTGTAGAAGCCGGTGTTTTCGACGATCAACTCGACCGCTGGTCCCGAATCTTTGGCGTCGCGCACCGCCGCCTTCAGCACGTCGGGCGAGTACGCTCGACCGTTGACCGCAACGATCTTCATTCCCGGGCCAAAGCCGCCCTTGTCTGCCACGCCGCCCTTCAATACATCCGACACGGTACCTGACTTACCCACGTCCAGCCCGAGCGAGTACCAGAAGTTGAAGGTCCCACTTTGCGCATTGGCCATTGCGCTCCAGGCATTCGGTTTCTCGGAGTAGGTCAATTTGTAACCGCCATTCTCCAGCCCGCCCAGCGGAGCCTGGTACGCGTTCGAATTTACCCGCGAACTCAGGAACGTTGCCCAGTCATTCACGACCACGCCATTCAAGCCCGCGACTACATCTTCGAACGTGTACGGCACCACTTTCGGCACGGTATCCCCTCCCTGCCCGTAAAAATTCGCCACAAAATCATTCAGCGACTTCTTACCGTTGGTCATCTTGCGAATCGTCGTGTCGACGTCGAGCCAGATCAGTTCGCCCTCGTCGTAGTAGTCCACGCTGAGCCGCCAATTATCCCATCCCCCGCCGGCAGCATACAGAATCTGCGCTGCGGTCGCAGTGTCCTGGATGTTTCGCCAGGTGCGGCCAGGGCGATTGTCATACTCTGCGGCGATGGTTGAAAGTCGCTGCTTGTACTGCTCGGCAGTCCATATCCCGCAGCGCGCCGCAAGCACATCGCCAAGATATTCGGTCAGCCCTTCGTACACCCAAAGCAGATCGCCCTCCATGGGCTTCTGGTAGTTGCTCGTGGCCAATCCCGCGGGCCGGCGATACTTGCCGTTCCAGCTATGGGTAAACTCGTGCGGCAGCAGCAGTCCGTTAAGCGTGAACTGCTGATCGTCGACGAAGGTCTTCGGAGCCACACGGTCATCGCTCGACTGATGATGCTCGAGGCCAAAGTGCGCCACCTCGTCGCTCAGCGTCACGAGAAAGTGATACGAGCCATAGTGCCTGCTCTTGTAGAGCGCGCCACTCTCGCGCACCAGGCGGTCGAATTCGGCGATATGTTCCTTCGAAACCTCGACCTCCTCCGGCCCATCCGCGGCCATGTCGAGATAGTGCTTCGGCGTAATCTCAGGCGCGAGCGTTACCTCGCGGAAGTACCGGCCGGCAAGCACCGGCGAGTCGACCAACTCCTCCAGGCTTACCGTCTTGAAGGTCATCCTCTGACCCGATTCGCCGTCCTTATCGAGTGCGGTGCCAAACTTCCAACCTGCGGGCAGAGTGATCGAAGGCGTGAACATCACCTCGCTGGCATTCGTCCCATCGGGATAGACCAGCAGCGTGTTCCAACTCAGCAGCGCAAGGTTCTCGCTCGTCGAACCACCCGCGGAAAACCCGGACAGCGCCGACGACGCCAGAAAATCGATCTTCATCTCGAGTGTTGTCACGCCCTGCGGTACCGTCAGGTGGTAGGCGAACATATCCACTTTGTCGCGCTCCCATTTCACCGGCTGGCCATTCGCCGTAATAAAAAATCCTGCCATGTTTTCGATCGGTCCGGTTGGGCCATGCTCGCCGGGAATCCACTTCGGATACACAACCGTAAGTGGCCCCGCCGTTACCGGCATCACCTCTGTTGCGTGAAGAATCTTGCGTGGAGCGTCCGTTAGATCAACGCTCAACGTGATCGGCGCAGTCTGCGCACCAGCCATTGCACTCGCTATTGAAGCTCCAACCGCAGCAGCCAAAGCCGCACCGGCACACCTCTTCCAAACACTGCTCATCGTTCCGCCTTCTCAACTGCCTGCCATTAGTACCGCAAACAGTCTACCTTCCCCGCAACACCCGCCTGTAAGGTCGGAATGCACGTGGCTCACGGGTGCTCTTGCAGGTAGGATGAAGCACACAGGAGAACTCATGTCTTCGAAGCTTCGGGCCGCTCTTGCGTCCACCGTCCTCTGTCTTTCTGCCGTCTGCCTTCCCGCACAACAGCCTGCACCGCAGCCGATCCAGACGATGCCGTACTCGCCTTCGCTTGACGTGACCAGCCTCGACCGCTCAGTAGACCCCTGCGTGGACTTCTACAAGTTCTCCTGCGGCGGCTGGCAAAAGAAAAACCCGATCCCTGCCGACCAGTCCGGCTGGAGCGTCTACGCCAAGCTGGGCAACGAAAATCAGCAGTTCCTGTGGGGCATTCTCGAGACCGACGCTAAGGCGAAGAACCGCATCCCCGTGCAACAGAAGGTAGGCGACTACTTCGCGGCCTGCATGAATACCTCATCCATCGATGCGCTGGGTCTGAAGCCGATTCAGCCCGAACTCGCACGTATCGACGCGCTGAAGACGCGGCCGGAGATCGTCTCAGCGATCAGCGAATTGCACCACGTCTATCCCGGCAGCTTTTTCTTCGGCTCCGGTACCGGACAGGATGCCATGGACTCATCGCTGATCATTGTGGAACTCGGCGCAGGCGGTCTTGGCCTCCCGGATCGCGACTACTATCTGAAGACCGATCCCAAGAGCATAAAGCTGCGCGAGCAATACGTCGCCTATATCCAGCAACTGTTAACGCTCAGCGGCGAGTCCGCCGACCACGCGAAAGGCGATGCAGACGCAATCCTTCGCATCGAAACCGAGCTAGCCAAGGCATCGCTCACGCGCGTACAGCGACGCGATCCGCACAACACGTACCACATGATGACGATCGGCGAACTCGGCCAGATCGCCCCTGCGTTCGATTGGCCGCACTACTTCGCGGTGCAGGGCTCACCCGGCGTCGCCAAGCTCAACGTCTCCCAGCCAGAGTTCATCAAGGCCGTCCAGGCGCAGCTTACAACCGAGTCCGTCGAGGCCTTGTGCGCCTACCTCCGCTTCCATTTCCTGACTTCTGCATCTCCTTTTCTCGCGCATCCCTTCGAACAAGCCAACTTTGACTTCTATTCGAAGACCCTGCGCGGAGTCCCCGACATGCCGCCTCGTTGGAAGACCTGCACCCGCGGGGTCGACCGCAGCCTAGGCGAGGCGCTCGGGCAGGAGTTCGTCAAACGTACTTTCACCGCTGACACCAAGGCGAAGACGCAGCGGATGACCGAACAGATCGAGACCGCGATGCAGCACGAGATCGAAAGCCTCGACTGGATGAGCCCCGAGACCAAGCAGGAAGCCTTGCGCAAGCTGCACGTCATCCGCAACAAGATCGGCTACCCCGACCACTGGCGCGACTATGCGAAGCTCGAAGTGAAACCGGACGACTTCTTCGGGAATGTCTCGAACGCCTACCAATTCGAAGATGCTCGCGAGTGGAACAAACTCGGCAAACCAGTCGATTTGATGGAGTGGGGCATGACGCCGCCCACGGTCAATGCCTACTTCAACCCGCAGATGAACGACATCAACTTTCCTGCAGGCGTTCTGCAGCCACCGCTGTACGATCCGAAGCTGGACGATGCGCCGAACTACGGCAACACCGGCGCGACCATTGGTCACGAACTCACCCACGCCTTTGACGATGAGGGCCGGCAGTTCGACTCCAAAGCCAATCTCCGCGACTGGTGGACGCCGGCCGATGCCAAGGGCTTTGAAGATCGCATTAACTGCATTCGCGATCAATATGCGGAGTACATCATCGTCGACGACATCCACATCAACTCCAAGCTGACCAGCGGCGAAGATGTGGCCGACCTGGGTGGAACCCTGCTGGCCTACATTGCATGGAAGAAGCAAACAGCTGGCCAGCAGTTAGCAAACGCCGACGGTTTCACTCCGGATCAACGCTTCTTCGTCGGCATGGCACAATGGGCCTGCGAGAACGAGCGGCCGGAGAACCTGCGCGTCAGCGCCGTCACCAATCCGCACTCTCCCGGCTTCGCCCGCATCAACGGCGTAGTGTCCAACATGCCCGATTTCCAGCACGCCTTCAGTTGCAAGGCCGGGCAGCCGATGGTTCACGCGCCAGCCTGCAAGGTCTGGTAGAACTTCACCGCTCACTCCACACATCGGCGGTTCGCAGTCATCGCGCAACCGCCGGTACGGAAGCAATTCCATGAATCTCACGATCAGAAAAGCCAAAATCGAAGACGCAGGTTCCATCGCACACGTACAAGTCGAGACGTGGAAGACGACTTACGCCGGTATCGTCTCCGACGCCTTCCTCGCATCCCTGAACAAAGAGGACCGGATGCGGAGCTGGCAGGAGCAGATACTGGCTGACAGCATCTCCATTTTTTTGGCTGAGGATGAAACAGGAATATTCGCCTTTGCGGCTGGTGGAGAGGTTCGGGAAAAACTCGACGATTACGATGCGGAGCTGTACGCCATCTACCTGCTGCGTGAGCGACAGAGGCAAGGCGTAGGCCGAATATTAGGTCTTGCCTTAGCCTCTGCTCTGCAAGCCCGGGGATTCACGAGCATGCTCGTCTGGGTGCTCGAGCAAAATCCATCCGTGTCGTTCTACGAGCGTCTCGGAGCCGTGCAGGTCGCACGCAAGATCATCAACATTGGCGGAGCCGACCTCCAGGAACTCGCCTTGGGCTGGCCATCTCTTGATCGGCTCATCGCATCCGGCGATCAAGACTAGTTCGACTCACCTGCCGGGACGTTACAGTACACTTGTCCCCAACCCATGAACCTTTACGCGATCGTACTTATTCTCATCGTTCTCACGCTGCTTGGTGTCTCTCTCGGTCGCCTCGGCAAGGTGAAAACCAAAGCGGACTACCTCGTCGCCGGCCGCTCTCTTCCCGCCTTCGTTCTCGTATTTACTCTCCTGTCTTCCTGGATTGGCTCCGGCTCTCTCCTCGGAGGCGCCGAAAACGCCTACAAACACGGGTTCGCAGCCCTCTGGCAAGGTGGCGGCGGATGGGCCGGTCTCCTGCTCATCTACTTCATTGCTCCCCGCGCCCGCAAGTTCGCCCAGTTCACCATCCCCGACCTCCTCGAAGCCCGCTACAACCAGGCCGCCCGCGTCCTCGGCGTCGTCGCCATCCTCTTCACCTACACCGCCATCACCAGCTACCAGTTTGTCGGCGGCGGCGACATCCTCCACCTCATCTTCCCCACCGTCATCACCGCCGACCTCGGCAAATACATCATCGCCGTCTTCGTCATCGTCTTCACCGCCATCGCCGGCATGGCCTCTGTCGCCTACATGGACGTGGCCATCGGCCTCCTCGCCACCTTCACGCTGATCGTCGCCCTGCCCATCCTCGTCCACCACGCCGGCGGCTGGCCCGGCATCCACGCCGCTCTTCCCGCCACCCACTTCCAGCTCTTCGGTGAGCTCTCCCCCATTCAGTGCGTCGAGCTCTTCCTTCCCACCTGCCTCCTCCTGCTCGGCAACCAGTCCATGTATCAGAAGTTCTTCTCCGCCAAATCCGAAAAAGACGCCAGCCGCGCCGTCGTCGGCTGGATCGTCGGCACCGTCCTATTGGAAACCATCATCGTCGCCATCGCAGTCGCCGGTTCTGTCCTCTTTCCCTCGGGCGAAGTCCACCAGCGCCCCCGCGAGATCCTCGCCTACACCGGCCTGCACGCCTTCAACGGCTCCGTCCCCCTCCAACTCCTCGGCGCGCTCCTCGTGGGGGCCATCTTCGCCAAGATCATCTCCACTGCCAACAACTGGCTCTTCTCCCCCGCCACCAACCTCGTCAACGACATCTACATCCGCTACGTCGCCCCACAAGCCTCCAACAAGAAGATCCTCGCCATCAGCCGCCTCATGGTCGTCCTGCTTGGTCTCTGGGCTCTTTACCAGTCCATGCACATCGACTCCGTCCTCAAAAAGGCTCTCTATGCCTACACCATCTACGCGGCAGCATTGACGCCCGTCATCCTCGCGGCCTTCTTCTGGAAGCGTGCCACAGCCGCCGCCGCGGTTGCGAGCATCGCCACCGGCACCTTCATCACGATCTTCTGGGACACGCCCTTCATCCACCACAACGTTCCCGCCATCCTCAGCGACCGAGACGCCATCTTCCCGGCCCTGATTGCGTCGCTCCTTTGCCTGGTTGCCGTCAGCCTCGTCACGACCCCGCCCACGGCAAAACAGCTACAACCCTTCTCAGAAGCCTGATGCACCTAATCCGGCAATGCCATTCGCGCGTTTTTAACGTTAATGTTCAATAATTAACAGGTCCTCCCAGGCAACAACTGATTTTCTGCGCCAGCACTTCGGCTAAAACGACACGAAGGATTGATGAACTTTCTACTGTTACCCGACCTCGCCGCAATGGCTATGTTGCTCAGCATCCTCTACTTCCTGAGGATGCGGCATCCGCGCGAGGCAGTCGATCTCTGGCTCATCGGCCTGCTCTTCATCTTTCTCGAGGCCATCGTTCACGCCGCGTACCCCGCCCCCGGACCCTGGCGTACCGCTGCTCACGTCGTCGCATTGAACTTTTTCTTCGTAGCCGGGGCGATCTTCCTTTGGGCCTCCGGCAGAGACATCTTTCCCCGGAGACCCTCGCTTCTCTATCTGCTCGTCAACTCCGCGCCTGCTGCTGCCTTGCTTACTGTCTACGGCCTCAATATTCGTGATCCGCGCGTCTATCATACTGTTGCCGCGTGCGGTCTCTTCGTTGGCGTCGTCAGCGCCTTCGCCATCATGCGGACCTGGACGCTCGGCAGAGGCTGGTGGATTCTCTTCGTCCAGTGCTGCACCTGGATTCCCATCTGGTTCTTTGCCTCCGCCGGGTACTTCCGCGACGCAGCCTACTTCCTTCTCTTCGTCCTCTATTTTGCAACCGCCGTCGTGTTTCAAATCAGCCTGCCCCGCCGAAGCCTGGGCAAGGTCGCCATTGTCGCCGGCTTCGTCATCTGGTCCTTCGTCTTTCTCTCCCACTCCTGGGCTTCGAATCATCCGGGATACGATGCCATCGCCGATGAGATCTGGAACCTGCAAAAATTCCTCGTCACCATCGGCATGCTCCTGGTCCTGCTCGAGCAACAGGTCTCCACCAATGAGTGGTACGCCTTCCACGACCACCTCACCGGGCTTCCCAATCAGCGTCTCTTTGAGGATCGCCTCTCCGCCGCCATTCAGCAGTCCGAGGAGAACAACACCCGTACAGCCCTCCTCATGGTCGATCTTGACGGCTTCAAGCTCATCAACGACACTCACGGCCACGACGTCGGCGACGAGCTCCTGCGACACATCTCCCACAATCTCCGCAGCGCCATCCGCATCCCCGACACCCTGGCCCGCCTCGGCGGCGACGAGTTCATCATCATTGCCACCGACCTGCCCGGCGACCAGCCGGCGGACCTGATCGCCCGGGTCAGTGCGACCCGTATCTCCCACGCCCTGCACAAAGGGATCAGCATCAACGGCAATGCCTTCAACGTTACCGGAAGCATCGGCGTAGCCGTGTACCCCGATGACACGACCGACGGGGTACTCCTTCGCCGGCTGGCCGATCAGCGCATGTATGAGCAGAAGCGCCAGATTCCCTTCAACTTCTAAATCCCCGAAATCTGATTTTCACACTCACCTTTTCTTCCCAACTGCATCTATCCCAATACATATTCTGAACAGGAGACATCTTCATGACGCCCGATACGCAATCCATCGAATGCAATGAAACCTTGCTCGCCGTAAGTCCGGTTCTCTCGCACCCCTTGGACAACTTGATCGAAGATCCAGCACATGCCGGCAGGGAACCCCTCAGCGCCGCGATCAAACGAGTCAACCTGGATGATGACGAGGCCGACGAGGAAGAGGAAGAGGATGACGACCTTAGCGACGAAGATGACGACGACGAGGATGGCGAAGACGAAGTTGAAGACGACGAAGAGGAGGAGGAGGAAGACGAGGACGACGACAATTTAGACGATGATGAAGAGGATGACATTGACGAAGATGACGATGAAGACGAGACCGATGACGACATCAAACTCATTTGAAGCAATTCGAAGCTATCCGCAAATGGATGATTAGCTTAGTCTGGTCAGTAGCCGGTGTCTGTGACGACGTTTTCGAGCTTTTCCCCTGCTATGAACCGCCGCACCTGATCCGCTCCAAACCGAAATGCCCGATGAATAAACTCGGGCGTTGACGCTCCCACATGCGGTGTGATCATGCAATTGGGCGCAGACCACAATGGATGCCCGGCAGGCAGCGGCTCCGGGTCCGTGACATCGAGAGCGGCGTGCAGGCGATTCTGCTGCAGCGCCTCAACCAGAGCATCAGTAACCACCACCGGCCCTCGCGCCGCATTCACCAGCAGCGCTCCCCGCTTCATCAGCCCGATCTCTGCCGTCCCGATCAGCCCCTGCGTCTCGGCCGTCAACGGCACAATGGCCACGACGATATCGGCCTCCGGCAACAGTCTGCGCAACTCGCCCACAGCGAAGACCTCTGGTTCCTTCCGCGCACTGCGTGCCACGCGCAGAATCTTCTTTACCTCAAACGGCCTCAGCCGAGCTTCGATTGCCGCACCGATCGAACCATACCCGACGATCAACACCGTCTTTCCTGCAAGATCGTCGCCCAGAACCGCATACTGCCCGACCTGCGCTCCCCCAACATTCAAAAATCCGTTCGGAACCGACGCCTGTCCCTTCCACTCCTGACGCAGCTGCATATCGCGATAGTGGGGAAATTTTTTCAGCGACGCCATAATCGCAGTCAACACCCACTCCGACGTCGAGATGTCGTGAAGCCCGCGGCCATCGCACAACACAATGTCCTTCGGCAGCCAGGGCGTAATCCAGTCCACGCCCGCCATCATCGACTGCACAACCTTGACGCCGCGAAGATGCTGAAAGGTCTTCTGCGCATTCTTCAAAGCGAACACAATGATCCAGAAATCGACATCCTGAACTCCCGACGAATGGCGGGGTATCCGCACAATCTCCGCCTCGCGCGGAAAGTCGACCAGCAATTCCTGAGCAAGATTCTCATCCACACCGACACGCACCATATTTTGAGTGTGCACGAAGCCGGCACAAAAAAGAAAGCCCGGCCAAAAAGGCCGAGCCCATAAAAACTTGTTCTGAAACCTGAACTAAACATCCAGGTCCTTAGATATCCAGGTTCTTCACGTCCAGCGCATTCTCTTCGATGAACTTCCGTCGGCTCTCAACGTCCTCGCCCATCAGAGTCGTAAAGATCTCCTCGCAGGCGGCGATGTCTTCGAGTTTCACCTGCAGCAGCGTACGCCGCTCCGGATCCATCGTCGTCTCCCACAGCTGCGGAGCCGTCATCTCGCCCAGACCTTTATAGCGCTGTACCTGGTACTCCTTGCGGCCTTGTTCAATGACGTATTCAAACACCTCGCGCGCCGTCTTCTTCTCCACCGGATCCTGCGAAGCCTTGCTTGAGCGTTTCGCCGGCTTCGCCTCAGCAACCGTCCCCGGAGCCGCAGCGATATCGGCGACGCCCTCTGCTGAAGCGATCTCCTCCGCCTCGTCCTCCGCCTCTGCGGCCGCTTCAGCCTTGGTCTTGGGGGCATACTCAATCAGGAACGGAGCGACGAGCTGCTCCCTGATCTGCGCATGCTTGGCCAGCATCTGCCTGCTCTCCGGCGCCGAAGCCAGCGCCCAGTCGATCGTCCGCACCGCACCCTGCGCGTCGGTGTAGCTCACCGAGTAGCTCTTGTGCTCCTCGTCCAGCACCACATCGCCGACGTTCTTGAACTGGTAAGTCTTCTGCATCCCGACCAGCCGCTGGCGCATCTTCTCCAGCTTGGCCGGCGACTCGAAGTCCACACGGCGAGCCGAATCCTTGCCCTCTTGGGCAAACAGCTCCGCGAACGCCTGCGTCACTTCTTCGTTGCGCAGCCGCTTCTGGACCTTGTCAAAGAAGCCAAGATAATCATTCAACTGACCCATGTACTTGGTCAGTTCTTTGCCTTCGAGCTTCGCGCCGCCCTCGCCATAACGGATCACCATGCCATCGGAGGCACGCTTCACCATCACGCTGACATACTCACGATCGTCCTTGATGTACTGCTCGAACTTGCCCTTCTTGATGCGATAGAGCGGCGGCTGTGCGATGTACACGTGGCCACGCTTGATCAGCTCCGTCATATGCCGGAAGAAGAACGTCAGCAGCAGTGTGCGGATATGCGATCCGTCGACGTCCGCATCAGTCATCAGAATCAGCTTGCCATAGCGCAGCTTGGTCGCATCGAAGTCGTCCTTGCCGATCCCGCATCCCAGCGCCGTAATCATGGCGCGGATTTCTTCGTGCCCCAGCATCTTGTCGTACCGGGCCTTCTCGACGTTGAGAATCTTTCCCTTCAGCGGAAGGATCGCCTGGAACTTCCGGTCGCGGCCCTGCTTTGCTGTCCCGCCGGCGCTTTCGCCCTCGACCAGATACAGCTCGCAACGATCCGGCTCCCGTTCACTGCAGTCCGCCAGCTTGCCCGGCAGGCCGCCACCATCGAGCGCACCCTTACGCCGGGTCAGGTCCCGAGCCTTGCGCGCAGCTTCGCGTGCACGCGCCGCATCGATGGCCTTATTGATGATCTTCTTCGCAACCTGAGGGTTCTGCTCCAGAAACCCGCCCAGCCGCTCGTTCACAAACGCCTGCACCGTTCCAGCGATGTCGGAGTTCAGCTTGCCCTTCGTCTGCCCTTCAAACTGCGGCTGCGACAGCTTCACGCTGATGACCACCACCAGACCCTCGCGCACGTCATAGCCGCTCAGGTTCTCCTTCACATCCTTGAACAGCCCGAGCGACTGCCCCGCCGCATTGATCGTCCTCGTCAGCGCCGTCTTGAAGCCCGAGAGATGCGTTCCGCCGTCCACCGTGTTGATGTTGTTGGCAAACGTAAACACGGTCTCGGAGTAGGCGTCGTTGTATTGCAGCGCAATCTCCATGGCCACGCCATCACGCTCGGCCTCCATATAGATCGGCTTCTCGTGCAGAA
>JAOAPF010000396.1 GCA_025462755.1 Edaphobacter sp.
TTCTCATCGCGCAACTGTCGCAGCTCGCGCAGCTCCTGCAATCCCAACCCCGCATACTTCTTCTTCCACAGGTAAAACGTCTGCTGGCTGATCCCATGCTTGCGGCAGACCTCCACCACCGTGTCCCAGACTCCGCCTCCCGCAACACTCGCAGAATCTCCTCTTCGCCGTGTCCTCGCTTCGCCATCTCCAGGCTCTCCTCTCTCCTTCCAGAGAACCACGGCAGGCTGCGATCTCTCAACTTCACAGCGGCTTAGTTTTTGGGTTTTGGGTCAACTCCTCTTCCGCCTCAAGCTGGTTCCGGCAGGCAGGGCATTCTTCTAGATGAGCGTGAAATTCTTCAAGGTCTTGACCGGTTAGCTCCTTGTCAAGATAGAGCTGGATGTTCGCGCCGTAGTCGTCGCAACCCTTCATTTCGAGCCTCTCACTGACGACGAATTCGATCCCTTCAACGTTGCTAAAAGCAACACACGGAGCTTTGCGCGTGCTCTCCCCAAACGTGACATCACGGTTCCGATAGGACAGTGCAAGATACTTGCAATCTCCTGATACGAGAGCTCTTCATACTCTCGCAGCAAGATAATCTCGCGAAATTGTATTGTCAGTTCCTGAATCGCCGCATGCACCTGCTGTGTCTCCATCTTGCTCACGTAAAGATCATGTGAGTTTTTCGATGGCTCCACAATACTATTGTAAACACCGTCACCAACCCCACTCTCGATCATTTGAGGGCCAGTGCGCAACTTTCTCAGTTGGTTGAACCAAATATTCCTCAGAATAGTGAAGAGCCAGCCCTTCATGTTGCTGCCCGCTCGCAACCTCCCCATCGCCCGTAGCGCGCGCGAAGATATGTTTCCTGCACCAAGTCCTCTGCTTCCGCGTGATTGCGGGTCAAGACCAGCGCGTAGCTGTACAATCCGTCGAGATACTCGATACCAGCCGCGTCGGCTTGGTCCGCTCCGGTGTGGTTCCATGACATATTTGTTGACTCGTTACTGAACACACCATCGTGGGAGTTATTCCCGGGCTGGAAAGTTTTTTCCGGACAAGCGCTCATGGAATTAGCAGGAGTTTGCCCACGGTCCGACTCGATATCGGCATGGGCGCGCTCGGCCTCGGCCAATGGGTAACGCTTGCCGATTTTGACCTTGAGCTGCCCGCTTTTCAACCCCGTCAAAGAGCTGTCGAGTATGGGGCAGCAGTGCCGACATGATCGGCAACACCGGGGAGCCGACCAGAATACTTCGCGGCAGAGTGGCGATGTTGATCGGCTTCGGCGCTCCGAGGACGGGGCCGTAGTACGCAAGAACGCCATGACGGCAAAGCGAAGCAGAGAGTCGTCGGAGGTCACCGCACTCGCCCCCCCCTAGAATTTAAGACAAGAGGATTTAGGACTTGGGCAACCAATCCGGAGATTTCGTGGGACGGCAGAACGGAGTAACCGGGATCCCACCCGCCTCTGGGCTCAAAGACTTTCTTTCGAGAGTGAGGAAGGAGTTTAAGAATAGGAATCGCTCTAAATAGGTAGCGCGACAACGACGACTATAGCCCCCGGGGTCACATCATGCCCCTGGGGAGACTCAATGAACAAGGAAACATCGAACGAATTGCATGTCGTCGACAGGCCTGTGACTAGCCTGGCTAGCTTTTCGAACAATGCTCGGACGCATTCCAAACGTCAGATCCGTCAGATCGCGGATAGTATCCGAGAATTCGGCTTCACCAACCCAGTGCTGCTGGGACCAGGAGATACGATCATCGCCGGCCACCGTCGGGTCCGGGCCGCCAAACTACTTGGAATGATCCGTGACGCCGATCTGGATGTTGTATCTTTCCAGTGCACCATGAATGCGGTTCTTAATATCTGTCCGAAGTCCGAGAAGAAACATGCGGAGGTGTAACAACTCGCGTTGATCGTGTAGCACAGTCGGTGGAATCCATACTTCGGGCGTGTTCCGTTCCGCAGCAGGATTGCGAGCCCCTCTGCATCCAGCTGATCGGTCTTGTTTGGTTTACTCATTCGCCGCTTGGCCTCGCCGGCATTGACCAGATGCGGCTCGTGGCCGGCCTCTCGATCTATCCACCAGCCAATACCAATGCCCACTTAATTCAACAGCGATCGGTTAACACGGCGGCAGCTGTTCAAGATACCCGCGGAATGCTTCTCGGTCATGGCTAACCCGTACTGCTCGTCCAGTACGACCCTTTTCGGTTACGCTCGAAAAAATCGAGTACCGCTTGTGCGCATCACAACCTATGAATTGCTGCATCCTCGACCTGCCTCCCCTGCAGCTGCTGTGACGATTAGGTCACCAGCTGCTTACGACATGCTTTCATAGGATCACTGTTGGTGAGCTTTTCTGAAGCTCGGTGCCGGTCGGGTCCATATGGAGACATTTCCTGTTATTGGTCCCTTAAGGCCGCACGCCTTGATCGGCAGTACGGCCTCTCTACCTAATTGGAGAATCACTCTAAGCCATAGACTTAGTTTCCCTGCATCTTTGCACGGGGACAGTCCGCAGGCGCTTTTCGGCAGACTTGCTGAAGACGGGGCACGCGATTTAGTTGGGGGAGGGACGCTACGGTTCGCCGGCGATCGTCTGCCAAGATGGAATGGGGTCGAAGCTAGTCTCCCGCCGCTCCAGGCATTCTGAGATGCGTCTTAGCTGTTTAGTCCCGGCATTTGGTGGTGCATACTTTCCAGAGAGTGGAAGGAGGCACTATGGGACAGATACTGCACCGGAGCGCCACAACGACAGAGGCGATCCGTCGAGCGATACAGCATAGTCTAGAGAGCCTAAGGACGCTCTCGAGGCGGCATGGCATCAACCCGAAGACGGTGGCCAAGTGGAGGAAGCGCAGTTCAACGGCAGATCACCGAACTGGTCCAACAGTTCCGAAGTCTACCGTCTTGTCCATCGAGCAGGAGGCCGTCATCGTTGCGTTTCGCAAGCACACTCTGCTGCCGCTCGATGACTGTTTGTACGCCTTGCAAGCCACGATTCCTCAGTTGACTCGCTCCTCGCTGCACCGTTGCCTGGAACGGCATGGCATCAGCCGGCTGCCGGAAGTCGAGGGAGACAAGCCCAGGAAAAAGATGTTCGACAGCTATCCGATCGGCTTCTTCCATATCGATCTGGCGGAAGTGAGAACGGCCGAAGGCAAGCTCTACCTCTTGGTGGCCATCGACCGGACCTCGAAGTTCGCTGTGGTCGAACTCGTTGAAAAGGCCGATATGCA
>JAOAPF010000397.1 GCA_025462755.1 Edaphobacter sp.
CCTCGCGGCACCAGCCAGTCACAGACCTCCGAGCCTTCAAGATCGATCGCAAGAACCTGATAGCCTCCACCGGGAAACACAATCACCGCGGCGCCAGTGTTCTTTCCCTTCGGCGAATAGACCGTCATCGTAGGCCGCGTCACGTTGCTCACGCCAACCGCCGGCCTCCCGCCGGGAAGAAAGTCTTTGCCCGAAGTCTCGGCGTACTCCGGCCCCGCGACTGGCTGGGGATCAGGCACCGACCCTGGCCAAATCGGCAGTTGCGTGTGTCCCGGCGATGGCTGCCACACAGGCTTCTGCGCGCTCAAACTGCCAAACGCAGACACAATGAAAAGAGCAAGGGTCAAAGGCTTCATCACAATCCCCAGAGGGCAGGATAGAGCAAGACGAACTCCCGTCAGAAGATAGGTTCCGAGAACGGCACTACGGCGGCCGCCTAACGCGTAGCCTCCGCCTTGGCCAACACCATAGCCGACTTACCCGCAGCCGACTCGTAGTACCGCACCATGCGCTGCGGCTCGGCCGCCTTGTAAGCCGCCAGATTATGCGCCCAGCGAAACCCGATCGGCTGATACCAAAGCTCCGCCTCCACCTTGAACGGCCCCGCCGCACCTCCGGTCGAGACCACATACCGCACCGTGCTCCCCTTGTCGGTGAACCCTGGATCGTCCGCCGCCCCGCCGGTCACCGCAATGTCCTTCATCGCCGTCGCCTTGTCGAACCCATGCGGCAACAGGCGGTTGTCCTTCAGGTACCCCACCGCATGCAGCAACCCCGTCGTCACCTTACCGTCGGAATCCTTCAGGATCGGCTCATAGATCTCCACCTGGTCCGCACGCGTAATCTCCCGATAGTGCGGTTCATACTTCAGCGGGTCTGCATCATTGTCATTGCCCACAATCGACCCATCCGGCCTCAGCGCGCCCGATTCAAACACCGCACGCCCGCTATCATCGCGCACCACAACATGCAGCCACGCCCGTCGCGAAGGATACGCCGTAGGCAGCTTGTGCCCGCCGAGATTCTCGACATGCACCTCGACCGCAACTCCATCCGCAGTCCGGTCAATCCCGCCAATCGTCACCTTCGCCGCCTGCGTCTTCAAGAACTCCGCTGTGCGCTTCATCGCTGCGTCCATCTCCTCGGGCAGCGCCGCCGTGGCCAGTTCATCGCGATGATCCTGCAGCATTCCTTCCACAACGAAATTCGATCCGACAAACACGTGCCGGTGCATGCCCTCGCGCGGCTGGCCGTAGAGCGCCGTCACGGCCACCGGCTCCTTCACCACCGGCATATGGCAGTCCTGGCAGGTCTGCCTGGTCGCGTACTCGCTATGCTGCCACTCCTGAAAAGGTACCTGCTCCGGGAACCTGGCGATCTTCTCGCCATGCGGCCCCAGCGCCGAGGTAATCAGCGTATGGCAGCTCCCGCAAAGCCCCGCGTCCCGCATTTGGTCGCCCTTCGTCGGCCGATACGTGGCCGTCGAGGAGTGCATCACCGTCTGGTGTCCTTTATCGACGTCGAACGGCCCATACTCTGCCCGATTGCCGTTCCGGTCCGGCTGCGCGATCTTTACATTCCCCACAAACGTCGCGTCGGTCCCCAGCCCCTCCTTCTCAATCTGGTGGCACACCGAGCACGTCACCCCATCCGCCGCAGCCTTATCCCCCTTGGGAAACTGTGCAAGCGGAAACCGCGAAAACACATCCGTGTGCCGTCCCCTGTCCCGGTCCGCCATCCGCACCGCCGGCATATGGCAGACCGAGCACTCATCCTCAATCGCCTGCTTTGACTCCGGATGATCGATCGACTCCCGCCGCACGCTTCCCTGCCAGTAAGGATCACGCGACGAGTTCGCCATGATGCTCGCGCGCCACTGGAACCCGATCGAAATGTCCTCGCCGTCTTTCGTAGTCAGCCCGTTATGACAAGCCACACACCGCTCGGACGTCCGAAACACCGTCCCCGGAGGCACTCTGTCCCCCTTCGCATTCTCCGTTTTTGACTGGCCCCGCAGCACCGCCGGAGTTGCAACCAACAGCAGCCCAAGAAGAATCGAGCCAATCGCGCAAATCGTTCTGGTCGAGTTACCCGAAGAGATTCTCATCGCCAACCGTTCCATAACTTCCCATCCGCCCGGTCCCAAAGGAAATAAAACACAACCTGCGGTGTACGCCCGCTCGTATTCGTGAACGGCTCCCTCACGCCAACCCCCATGCGTACATGCTGCCGGCGGCTCACCGTCACCTGCATCTCCGGCAGAACATCCCAGTTCGTGCTCGCCCCGGGCTGAAAGGGACGCACCGCCAGAAACTCCACCATCGGCGAATACAGCCGTCCCAGCATGTGGTCCTGACCAATCGCCTGCCCCACCGTAGCCCGCCAGAACATGCTGCGCGGAGAGACGCTGGGATCCACCGGCAGGTCCGCCCCCAACTGCGTCTGCAGAAACGTATTTTCTTTGAACAACTGATCGAACGCGGCAAACGGCTCAAACTGCGTCGTCCCTGCACCAAACCCGCGATTGCTGTCGCCGGTCGGCAGCAGTATGCCCCCCTGCAGACTCAGGATCGACCCCGTCCGCAAACTCGAAAACATCTCCCGCTTCACCGCCAGGGTGATATCGCCCAACCCTTCCGTCCATTTTCCGCCCTGATCCGCATAGTTCACCGGCACATCGGTCTCAAGCTGCGTCCGCGCATCGATGCTCGTCCGCTCATCGATAACATCGGTCGTCCACGCCGGCGCGCCCGACGCACTCGCCGCCGTCGAAACCACAATCTCGTTCTCCGGAAACGCCTTCTCCGTCACCAGCGCCCGCGGCAGGTTCAACTCGCCCAGCGGATAGTGGTGGACATTTCTGCAAAACCCCCGCATATAAGCGATCACATCGTTGATCTGTTCGTCCGTCAGCAGATCCCCAAACGCCGGCATGATCTGCGAGAGCCCGCGCGACGGCCCGCCGTGTACGATCGCCGCCTTCCAGTTGCCATCCGGCTCAGGCGTCGTCCCGGCGCAGTCCGTGAAATCCGGAAACGTATCCGGCCGCAGAAACACCGTGCTGGACATCGGAGCGCCCTTGCCGTCCGCCCCATGACAAGCAATGCAGCCCCCCTTGTAGACCTTCTCCCCGTTCTCCACATTTTGGGGCTTCGCGTAATGAAGCCTCTGGGCCGACGCCTCTAAAGCCCACCCTCCAAGCAGCGCAGCAACCCCCAGCGCAACAATACCCACCAGGACGCCTCGCCTCCGCTCGTTCCGCCTTCGCGCCCTAGCCCTTTCTCCCTGCCGACCGCCTAGCCCTCGCACCAGATATCCCGCCAGCCCAATCTCTCGCACAGCAATCCTTACATCGATCATTCGTTTTGAGCTCCACGACCAGAGCCCTCAGGCTGTGATCAGAAGCTGCGTGGACCGCAAAGAACCCCCGTATAACTCTGTCAAATCTAGGATGCGCAGACAACCATTATTGGCTCACGAAGAAGATTCGCTTCTACAGCGAAAGTAACTGTGTTTGCTACCGCCGGCCGCACGGTTGCCGGCAGGCCGAAGACCAGAACTCCCACGGCTCGTATTCTCTCCATACATGCCGCGCCGACGAGATGATGATATATCAGATGTCAGAAAAAGCCTCACCGTAGTAAATGGACGCACTGCGCAGAGGAGACCTCACCCAATCCTATTCGTCTTCTCTCTGCAGAGCACGAAGTTTCGTCGACTCCAGTTTTGTTTGACTCCGCAAGAACACATTGACTCCCGAGCACCCCGCATATAGCCTTTCCCCACTGCCATTCCTCGCAGCAGGCCCCCAACAACAAATATCGCCGCGTCCAAAACTCGCCATATCGCGGCCGGAGTTCAAATGACCAGCAAGCGGCCTCGCCTCTTCTACGGGTGGCTAATCGTCTTCGTGAGCGCCGTCGGACTCTTCCTCGGCGCGCCGCTCATGGTCTTCTCCTTCAGTGTGTTTTTCAAGTCCCTGGTCCTCGATTTCCACGCCAGCCGCGCCGCCGTCTCTTTCGCCTTTTCCCTCTTCAACTTCGTAGGTGCTTTCTGGCTTCCCGGCACGGGTGTGCTCATTGATCGTTTCGGCGCGAAGCGCGTCATTCTCGTATCCACCCTCCTCTTCGGCCTGATCTTGTGCTCTGCATGGTGGGTGGGCAGCGGCCTGTGGCAGCTTTATCTTTTGTTCGCAGTCCTGGGAATTGCAATGTCCAGCGGCCCCGCACCGGTTCCCTACGGAGTCGTAGTCTCACACTGGTTCGACCGTCATCGAGGACTTGCCCTTGGACTGTCGATGATGGGAATCGGCATCGGCTCCATCGTGGTTCCGATGCTCGCCCAGCGCCTCATCACCATGTTTGGCTGGCGCATGACGTTTGTGATCTTCGGAGCCGCCGTCCTGCTGCTTCCACTTCCGGTGATAGCTGCCTTGCTGCAAAACGACCCCAGACAACGCGGCCTCAGACCAGACGGAGACGACAGCAGCCCGGCATCACAATTGCCGCAACAGGACAAGCAGGGTATGACCTGGCATGAAATCTGGCACAGCTCCACTTTCTGGATCATGATCTGCGTCTTCACCCTCGCGGGTGCGGGCGTACATGGAGCGATCCTGCATTTGTCTGCGATTTTTACCGACCGAGGTGTCACCGCAGAGCGCGCCGCCCTGGCGACCTCGCTCGTCGGAGCCGGTGCGCTTTTTGGCCGCCTTTGCTCCGGATACCTCCTGGACCGCCTCTTTGCCCCGCGCGTCGCCATCCTCTTCTATGCCGCAACCACCCTGGGCATGGCTATCTTGTCCGCGGGAAGTATCGGAAACCTCGCGCTCGTTGCTTCGTTCCTTGTCGGGTGCGGCATGGGAGCGGAGGTCGAGACCATGGGTTACATGATCAGCCGATACTTCGGCCTTCGCGCCTTCGGCACCGCCTACGGTCATGCCTTCGCCTCCTACATGCTCGCAGGCTCGGCGGGCGTGCTGCTCATGGGCGCAGGATACGACCGCTTTCATTCCTACGCCGTCCCGCTCGCAGGCTTCTGCGGAGCAATGTTGCTTACGCTCCTCCTGCTCACTCGTCTCGGCCCATACCGGTACGGAGTCGAAGCGGAATCGACCCCGCCGATCAAACCCCTGGAAGTGCCAAGCGGCGTATAAACCCGACCATCCAGCTCGCTTTTAGCGTTTGTCATTCTGACCGGAGCGAAGAACCCCCGCATTTGTTCTTGTTGTTGTTTGTTCTTTCTCGCACTCACCAGCAGTTGTTCACCGGATGCCACCGTTTATACCGAAAACTTCCGAAAGCAAGACACTAGATGCAAGGAGAATCCATGACGCAACAAGCCCCTTCGAACCCGGTGCCCGCAATACTTTTGCGCACCAGAGAACTCTTCATCCTCCATCAAACCCTCTACGTCGCAGCCAAACTAGGCGTGGCGGATCGCCTCGAACAGGGCTGGCGCTCAGCCGCCGAACTCGCCCAGGAGTTTAAGGTGAATGAAGACGCCCTCTACCGCGCCTTGCGCCTGTTGGCCAGCCAGGGGATCTTCGAAGAGGACAACGCTCGCTCTTTCAGAAACACCGAGATCTCCAACTTCCTCCGCACCGGCGTGCCCGGTTCCATGCGCTCGCTCTTCATCTACTGGGGCAGCGACTTCGCCTATCCCCCTTTCGGCCAGATCATGCACAGCATCGAAACCGGCGAGCCATCACGCACCTTCCTCTCCGGCGTCGATGGCTTCGAACATCTTCGTCGCAATCCCGAACTCGCCCGCGTCTTCGACAACGCCATGACCAATATGTCACAGCTCTCCGGCCCCGCGATCGCAGCGGCCTACGACTTCGGAGCCTGGGGAAGCCTCATGGATGTCGGCGGCGGCAACGGTATCCTGCTCTCGCACATTCTTCGCGCCCATCCCGGGCTGCGCGGCGTCCTCGCAGACCAGGATCAGGTACTCGACCACGCCCGCGAGCATGGATATCTCAACGGCGATCTACGGACGCGCAGCACCATGGAGGCCTGCAACTTCTTCGAGCACGTCCCGCCCGGCTGCAGGGCCTATCTCATGAAGAACGTCATCCACGACTGGGACGACGAGCAATCGCGAACCATCCTCGGCAATTGCCGCAAAGCCATTCCCAACGACGGCGTGCTGCTCCTCGCAGAATGGGACCTGTTCGGCGAAAACGTCCCCGCCAACGGCAAATTCATCGACGTCGCCATGCTCCTGCTGACAGGAGGCCGCGAGCGCTCCGTTGACGAATACCGCGAACTACTGGCCAGCACCGGCTTTCGACTCAACAAAGCCTTCCCCACCGCCGCTCAATTCGCAGTCATCGAAGCATTCCCCGTCTAGCGCCCTGCGGCGGGTCAACTTAAGGTGAATGATTGAAGCTTTGCGGCGGACCATACATTCTCAGGAATTATGGGATAACTTCCGGGTAGCCTGTTACACGTCCACATAGATGGACCTCGTACAATGGGCCTGTTTGTTCCGGTGATTTCTGTCGCCTCGAGCAACTACTTCGTGGCACAGCGCATGGATGCGGCAGAGGTTCCTTGTCGTGGTGAGCGCCCACACCCCGTTGAAACTGTTTCGCCCACCGCGACTGCGCCTTCGTCTGCTGCTTCCGTCAATCGCTCTCATTTTCAGAGGCACTATGGTTCCGACAGGCCTTCGATTCCCTTCCCTGGCCTATATCAACAACCTCTTCACTGCTGCCGACTTTGTCAGCAATCTCGTCCTTTATGTGCCTTTGGGCATCGCCCTAAGCGGCTCGTCTCTCGTCCGGGCATTCCTCGTCGGCCTTACTTTGTCGA
>JAOAPF010000128.1 GCA_025462755.1 Edaphobacter sp.
GGAGCGAATCCGGCGGAGAATCATCCTGTACTCGCGACGCGGGTCAAGCGGTCGCACAAGCATCGCGGCCAGCGGCTGATCGTCGCCGACCTGCGCAAGAACGAGATGGCCGAGCGGGCGGATATCTTCTTCCAGCCGAATCCCTCGACCGATTCGGTGTGGATATCGGCCATCGCCAAATACCTGATCGACAGCGGCCTCGCCAACATGGAGTTCGTCAACAGGTGGGTTAATCATTTTGACGAGTACAAGAAGTCGCTCGAACCCTTCACGCTGGAATATGCCGAAAAGATCACGGGCGTTCCCGCGAGCACGCTGACGACTGTTGCCCATGAGATCGCCGCGGCCAACGGTGTCTGCATCCTGTTTGCCATGGGCGTTACACAACATTGCGGCGGCTCGGATACGGCGACGGCGTTGTCCAATCTATTGCTGGTCACGGGAAACTATATGCGGCCCGGCGCGGGAGCTTACCCTCTGCGCGGTCACAACAATGTACAGGGAGCAAGCGATTACGGTTCGATGCCAAACGTGTTCTCCGGCTATCAAAAGGTGGACGACCCCGACATTCGGGCGAAGTTCGAAGCAGACTGGGGCGTGACGCTGCCCACCAGCGTAGGCAAAGACAATCACGAGATGATCGAGGCGATTCTGGAGGGCTCGATCAAGGCGCTGTATATCAAAGGCGAGGACACGATCACCTCGGACTCGAACGCAAACTATGTCGGCTCGGCGCTCGAAAAGGTCGAGTTCCTGATCGTGCAGGACATCAACTTCTCCGAAACTGCCATGTTCGCCGACCTGGTGCTGCCCGCCTGCTCGTCACTTGAGAAAGACGGGACCTTCACCAGCACGGAGCGCCGTATCCAGCGCATCTACAAGGCCATGGAGCCACTCGGCGAGTCGAAGGCCGACTGGGAGATCATTCAACTGATCGCCAACCGGATGGGTGCGAAGTGGAACTACACGCATCCCTCCGACATCATGGACGAGGTGGCGCGGCTGACTCCCTTATTTGCCGGCGTGAGATACGACCGGCTCGAGGACTTCAAGAGCCAGCAGTGGCCGGTGTATGCGGACGGCACGGATTCGCCGCTGCTGTTCACCGAGAAGTTCCCCTTCCCCGACGGCAAGGCGAGGTTTTACCCGATCGAGTACATTCCACCGTCGGAGGAGACGAGCACGGTGTACGATCTGCACCTGAACAACGGCCGTCTGCTGGAGCACTTCGAGCAGGGCAGCATGACCTATCGCACGCCGGGTATCCGGGAGATAACGCCGAAGAACTGGGTGGAGGTCTCGCCGGAGCTGGCGGCGGAGCGCGGCATCACGACGGGCCGGTATGTCCAGGTGAAGTCGCCACACGGCAAGGTGCGGGTGCAGGTGCTGGTGTCGGATCGCGTGCAGGGCAAACAGCTTTACATGCCGCTTAACTCGATTGAGGAGCCGGTGAACAGACTAACCAGCAGCTTCACCGACCGCGCCACGCACACGCCTGCGTTCAAGGAGACGGCGGTGAGCATGACGTTGCTGCCGGAGCAAGGTGAGAATCCGCTGCCGCGCAGGAACTTCCGCTATGGCACGCGCACACCGCAGCCCGGCCTCGAGATTGAGCGCAAGTGGGCCCGCAAGGACTACCATCTGCCCGGCACAGCGCCCGGCGACAAACTTGTTCAGATTACCTCTACCACTGTTTAGTTTTCGCTGCGAGGACTCTTCCCATGGCCAAACCGATCGCGTTTAAACCCATCACCGTCAATTTCAAGGCTGATCTTCAGCGGCGCCTGGAAAAGGCTCCGGACGAGCACGCCGCGGCGCTGCTGGCCGCATATAAGGTAATCGAAGCCGCTTACGACGAGGGATTGCTGGACATTCTGCATGGCATGATTGCTTCCAAAGACACGATCATCACCACGCTCGCTCGCTATGCCAGTCAGCCCGAGGGAATTACCGGCATTCGTAATCTGTTGACCGCAGCAAAGATTTTGACTGAGCTTGATCCCGAGGTGCTCGAGCATGTCTCGCGGGCGATGACCTACGCCACGGTAGAGTACAAACGCGAACAAAAGCCGCCCAGCCTCTTCCAGCTTGCGAAGCGGGCCACTAGCGAGGACAGCCGCCGCGGGCTGTCATTCGTGACGACGCTGCTCTCGAGTTTCGGGAGGTCGTTGAAGAGCTAGGTACACGCTGGGGAAGGGCGTGCGCGTCCGCCGCTATGGTCAAATGAGACTTGTGACCAATCCATTCGATATCGGCAAGGCCCCACATCAAGTCCCTGTGGGCCGTGGCAAACTCTTCCTCATCAGCGGTCCCTGTGTCATCGAATCCGAAGGCCACGCACGCATGATGGCCGACTCCATCCAGCGCATCGCCTCCGACCTCGGCATTCCCTACATCTTCAAGGCAAGCTACGACAAAGCCAATCGCACCTCCATCAAGAGCTTTCGTGGTTCCGGCCTGGTTGAGGGCTGCCGTATTCTCCGCGGCATACGCGAGAGCGCCGGCTTGCCCGTCCTCACCGACGTGCACAATGCTGCCGATTGCGCGCCTGTAGCCGAAGCGGTGGATGTATTGCAGATTCCGGCGTTCCTCTGCCGCCAGACGGATCTGCTGATCGCGGCTGCGGAGGCGACTGCAAAGACAGGCGGCGCGATCAACGTGAAGAAGGGCCAGTTCGTCGCGCCGTGGGACATGCGCCACGCTGTGGAGAAGATCCGGGAGAGTGGCAACCCGCGCGTATCGCTGACGGAGCGCGGCGCCAGCTTCGGGTACAACAATCTTGTGGTCGATATGCGCTCGCTGCCAATCATGCGGGAGTTTGCGCCGGTGGTCTTCGACGGTACGCATTCGGTGCAGACGCCCTCGGCGGGCAATGGCGTTAGCGGGGGGCAGCCGGAGTTCATCCCTGTGCTCGCTCGTGCCGCAGTTGCCGCTGGTGTCGACGGAGTCTTCCTTGAAGTCCACGAGAATCCTGCGGAGGCAAAATCTGACGGAGCCAATGCGCTTCATCTGAACAAGCTGAGGGGTGTGCTGGAGCAGTTGCTGGCCGTGCATCGAGCAGTTGCAGCCGCAGCGAATTAGAAAACCGATCTCTTTTGATACACCTAACGATTCGATTGAACTGCGGGTTAAAAAAAAGCGGCCCCTCATTCGAGGGGCCAATCTGCCTTGGTTCTCTCTGGTTAGGAGAGGTTTTTGCGAGTGCGATCTGAGCCGCTATCTCGGCAAACTTGTGGGCGATATGGGAAAGCTGAGTTCAACTTCAGCCATACCGCCCTGGGGGAGGGCCTACTGGTTGTTCACCTGTTGAGGTGAAGCTCCCGTCTGGGAGGTTCTTGGAGCTGTGCCGTTAGACGCTGAGCTTCCACCCATCGTCGCCAGGCTGTTGTGCAACAGTGTGACGCGAACGCCATTCACGACTGCCTGCTCACCATCTGCGGGCTTGGCGGTGTTCTTGCCGAGACCTGTCTTGTAAATCCGATAGATCGGTACCTGATGCTCAGTTACGAGGTAGCGTACGACGGCATCGGCCATGGCTTGCGAGGCCTGGACGCCAGATTTGCTATACGCCTGCACTTCGATGATGTAACCCTTTTCGCCCGAGAGCGTGGTTGCCAGTGCATCGAGGTCAGACTTGGCAGTCGGTCCGAGGGCGGTGTGTCCTGGAGCAAACTTCACTGATGTCGAGGAGACCGTCTGGTACTGGTCTAGATTGCCTACCGTGTTTCCCAGCGCATCGGTCCGGGTGCTGGCATTGCCGGCAAGCTGGTTGGCCGAGTTCGCCCGGTTCGCCGCATCCTGCGCATGCTGGTCGGCGGTGTTCGCCGCGCCCATGGCGTTCTTGATGCCGCTCTGGGCCCGGGAGTCCACATCCTTGATATCGCTAGCGTTCTTCGCCTGAAGCTGATCGAGTTCGTTAACCTGACCTTTGATCGGCGCGGTCTGCCGATTGACCCACTTCTTGCGGGCAAAGGGGTTCATATGGCCCCAGAAACCCTCCTTCGACTCATTCTGCAACGGCTTACCGGTCGCATAGGTTGAATTGTCGCTGGGGTTCATCGTGCTGCTGGAACTGGGGGCGGATTGATCGGGGGTCTGTTGCGTCTGGGGAGTGGTCGACTGGGCGAAGGCAGATACACCCAATGCACTTCCTAAGAGTAATGCTGGGAGGCCGAAAGTGTTTCCAGATTTCATCATAATTGCTCTCCTATCTTCACGCTGCGCCTGTGTTCCAGACGTCAACACGCGATTATATTAGCAGTTATGATGCCAAACTGAAACAACACGGCAAGCTACTGAAAATTAGAGATTTATCAGATATGTCGATTATCAGCCGATAGAGGATTTAAGGGCGCTTCCCGCAAAATCTTCCGGGTGAGCCGGTAAGTATTACTGAATCGTGTGGTACTCAACCACCACAAACGGGTTATTTTGTATCGACCTGGATGATACGGATCTCGGGCATTTGCATGTTCCAGTTGGGGGGCAGCGACTCGAAGATCAACCGGAAATCCCGTTCGTCGCCGGCCTTCAGAGGTGCCGCACTGACAGGCTGGGTATCGACATATGGTTCGCGCGTTCGGATAAGCGAAAGCGGCAGGGTTTGGATCTGGGGCGGCATCGCTTCGTTATTGCGAAAGATCACCTGCACGGTTATGCCGGTAACAGTCTTGTCGCCCGTGTTTTTGATGTGTCCGTCGATAAACGTCGACTTGCCGCCCGAGAGGCTGGTCGATTCGCTCATCGCCAGTTGGGACATCGGGAGATTCGCGGCGTAGGGCGCGAGCGGTTGGATTGTTGTGGGAGTGGCCGCCTTATGTCTTCCCGCCAGCACCAGGACGACAATCACGACCAGAACGGCCAGCCCGGCGACGCCCCAGGCCATGACAGGGATCCCGCCTCCTTCGGGCGGTTTGCTGGCGAACATCGGGTCGTTTTTGCCAGATTCCGAAGCATTCGAGGGCTTATTCGCGGAAGTGTCGTCTGACCGATGCGGGTTGCTCATAAAGGGAGATTTTATACCCGCCGATTCGGAGGTCCCCGCCACCTAGACGATAAGGCGGAAGGATCCTTTGTAGGAACTCAGGAAAAACTTTGCAGTTTTTTCATCAAAGAACGGAACTTCATGATGCAAGATCGCGTTAACGAACATCTATTCTTCTGTAAGCCATCCTCCCCGTGCACTTAGAGGGCTTGTTATGAATCCGCAGAACAACAAATCGCCGCTTCCGGCACCGAGTCTCGCAGCCAGCCTGATACCGGGGGTTCCGGCTACCGCAAAAGGGTCCGCAGCTTCCGTTACGTCAGACTGCCTGTATCAGTTTGCTGCACTGACGGCCGGCGCCTTTCTGCTGGCGAGCCTGATCTGACTCTGGTTTTCCCGCGCTGGCCTGCGTCAGGCGAAGCTGGCGCGCTTCACCTTCTGCCGGAAATCTTCACCCTGCATCTCCACCACCACGCACATCTCCTGCAACCTTGACCGCATGCGTTCGCCGATCCGGTCGCCCAGGGTCTCCTCGCGCATGGATGCTCGCGCGCCGGTTTCCATCGCCAGCGGCCCCGCATTCGAGTAGTTCGTCGTGATGATCGTCGTGCGACGGTCGTTGTAGCGGGTATTCAGGATATGCGCCACCGTGTCCCAAACCCAGTCGGTGGGCTTCGACGCCCCTAGTTCGTCGAGCACCAGCACCTCAGCTTCGAAGACCGGCGCCAATATCTCCAACTCGGTCTCGCGAACCTGCGCGTTGTAACTGTTCTGAATCTGCTTCAAAAGGTCGCGATAGTCGTAAAACAGCCCAGTGGCACCACGCTCAGCAACCAGCGCCTGCAAAATCCCCACCCCCAGGTGCGTTTTACCGACGCCAATAGAGCCGGTGAGGAGCAGACCGGTCCCGGCAGTTTCCAGGGGATAGCTTTCGACAAACTTCCGTGCCCGAAGATGAGCCGCGGCAAGCGTCCGGTGTGAGGAGGGGAAGTTAGTCTCGTAGTTTTCCAGCGTGCAGTGCTCGTATCGTTTGGGGATGTGTGCGCGGCCCAGCATCCGCTCGACCCGGCGCGCCATCCGGCAGACGCAATCCTGGGCAAACTGCCGACCGTTTTCCTGCACAACGCGCAGACCCGATCCACCGCATATCGAACAAACTTCACTCATAGCCGTGTTCCCAGTATGGCAGTATCTGAATCCAAATGCCCCCTGTGCGAATCTTGGATATATCTGGATAATCAGATAGACTCAAAACACTGCTTGAAGGCTCCCTGACCGGGAGCGTAAGCGGCGGCGCGACAGGCATTTCGATGTGACGTGAGCTCTACCGTTGCAAGCGATCCGCACGCCGAGCAGGCATACAAAGATCAGGAAAAGGATAATCACCATGCCAAAAGAAGGTATTCACCCGAAGTACGGAAACATTCACGTCAAATGCGCCTGCGGAACGACGTTTGAGACCCGCTCCACACACAAGGGCGACATCGTCGTCGAAATCTGCTCCGCCTGCCACCCGTTCTTCACCGGCAAGCAGAAGCTGATCGACACCGCCGGCCGCGTCGAGCGCTTCCGCCGCAAGTTCGACAAATCTGACGCCGGCAAAGCCAAAACCGCCGGCGAGACCGCCGCGAAGTAAGCGGAGCCTAAACCCACAAAGGCCTCCGCCCATCGCGGAGGCCTTTGTTTTGCCAACAAGCCTTTCAGAAATCCAACTGCACAATTTTTCGATATGAAAAAGCGCTACACCCTCGAGCAGAAACGCTGGGACGACCCAGTCGATCACGCAATGCCCGAGCACACCCGGGTCCCCGCGAGCTTCACCATTGGCAATGTCCGGATCGCCCCTGCGACCGTGCTTGCGCCCATGGCCGGGGTCACTGACACGGTCTTCCGCCGCTTCATCAAAAATGCCAGCCAGTTCACGGCCACGGCCGGCATCACCGATGTCTCCGAGGAGATCTCGAACCAGCAGTCCGGCTGCGGCCTCATCATGACGGAGTTCACCTCCGCCGACGGCCTGTCCCGCATGCGCGAGGTCAAGCGCAAGCGCTACCTCACCTACTACGACGATGAGCACCCTATCTCCGCCCAGCTCTTCGGCTCGAACCCCGTCACGCTCGCCGACTCCGCCCGGATCGTACAGGACGCCGGCTTCGACCTCGTTGACCTGAACCTCGGCTGTCCGGCCAAGCGCGTCGTCGCCTGCAACGGCGGCTCCGGCCTGCTGCGCGACCTGCCGCTGATTGAGAACATCTTCAAAGCCATTCGCGCCGCCGTCACCATTCCCTTCACGGTAAAGTTCCGCATGGGCTGGAACGACAAACACATCGTCTGCGTCGACCTGGCAAAGATGGCTGAAGACTGCGGCCTCAACGCCGTCGCCCTCCACGCCCGCACACGCGAGGATGGCTACACCGGCCAGGCTCGCTGGGAGTACATCGCCGCTGTGAAGGACGCCGTCAACATCCCCGTCATCGGCAACGGCGACATCCGCACTCCCGAAGACGCCGCTGCCATGGTCGACCAGACCCACTGCGACGCCGTCATGATCGGCCGCACCGCACCGGCAAATCCTTGGATATTCCGGCAGATCGCGCAATACACAGCCACCAAGGAAGCCACGGGCGTCGGCACCTACGACCAACCGACCGACCAAGACCGCTATCGCATGATCCGCGACTACTTCGGCATGCTAGTGCACGAGATCGAAATCGAGGAAGCCGCCGAAGCCGCGCGCGCCGCGGCCATCACCGCCTCCGGTCAGACCGCCCGCGACCAGCGTCACCGCGATTGTGTCGGCAAGATGAAGCAGTTTGCCAGCTGGTTTACCCACGGCGTTCCCGGCGGCGGTGCACTCCGCAAACAGATCTTCGAATCAAAGAATGGCGACACTGTTCTCAACGCCGTCGACCGCTTCTTCACCGCTCGTGCAGAGAACGCCGCAACCAACTCCGGGCACCCCGAGCCGGAGCAGGACGAGCAGCTTCTGGCCGCAGCAGCCGCATACTGCGATTGAACACAAGAGCGTATCGTTTGCCTTTATAAACGATTCAACCCCACAGTATTCGCGTCGCTATCGCCCAGAGCGCGCCCTCTTTGACCAATCGGCCAGAGTTCATTAGAGTTTCGTCTCATGAGACGAAACCCCTTCTTGCTCGCCTGCCTGCTTTCGCTTCCGGCACTCGCCCAGCAGCAGCCCACGCGCCCACCCATTACCGGAGTCGCCTTCGCCCGTTTCTACACAACCGATCCCGCGGCAGCGCAGAAGTTTTACGGTTCTACCCTCGGCTACGAGCGCAAAGAAGACGAAAGCATGTGGCTCTACCCCGTCAACCACTCGCAGTGGATCGAGATTCTCACCACACCGCCACCGCCGCAGCCCAACGTCCGTCTCGCGGCCGTAGCATTCACAACCGACAATGTGGTCCAGCTCGGGCAATATCTCGAAGCCCACAACGTCAAGACGGAGGTCCCTCTCAAGAACGGGCAATTTGGCGTCCGCGATCCCGAAGGCAATCTCGTCGTCTTCGTTCAGCGAAACTCCGAGAAGCTGGTCGCAAGAGCGCTCGCCTCGCCTTCAGCTACAAGCACCCGCATCATCCACGTAG
>JAOAPF010000469.1 GCA_025462755.1 Edaphobacter sp.
TACTGACTGCAACCTAAACCAGCCGAAGACTAACTCTAGCCTTGGCACAGAAATACTGGTCCGATCACTAACCAGCTCGTTGCGCTAAACTAACAATCCAACTGGTACAAAAGATCGGGCACTCCAAGCCCGTCCTCGGGCCTCCTGGTGCGAAGTTCACCGTCGAAGAGGTCCTCCGCGAGCAGATGGAGCAGTTCCAGGCGCGCTCCCTGGCCTCGAACACGGTCCGGGGCTACCCGTCGGACTGGAAGGATTTCGTCGGTTGGTGCGAAGCGCAAGGGCGCAAGTCCCTTCCGGCGGAGGCCCCCTTATGAAGTGGAGTTTTTGCTATTTGCATCAGAGCCGAAAGACCGATGTTTGCAAGCTGAGCCGTTTATGTTTGCAAGTTCCTACACCTAGTTGAACGCCTGGAAAAGACGTTGGCGCTCCGCCTTGACACCATTCAACTTCCGGAACTAAGACGATGACACAGCAGGTGCAATGTACCGCTTATAGTTCTCAATCGTCGTGAAGGTTCCACTCTCCATACGATCGATATAAAGCACGCCATTCAAATGGTCGATCTCATGTTGAAGAACCCGGGCGTAAAAGCCCTCTGCCTCAATGAGCTGGGGTTCGGCCTTCTCATTCAGAGAGGTCACGCGAACAGACTGCGATCGCGAAACATTTGCCATAAACCCCGGAATGCTGAGGCAGCCTTCGTACGCTGAGACTTCAGAAGAGGAAGAGAGGAGCTCGATCCGAGGGTTAATAAGGACGCGATAGTCGTAGAGGGTACTCTGCCACTCTTTTATTTCAGCTTCGTTCAGCTTCTTATGAAACTCCGGCCTGCCTTCGAGGACTGCCAGTTGCAGGGATTCCCCAACCTGCGGCGCTGCCAAACCCACTCCAAGCGCGCGCCACATCGTCTCCCTCATATTCTTAATAAGATCCTGGATCGTTGGACTCAAAATTTCTTCATCGGACAGCGTGCGTGCGGTCTGACGTAAGACAGGATCCCCAGCGGTACAGATATTCAAAACCATGGTGCGTAACCTCAATTCTCTTCTGAGAGCCTATAGAAAAACACCGCAAGTCCTTGTTTATTCCGTTCGGGCGTAGCAAGCCCGAGCCACGATTGCCTCCCGTGATAACGGCAATCTTTCTTTTTCTTTGATCGATTCATCAAGCGCTTAGGGAACGCCCAAGGTGCTTCTGGGACGCCATCTTCGGCGTAACCGGTCTGCAAGCAGGAATCGACCCGGCAGGAAATACGTTGATGGCTCCCGGAGAGTAGGAATAGGGAGCAAAGCGGCCGGGCGAGATCTCACTCTCCCCTCGTGCCCGATGATTCGTGAACAACGCTATCACGTGATCGGCGGACGGAGCCTCAGATCTCTCGGTCGGGGAAGCATCATGAAATTCGAGACAGACACCGTTCCAGTCCAGATCTTGACTGGAGAAGAACCGAGTTGATGATCCACGCACGAAGGCATCGATCCCGGCGCGCTTGCGAGTACAAAATCGCGCGATGGAGTCGAGGATCTGGTCTGCGGTTTTGTGCCAGACGAAAGGTCTGGGATCTTTGTTGTGGTTGTTGATGAACTTCGACGACCCCGAAATCCTCGGCGCCTGCTACTCGGACATCCTCGCGCTCGAAGGTCCCGTCGCCATCCCTTGGGCCGCGCAGTTCCTTCCACTCGAGGACGGTGCTGCCGCTGAGGCCGCCATGGCGACAGCCCAGACCCACACGCCCGAAGCCTTCTAACTCCTGCGCGCCACCTTCGCCAAGGCACGCCACCCCTGGTTCCGCAGCGCCGTTCTCTCGGCCATGGCCCTCACCCGCCAACAGGAGGCTACCGACTGGCTCCTCGACCTCATCGCGAACGAACAACGCCACGCTGCCGACGCTCACGAAGCCCTCTGCCGCACCGCCCCGTCAGCTGCCACCCTCGACCGCCTCAAGCAACTCGGTAGGCCCTGTATCTAGAGTTAAAACCAACATTGTTAGGCTAGAAGGTAAGTCGTCCTCCGAATTGAAATTGGCGTGGGTCGAAGGCGGAGGTGGGGCGACCGGCATCGGTGTAGAGAGAATTTACGTCCAAGGTATTGTTTTTATTGATCAGGTTGAAGATATCTGCCGTGGCCTCGAAAGACAAAGTATCTGAAAGAGCAAAGGATTTGGCGAAACGGAAGTCGGTGAATACGCTGTATGGCTTCACCCCCACATTGCGAGACAGAGAGCCGTTGAAGTTACTGCTATTCGAATTCGCATTAGCAGGAGAGTCGATATAGCAAGGCAGGTTGAATGCCCCTGTGGGAGAGTACTTCGAGAGGACTGGAGCGTTGCCGCAGCTAGTGGTTCCGCTACCCAAGGATACGGCGTTGGGACGGTCGGTAAGCGGGTTGAAGTCGAAGTTCGTGTCGGTTCCGGTGAGGATATTGAATGGCCTGCCTGAAGCAATCTCAATGATCGGCGCAACGGTGAGGCTGGAAAAGATGCTGTGCATCAAGCCCTTGCCACTCACCTGGCCGGTCTTGTAGACCCCGGAGAGAACCAGGCGATGACGCTGATCGAAGGAAGAGGTAGCACGTTCGGCATTTAGGTTGAAGTTGTTTTGAGGACCGTCAGACGTGGAAACCTCATCGGTAGAGTCATCAATGGCGTGGGACCATGTGTAGCTGACTAGGAACTCGTAACTTGAAGAGAAGCGCTTCCTGAGGTTGACGGACAGGCCGTTGTAGTTGGATGTGCCGCTGGTGCGATTCGGATTGATATCACCAAAGGGCACAGGAATGCCTATGCCGAGGCCGTCCGTGGACGCGATCTGATTAGCGACGCCGACGCACTGGCCCGCTCTCTGGTTTGCCAAAAACTGGGTAACTGAGGTGTTGAGGCCAGAGCGGCGAAAAAAGTTCAGCAGCGGGGGGGCGACATAGGGTCCGTTCGGGCCGAATCCGCAGGGTGCCGTTCCGGCCGCAGTGGCAACAGAGAGCGGGTTCGAAGTCGCCGAGGCAACGGCGGACTGAGGCGTTCCGGGAGCTACGGACGCGGTCCCGGCCTGAACTGCTGCGAGAGCGTTACGCCAATTGGCCACAAGTAACGCGGGGTTGACAGGATTTGCATTGACCGGGCGGTTGATATGACGACCTTCGGTAGAGTTGTACGCGACGTTGAGCGAAAGGTTGCGCCCAAGATCGTGCTCAACGCTTAAGGAAATCTGCTGTACGTAGGGGGTGTGAAAGTGGAGGTCAACCGGAATGGTGGAAGGCAGGATCGCCAGAGGGAATCCTGATGCAAGGAAATTCTGATTGGTGAAGACCGAATTGGGGTTGCTGGAATCGAACCTTTGCTGTCCGGGCAGGTAGTTGAGGTTGGCTCCCGAGACGCAATTTGCATTTGTCAGTGAGCCTTGAAAGGTATTGGTGGCATTCAGGTTGAGAGGACTGGCGACACTAGCGGCGTTGCAGGGCGCTCCGCCAGCGAGGATCACGAGAGGCACGGTATAGGAATTGAAGAGGATGGACTCCCCGTTACTGACGCCGGGGGCGCGATCATAGAAGATTCCGTAGTTGGCCCGAACCACGGTCTTGTCTCCTCCGTGGACGTTCCATGCGACACCGATGCGAGGTGCATAATTATTGGGCTGCAAAGGAACGCCCTGACGAACACCAAAGGCGCGTTCGGCCATGTAGGTATTGGCATTCAAAGAACCTGCTGTGGGATACTCCTCAACGTCATAACGGATGCCATAGTTCAGCGTAATTGTAGGCCTCACACGCCAGCTATCCTGCAGGAAGGCTCCAAGTATCTTCAGATCGAATTTGACCTGAGTGGGGCCGACTCCCTGAACGAAGGACTGAGGAATACCGAGTCCGTACGCCTGGATGGGCGAAAAGCTGGGCAGGCCAGCGAATTGCGTAGAAAGGCCAGCGGCATCGAGCGCCGCGAAGCTGTAATCGCCCCCGGAGTAGAGATCTGCGTGCTTGAAGATAATTGGTATGTCGCGCAGGTCGATTCCCGCTTTTAAAGTGTGGGTGCCGCGAGCGTAGGTGAAGTTATCTTGAAGCTGGTACTGGTCTTCTGTTCTATCTACGACAGATAAGGGAGTTTTCCCGAAGTAAGCGAAGCCCGGTATGTTGACGGCCGTGCTTGTGCTACCTGGAGCGTTCACCGGCAAGAAGTTGATTGGGTGGCGGGAGAATTGAAAACGTAGCTCGTTGACCTTGTTGTCGCCAAGCAGCAGGGTATGCTGGCCAACGATGGAGAGATCGTGAAAGCGCTGCTGGGCGCTACGAGAGAAGGAGTTTTGGCCGAGGTTCTGGTTGGAGGCGCTCTCTTGAATGCCGCTGATGAAACTTGGGCTGAAACTTCCGCGAACCATGAATTGCTGATTGTTACTGAGCTTGTGGTCGAGTCGGAGAGAATATATCTCGGTCTTTTCCGAGACAGGGAAGTTCCCGATGAGGCTATTGAGAGGAGCGAACGACGCAGGCGTGGCCTGACCGGAGCTGGCGAAATTGTTCGGCCCGATGCTTGCCTGCAGAAAGCCTGGGTTTTTGCCTGTAAGAGCAAGGATAGAGCTTGAGCCAACCAGAGCGACGTACTGCTGGATGCCCGGGGTCGTGGCGGGTGCCGACGCGAGAAAGGACCGCTGATCGGTAGTCCCCTGCACCATGAGCGATCCCGTGGGCTGGCCGTAGAATTTGCTGACATCGATATTCGTCAAGCCGAATTTGCTTGATCCGATGTCGGAAAATCCCGTCTCCTGACGGCGGGTGATCTCGGTAGAAAAAAAGTAGAAGGTCTTATTTGGGACAAGAGCACCGCCGACAGTGAATCCAGCTTGTACGCGGGTGTACGCAGGTTGATTGATTGTGCTGAAAGGATTGGTGGCCTGGAGGTAGCGATTGCGGAAGAACCCGAAGGCGCTGACATGCGTCGCATTGGCACCGGACCTGGTAATGATGTTGACGACACCACCTGAAGCTCGTCCGTATTCGGCTGAGAAGCCATTCGTAACGATCTGGAACTCTTGCACTGCGTCTTGGGAGACGGTGGCGCGGGTACCACCGGAGGTGTAGTCGCCAGCATCTGCACCGTCTACATTGATGGCGTTGGAGCGGGCGCGAATACCGCCGAAGTTCAGGCCGGATGTAGCAATTACACCGATAGGAGGTGCGGCATCGCGGGCGATTTGCGAGTTTGTGAGCGCGAAGTTGATGTAGTTTCTGCCATTTGTAGGCAGATTGTCGATGCTCAATTGGTCCGCTGTGGTGGATTGGGAGCTGCCCTGCGTCTCGAGGATATTTCCGTTCGAGTTTACTGTGACACTCTCGGTGCTGCTGATTGACAGTTTGAGAGGGAGCACACCCTGTTCACCCACCGTAAGGACAATGTTGTTTGAGATGGACTTGGTGAAACCGGCAGATACTGCAGTAACCGTGTAAGTACCAGGCGGCAGCAGGAGAAGTTGATAGTTGCCGGCGGCGTCACTTCTGGTTGAACGTAATATGCCCTTAGAGAGATCCGTCACGGTAATCGATGCGTTGGTAATGACAGCTCCGGTCTGGTCGTGGACGCTGCCACTGAGTTGAGCTGTCACGATGTTCTGGGCGAAAAGAGGCGCGGACAGTAGGAGTACCGCAAAGCAGAAGATACAAACACAACCACTCAAAACGGAGGCACGACTTGGCATAAATGGCTTTCTTCGACAGTTCGCACGAGATTTTAGAATTGTTGAAATTGATCAGGCTCGACAGCTGATGTTAGAACACGATAGCTGCCAACTTATTCCAAGGTAGACTTCACGAGGTGGGCTCTAGCCGGCGCCACGGTAACTTCGCTAAAAGGCGGAAATCTGCGGGCAGCTAACCTGGGGTAAACCCAACATTGACACTGGTGGTGAATTGGATCAGTCCAAGAAACAATGGATCACATCGCCATCGCCGCCGCAATGAAAAAAATACTCCGGCTTCGTCGCCTTTCAATTCCAAGGAACTCGAAGTCGCCACCAGTGTCAACATTGCTGTCACCAGGGGTGTTGTTTTCAGAATTATCTGGCGTAGTGTAGGCGCTCCGCTGCAGCACGCGCTAGACAGGCCTCCGGACCAATGTGACTGCAATTCGCAAGCAGAATCATACACTTACTATAGAAGAATGAGTTTTGACGAGCGGGGAGATTCCACGAGAAGCGGCCATGATGGCTATTTCACCGGACCACTTCGACCGGAGTCAGCAGTTGCTACGGAATAAAAGCACGGAGTGGCTTGTTCTTCTTATGACTAGAAAGATGTTCTTTCGTTTGTTCGATGATGGCGAAAAGAGCAGTCAAACAAGCCCTATGCCCACACTTGATGTCCGCGGTATTGTCGTTAACTCACAGCTGACGATCAACTACCATTCATCACGAGTTCCCAATGGTAGAGGCTGCGTATGCCAGAACCTCTCCTGTGAGCGCTTCAGAGTGGCAGTGGAAGCAGGCGAATCCCTATGGCAGGAAAAGCAGGAACGGCTGCTCCCCATGGCAACTGAGGAAATGAGTGCATAAGTAAGGCCCTTGTTGTCCCACGTCGCTACGTGAAGTTCTCCCAGGTCCCTGGCATGGAAGCTCAGTCCGGCCGAGCGTGTAACCTTTCCCCCAGTGGCAGCGGCCAGCTTGTCCGAGGAGACAAGCAGACTGATGCGATTGTTTGCCATCCGAAATTCAAGGAGGGCTGCGGGTTCGCCGCCAAATTTAACTAGACGGCCGCCAGCAAGGGTGTACTTCGCCCGGTCGTCTGCAGCGATGCCCGCATTGGGCATTCGAAACGGGAACGAGACTCGCTGCGCAAACCACGCGGCAACCACGTCTGGCAAACTGGATTGTACTTCGAGCGGCCTGCCTTCGCCGGATCCATGGTGTTCGGCGACTGCTGCATCGACGAAGCTCTTGGCGCGTGACTCCCGTCGAAGATGGGAGATAGATAAAACACTACTAACCGCCACCAAGAATGTAGCGGCAGCAGCCAGCGGCCACCGATAGGGTCTCACGGCAAATCTTTTTTGTGCCGGAGGATCCGAGGTCGCCCGATTGGTGGGATCACTCATGTGGCTCAGTATCTTTTCGCGCAGGGCTTGTGGCGCCTCGACTTGAGGACGCGCGCCTCTCACTCTTGCCGAGAATGCTTTTGCCTCTTCCAACTCCTCCTGACATCTGGCGCAATCGTTCAGATGGGAAATCAGATCTTCCCGTTCCTGGCCTTTAAGCTCGTCGTCAATGAAGAGTTGAATCATGATGCTGTAATCATCGTTTCTCATCAGCGCGAGACCTTTCCGTAACTCAGAGGTTGGCTCGACGTTTCGGCTAACAGGGTTCCCAATTTGGCACGTGCTCTCCCTAACCGCGACATGACAGTGCCCGCTGGACAGTTCAGCACGTTTGCGATTTCCTGATAGGACAATTCCTCAAACTCGCGCAACATAATCACCTCGCGGAATTCTGCCGAGAGTCGGCAATCGCGACCTGGACCTGTTCTGCGTCTTCCTTGCCGATGAGAATCTCCTGTGAGTTGCGCGTATGTCCTGGTAGAAGATCAGCACCACCCTCCTCGCCATCTCCATGTTGCTGTCTTCCCGGAGCCTATGCTGTGCCTTCAAAGCTCGGACATAGGTCTCCTGCACCAGATCTTCCGCCTCAACGTTATTTCGAGTGAGCATAAGGGCATAGCCATAGAGCGCATCCATATATTCTATGCCGAAAGCCTCGTTCTTACTGTTTCGGCCGACTCTCTGAAACATCATTCTCATCATTCTTGCATTCTCTACGGAATAAGCCAATTAAACCAGTCGGCATGGCGGACCGAGAATGAACAACGAAATTTGGCTCAATGCGCCGATGACCATCTCTCGTGAGAAGACATAAAGTGCAAACGCAACCGCTCTCGTGGTTGTTGATCGGCCAACTAGTCGTTGAAAGTTTGTCGAAGAAAGAAGGCTTTTTCACGTCGGACCTGGGGGACGGAGTCCGATTCGTCCTTGATGTCGGAGTGCGGCGAGTGGGGTGAGTGGGGTGAGCTCGCTGGTGGACATGACGATGTGATCTCGCGGCGTAGAAGCGCATTAATCATTTCGGGACCGATATAGGGAATCATGCTCTTCCTGCTTATGTTCAAGATGGGTACCGCGGTGCTGAAACACAATCTGCTCATCTGTTGAACAAAACACGAAGCTGCTCCATTTATTCCTGGTCCGCCCGGTAGACGGCCATTCGAAAGTCGCTGTCTCCAAACAATTTTGATAAATCACTGATGCAAATGCCTTCCAGTTAGCTTTCGCAGGGCGCTGCACGCTTACCGATCGCGTGCGCCGCTCCACTCGGCGAGGGAGATTTAGCTGGCCGCATTCATAGCTTCGCAATCAGTGAGCCGGTAGACTGCTCGCTTATGGCGAGCCCCAACGCCCCGGTATGCTCTAATGAATAGCCAAGGCTGGCCTCTACCAAGCCTTAGCTCATCGCGTCGCTGTCTCAGTCCCACAAAAATCTAACGACTGGTCGTTTTTGAGAATCCGCGTATCCGCCGGGATCGGAGGGTTCCAACGTGGATCAAGCTCCTTCTGAAGGAGAGTTCACATAATGAATGACGGGAACCCACACACCAGTTCTATCCGGAACAAATAGGACCTCTCTGCCACAGGAAGCACATATACCGATCGGACCTCGCGGAGAGTATTCTCGAAATCTGGTATGAGTCATCTCGCTGTTCATTGAGCCTGCGCATTTGTTTTTCAATCTCACTGGACCGCCTACCACTCAACAGATCGCTAGAATTAAATGCCTTACACTCACAAATGGTAGCTATTTGTGCGTAGATGTCCAGGGCTCAGCTGGGACGAGCAACTGCTTTAAAGTTTTATTTGCTTCATGTTGCGGATAAATTGATGTTTGCAGGCATGCTTTCCGCCATGCCTGCAGGAGCACCCTGGAACAGCTCGGTTGTGACGTCGGGCTCTAGGTCTTTGGTTTTTACAGGTCAGGGCAAGTCAATGAATGGCTTTTCGTCAGAGCAGGCGTAGACAAGAATGTCGTTCAGAACTAATCGGTTCGAGCTGCACGCTCTGATCAAGGAAATTCCGCTTGCCTATGCGCACTCGGCTTAAAGAGCTTCGAATGTCACGATCAATATCCAGCCCTATCTAGCCCGAAAGTGACTATAGGTCTGGTTGGGTCTCGTCTTGGAGTGCCTGCTTACCAGATCTCCAACAGTTGGCTTCCTCCATTCCCAAACAGGCAAACAAATGGATGTTAACGTTTGGTCCCCTCACCTTAATTACTTCCCTAGTCAAGGCGCTCAACCAAATCTCGTCGTTCATGTGAGGCCATTTCCGATTGCGAATGACCACTATATGGGAATTCCAGGCGGAAGCGTCTTGCTCAGGCACGCTTTGTAGCATCTCGCGGCGCATTCGAGCGTAGTGATTAATACCGCCGCCTTCTTCCATGTTATGTCAGTGGCTGCCCAAGATTTTGCCGAGCACAACATCGGCGGCTCTATAACCGAAGCGAACCGTATGGGACGCGATAGGTCTGTGTTGGATCGTATCCGTGTAGTGTCGCACCAGTCCGCCCGGCATTTTATAAGCAATACCCTGTTTGGCATAGTAATTGATTGAGCATCCCCGAGGCCGATAAAAAGAATGAGCGGTTACACGAGCACCGTGCGCCAGAATGGCATAGTCATCGGTGAGCCCTCCCGCGCTTGGCATTAAGTAAGCGTAATTTCCTAATGCTATCTGCCCCTGAACTGGCCTAGCCATGTATGTTCTCCATTAACGACGCTGGCGGGCGGTATTTATTCCAGGGTGCAGCGACAAACCAGACCACGCTCAAGACTAGAGCCCAAGCGAGAAAGTCCATTGTCCTTTCGCGTTGACCGGAACGCCAGTGCCCATTACTTTCTCCTTGGATCGTCGCCTGGCCATTTAGGGAGAGCGACCGCTTTGCTCCGTGCTGCCTCTGGTATTGGAGCAGCAGGGAGAAGGTCCGCCTTGCCGAAGCGTAGTGCCCCTTGCAAAGTGATCCCTGTGGCGTCGATCGAGATCGCGCTTTCGGCGCTGGTGAGACATATCCCTCCCAGCCCTCCATCAATGATCACCCTTACTCCTCCCGGAAATGTGCACCTCTTCTCCCGCATGGATCACATGGACAGCCCCGCTTTTACTGAAGTGGCTTCCTCCAACATTCTGGAGTAGTTCGCACCTACGGACAGGAGTTGGGCACCACGGACCGCCTCTTCGCGGTCACCGCGAGGCTGGGCGTACCCGGCGGGTTGAGAGCGTGAACGCGATCCGAGAAGGAGAGTCTAGAAGCAGACCAGTGCGCGAGTATCTGGAGGCACTCGATGCCGGCAATCCGGTTCATCCGAGCGAAGCGCGATATCTTTCGCCGACCGATCCCCCTCGGCGTGGAATGTGAAGGAAGGACGGGGTAAATTCGGATACTTCAATATAACTGTCTGATTGATATCGATCATGCCGTCATCGTTGATGTCGAAGCCACTCCGGCTCGACTGGCGCAGGAGATTATCGTCACCAAAGCGATGCTGGAGCGTGTAGAAGAAAAACACCATCTCAGACCCGAAAGGCTGGCGGCTGACAAGGCTTACGGCACAGGCCCGTTTCTGGGTTGGCTATCGAAACGCAAGATCATCCCACATATTCCGGTACTGGATCGACAGCACCAGACCGACGGCCTGCTGCCACGCCAGGCCTTCACCTTCGATCCCGACAGGGACCACTACATCTGTCCGCAGAACAAGATTCTGAAGCACTGCACGGCTCGCACGGACTCTCCGATTCACATCTATCGTGCGACGGTTGGCGATTGCAAATCATGTCCCATTCGCCAACAATGCACGCGCGGCACCCAACGTAGTTGATCGGTACCCATGGCACTGCAGAATACGGAAGCCTTTCAACACTCGCGCCGCTTACGAAAGAAAGTAGAGATGCTGTTCGCTTGCATGAAGCAACACTTTCGCTTCACGCGGCTTAAACTTCGAGGCTGGCTGGAGCCGCTGAGGAGTTTTATTGGTGGCGACTGTTCCAAAATCTGCGTCGCCTTTACGACTCCGTCCGCCTGCGATTGCTGATATGCCTTGCCTCTCGACCCGATGACGGGAAGCAGGGAGCAAAACAGGCTCCTACAAAGGCTAAACCGTAGACAACGACCCTCAATAATGGGCGCAGTCACCGCAGATTTCCCCTTCTCGTTAGAAACACCACAAATCAAAAGTTGAAGCCGCTTCAGACAGAGAGTTTTTCAACGGCATCCTTTGTTTTTGCAGCTCATCCACGGCGCAGCCCGGAGACCCCAAAGACCCGGAAAACCAGTTGCAGAACTATGGCGCAAATGTATGGTCCGCCGCATGACTGCAAGGAAAAAGTGCATGGATGGTAGAAATAGTCTGCGCAAATGTATTCGGCTTCTGAGTGGAGGGAAGCTCCGAGCCATGATGAGTTGCGCGCGTACCGGTCCTAATAAAGATCTCGGTTTCCTGAGAACCGTTTTGTACCACAGGCTTCCGGCACGCCGTTTGACTGTTCTGCCATCTTTTTACTATCCCAAGCAGACCTGGTGGGAAGTTTCGATTTCATCCCGCCAGTGTCAGCTGTGTGCTGACACTGGCATGGCGCGATAGGGTTCGCCTTTCGATAGAACGGCCCAGGTGACATGGGCCAACTTGTTGGCTACGGGCACGACCAGAACGTTACGGTGTGTCTTGGACTACAGTTGACTCATCCATTTGCCGATCGCGTGGTTGGTGCGGTTGAGGCTCAAGACGATGGATCGAGCGCCATGGATGAACAATCGTCGGAGATATGTGTTGCCACGCTTACTGATCCCAGCAGCCACGCTTTACCATCGGTTGAGTGTTGCTTCGGTAGCAGTCCCAGCCATGCCGCGAAGTCGCGTCCCTTGGTAAAGGCAGATCCGTTGCCGACAGCGGCGACCAGAGCTGTTGCGATCAGCGGACCGACGCCGGGAACATCCAGCAGCCGCTGGCACGCGGCGTCTTGGCTGGCGATGCTTTCGATCACTCCACAATGTGATCTATTCCCGGGGGAGGTTTTTCTTTCTCCGGACTGCTCACCGCATTTTTCGGGAAAGGCGAAGAATCAGGGAATGTCCTTGCGGCGTGAGTGTTCTATCTTTAACAGAGCATTTGGTTCTTACGCCTGAGCAGGAGCGGAACCACGCAGGCGTTCCAGCAGATCAGGGCCGCTGCCGATATTCAGGACAGCTCCGTCAGGCGGAGGTCTACCTTACGGCTGGCGGTATGTATGCCGATCTATATTGTCATAAAGAGATAGGGCATTGCGGAAAGGAATGAACATGCAGTCCCGAAAAAGGAATGGTGTCGATTTAGCATATGAAGACACAATGACCGAGCTACCCCCAATTCTGTTTGTCCATTGACTGTGGCTCCGATCTACGCTTGGGACCGTGTCGCGTAGTAGCGACGAACGATGTAGCTCCGCCTGCTATTTGTAAACCAGATGGTTTATGGTGAGGCCAATTCAGTGCCCTACTTAATCTTAAGTACATGTTCGCGAGGCGTCTGATGCAACAATTGAAGCGTAATAAACTCCTGTATTTTCTGATGATTGGTGTTTTGCTGACAGTGACGAGTGGTGGTCTGCGGGCTCAGCAGGACAGTACATCGCGGACGCTGGCTGGGTTGAACGTGGGTGCGGAACTGCAACCTACGAAGAATGTGTTTCTGGAGATCGATTCGTGCAGAGTGAAGATACCTGAGAGCAAGTTGAAGCGGAGGTTCACGCAGGTGGAAGAATCGCTGGTAGCTGGACTGTTGATCGGCTGGAGTCCTGGTTGGCTGAAGCAGTCGCCTCAGCCTCATTATGTAACGTTGCAGAGGGCGCTTGGAGAGGCTCGAAGCCGGGAGCAGAGCGCTGTACGGCTGACTGCTTCTCCACAGATGTATCTCAAGAGTCTGGAGAATGATGCGGCTGTATGCAGGGTTGCGGCAGGGAAGCAGAGAGGGTCCAAGGATTCCATCAAAACTCTTGAGGGCGTTGTAGATGATCTTAATCTGAAGTTCCGCGACTGCTATTTACATGGAATGGGCCGGCTGGTGGCGATATCCGTTGCGACGAACAAAGATACCGCGCCGGATGCGGGGTGGACTGTCTATTTCAAATGGATAACAGTGAGCGACATACAGACAACCGAAAGCGCATTTCCCACGACGAGTACTCCGGCAACCGGCGACCTGCCTCCGGGTATCTATCAGCTTCGTGCGCAGAAGGAGGATCCGATCTCCGGTGCGATGTTGAAGTCGGAGACAAAGATCGTGTCTCTGGATGGCGCAAACAGCAGTTGCGAGCTTCAGGTCCCATGATTCGGGAGCTTGTATCGAAGGTCGCGTATGAGAGCGAGCGCATCGCGGATGAAGGTCAAGGCATCCAAAAGTTTGGCCGCTTCTTTACCGGTTATATGGGAGCTGCTTCTCTGGTGACGGCGGCGCTGCCGATTCCCGTAAGGTCATTGCATTTGATACCGGCATTTGCATCGCAGGAGAAGTTTATGAACACCTATACCTCGATGTTCTGCTTTCTGGTGTTTGCTTATGTCTTTTACAGCAGGCACACCCTTGCGCGATGGATGTTTGCGAGACGGGGAGAGCACTTCGCCGTTCGCTTCTGGGTATCTGTGCTACCGGTTCTCTTTATCTGCAGTTCGATGGGGTGCGCGATTGCATATCACCATGAATTGGGAGGAGCACTGGATGCTCTCGCTGCGGCAGGTGCACGATTGCCATCGTCGGTGTTGCTTTCGAAGATCGATGGTCGCGAGATACCAGGCTCTGGGAGATTGATTGTTGCGTATCTAGGGATGTTTGTCTTTGCAGAGTCGGCATTTGTGTTAATGGCGATTCGCGAGTATCTGCAGGATACATTGAAACTGGAGGAGCGCGAGCTGATCTTTGGTGTTGACCCTAAGAAGTTGGGTGCGCGGCAGATTTCATAGCGATCGGATATGGTCGTGGTGCTGGATAACACCTTCAAGAAGGCTGAGCGCATATCGGATCACATATCCTAATCACATCCGACAGCATCGTAGCCGATGTCAGAATACAAACCTTACCCACTTACGTGCAGGTTCCAAGTGTGATGCCGCCCCCTCTGGATCTTCGACGAAAGTAGCATCCGCGAGGCCACAAGCCAATCACACTGAATTTCAAGATGGATCGCGGATGCCTCAAGCATTCCGTTAGCGTGCATTCAACGCCCCAAAATTCACTTCGCTCAGCGTGTGTAGAGGGCGCAGCAGCCAGATGATCTCCGCGCTGCCTGCTTTGACGAGACCGCTCGAGGACAAAGTCTCCCGCACATCGTTACTAACGCCATTGACGCTGAACGAAGCAAAAGCCCACCCCGGCCGGTCTTTGAACTATTGCGGGGGGAGAAATTTGACCCGAGTCTAAAAACGCGGCCATTGAAACCGCATAGATATCCCAGACGAACCTGCTTGAGAGCCTGTAATCCGAAATATCTTGAGCGCGGCTGTGTTATTTACGGCAGCGACGGGGAACAACTATCGACTTTGGATCCTGCGCGGGTCCGCCGTAATAGGAATTTTTGCCTCGACTAATCAGGATTTTTCTGGGCAGGCGTTGTCCGGGACTCTTTTTTCATCCCCCAACGCTACACCCAGTGCATTGCAGGCTCATTTGAATCTCGTCGCATATTTTTTGCAAAACAATCTTTTTCAATGGCAATCTCACGGCTTACTCTCAATGCTGTTCGGTTCGGGGGTAGTGATCCTGGTGGATCACGTCGAAAATCGCGCCGGTCCAAAACAGGCACAGACAGCCACTCGTTCCTGAGTGCTTGCCAGAACATCCTCGGCCTATACATCGACCGTTTGTGGAAGCATTGCTGCCTGCCCATGGCATATGCCCTCAATGTCGATGAGTTGCCACACCGTTGCATTCTCGATTCGGAAGCGTTTACCGGACTTCGCAATGCGGATGCCGCGATAACCGGTAACAAAACCGTTACGCGTCACTCTCTCTAGAAAACGTTGACGCTCGATACGCTCGGGGGCCTCCGCCGACAGACGCGATGGCAACGCGGTCAGCTCCTCCCACTCGTACCCGAACCGCCGCTGGGCAGCCTTGTTGCCGTAGACGAAAACCGGATCGGGCGCGGTATTGTGCGCAAGAATGGCAAATGACATGTTCATACAACCATCGCATACCCTGCTCGGCTGTCATGCCCTCCGGCGTAAGCGACTGACCTACGAGCCGTAGATAGCTATCCGCAACTAAATGGAAGAAGGAAAGATCGTCGCGCAAATCCATTCTTTGAAGCGCCTCTTGATGCATCAGTCCCTGATTATAAACTTTCGGAACCTGCGATTCTTAGGCGCAAATTATTACCGACCAAGAGC
>JAOAPF010000470.1 GCA_025462755.1 Edaphobacter sp.
TGTCGAGCCGGAGGAGTTGCTGAGTGCGGCCGACGATGCGGGTCTTCGAGATGGTGGGGAGCGAGGTTGAGACTACGCCTACTGTGTCGATGCCGGCGCGTTCGAGGATGGCTGCTAGTTCGGCCTGTTCGGAGTCGCTGCCCCAGAAACCTCCCAGGAAGGTCTGGCAGCCCAGGCCTGCGAGATTCATGGCGACGTTGGCTGCTCCACCGGCACGCTCGTAGCGCCGGGCGTGGCGGAGGACGGGAACGGGGGCCTCGGGCGAGATACGCTCGACGTCTCCGTGGATGTAGCGGTCGAGCATGATGTCGCCGATTACGAGCACCTTGAGTTGGCTGAAGCCGCCTTCGAGCAGGTTCAGGATCGAATGAAGTTCCGGCAGCATGCGTGAGACTGTCTCCTTAGAACCATCATCGCATCTTCGGGCTGCGGGAGTTCTGGTCTGAGATGGGCGGCATGATTGCGACGCGTGGGATGATTGCTGGTCCAGACAAACAGCAGATTCCTCCGCTACGCTGCGGAATGACAAACAAAGGGCGCTGCGGGATGAAAGACGCATTAGGGCAATCGCTTCAGGCTCGCTCACTCACCACTCTAGCCCAGGATGGCGCGGACTTCGGTGACGACCTCCTCCACAGTGATTGAGGTGAGGCATTTTTTTTGTTCGACGATGCAGGTTTCGAGGCCGCAGCCCCAGCAATCGGTCTGATGGTAGAGGACGCGATGCTGTTTTCCGTAGGGGAACCAGACGCGCGGCTTGTTTCGGGCGGCGAAGATGGCGACGCAGGGGGTTTGCACGGCTGCGGCGAGATGCATGGGGCCGCTGTCGTGACCGACGAAGACCGGCGCCTGGGCGAAGACAGCGGCGCTTTCCCGTGGTGTTAAAAGACCGCAAAGATTTACGACGGGACTGCTGGAGTTTTGCCGCCAGCCATCGGCGGCGAACTCGCTTGCCTCGCTCTCTTCGGAGGCTCCGCATAGGGCTAAGGCGTGATCGGGATAGAGGGTGGCGAGGCGGTGCAGGAGGGCTCGCCAGTTGTCCCGACCCCAGTCCTTGGATTGGACCTTGGTGCCTACGCTCACGGCGAGGATGGGATGGCCGGCGGCTGGCGAGAGCACCTCTTTTGCTCGTGCGTGTTCTGCTTCGGTGAGGTGCAGGTCCCAGCTTGCCGGGGCTTCGAGATGCGCGTTTCCCAGTTCAGCGAGATTGCGGGCGAGGCGCTCTCCTTCGGGTTCCAGGGCTTGCTCTGACTCGTGCCAACGGTTGTGCTGCATGTCGTCGGTCACGGGAACGCCGATGAGACGGGAGATTCCGCAGACGCGAAAGAATCGGGCGTCGCGATGCGCGGCCTCGACTCCGCGAGCGGGGCCCATGTAGATGAGGACCTGGGGACGCCAGCGGAGGAGCTGCCACCACAGGCTGAAGAGTTCGCGCGGATTCCGCGTGCCGGCGGAATAGCGGAAGTAGCGGTGGATGAGGTTGGTGTTATCGAGGATCGCGGCTGCGGGAGGGGCTTTAACGTTGACCGGGAAGTTCGTCAACAGGCGGCGCTCGGCGTCTGGAAAGGCGCGGGCGATCAGGTGGAAGGCAGGCATTGCCACGAGGGTGTCGCCGAGGCTGCCTAGCCGGTAGATCAGAACCCGTTTTGTTGAGCTTGCCATTGTCTTTCTCTAGTCTGCTTGGTTCGCTCGCTCGCGGCAAGCGTGGCGAAGGAGCAGGTAGTGTTAACCTGACGTTTGCGAGAACCCGGTTGGTTGGAACGGAGGGCCTATGCTCGATGCGCTTTTGATAACGCGGATGCAGGATGAGATGACCGCTGCGCTGCATGAATCAGCGGGCGAGTTGGCGTTTGAGACAGGGGTGGATGGATTGATGGCGATTGCGATGGCGCAGCACCGGGCCAACTTTGAGCTATGGCATGAGGAAGACAAGGCGCGCGCGCCGGGAGTTGCCGACGCGGAGATTGCAAGGGTGAAACACGCCATCGACGGACTGAACCAGAAGCGGAACGACCTGGTCGAAAAGATGGACCTGTGGCTGATGGAGAGATTGGATCAGGACTTGGCGGCGCCCCTGCATTCGGAGACTCCGGGGCTGATGATTGACCGGCTTTCGATTCTGGCTCTGAAGATTTATCACACGGGGGAGGAGGCGCGACGGGCGAGTGCGACGGAGAGCCATCGGCTGCGGAATGCGGAGCGGCTGGCGTTGCTCGAGGAGCAGCGCGAGGATCTTGCGGCGTGTCTGGATGCTTTGTGGGCGGAGGTGCTGAAGGGGACGCGGCGATTCAAGCTGTATCGGCAGATGAAGATGTATAACGATCCGGAGTTGAATCCTGCCGTCTATAACCAAAAAGTGGCACGGAACCAAAAAGCGGCAGATAAGCCAATAAGCAGCGGCGAGTCAAAAGCAGCAGCGGGCTAAAGGTTGCGGGTTGAGGGACTCCCCAGTTGACCTGACAGCCGGGGCTGCGTATAAAACCGACACGTGAACAAACCAATAACGAACTACCGTTAGAATGGTGAAGCTCAGAAACACGCTTAGGTGACAGGAATGACGATGGCTCAGACGAAGACGGCAAATGCACCTGCAACGAAGCGTGCCCCGCGCACGCTGGCTGGAACACTCCCCGCGACCGACAACGTACGCGCACTGCTGGTCGCACAGTATGAGGCGGCACTGCGACTAATGCAGGAAGCCAAGTACGATAAGGCGCATGCTGCTTTCGACAAGATGCTGGCAGCAGGCGCCGGCGAATTGGGCGATCGTGTTCGTATGTATGCCAACGCGTGCCTGCTGCAGTCGGCTAAGGGGAAGAACTCGTTTGCGAGCCATGAAGAGCACTATGATTACGCGGTGTCGCTGTTGAACGATGGGCATTACGAAGATGCCCGCGAGCAGTTCAAGCTGATCCTGAAGGAGAATGACAAGGCCGACTATGCACTCTATGGGCTGGCGGTATTGTCGAGCATGACGGGCGACTCTCACCGGTGTCTAGAGCACCTGACGGAGGCGATCCGTCAGAATCCGCGAAACCGGATCCAGGCGCGTTCGGATTCGGACTTTCAGGATATGGCGGATGATCCGCGGTTCACGGAGCTGCTTTATCCGGAGGTCTAACTTCTCTGCATCCAACCTGAGAACGGTCTTCATTTAGGCTTGGGTAGGAGACCTCGCGCATGGTATCGCCGAATCCGGCAGAATCCAAAGAGAAAGAGCTTCGCGTCATCGCGATTGGCGGCGGCACAGGGCTGTCGACCTTGCTGCGGGGTCTGAAGCGATACGTCGTGACACCTGACAGGCGACGAGGGATTCGGATTGGAAGTGCGCAGGAGACGCAGAAGACTGCGGCAGCGCCAAGTCCTTCGTTGCGATGCGTTATCCGTGAGCTTTCGGCGGTGGTGACGGTGACTGACGATGGCGGCTCGTCTGGTCGGCTGCGGGAAGACTTCAAGATGCTGCCTCCGGGCGATATACGGAACTGCATGGTGGCGCTGTCAGAGGATGAGCACCTGCTGTCGAAGCTGTTTCAATTCCGCTTCGAACATGGGGAGCTGGAGGGGCATAGCTTCGGCAATCTATTTCTCGCGGCACTCTCGCACATTACTGCTGACTTTGCCCAGGCGGTGCAGATGTCGTCGCAGATCCTGGCGGCGCGGGGGAAGATCTTTCCTTCGACGAACGCGAATGTGAGGCTCGCAGCGCAGATGGAGGATGGCTCGGTGGTGCGGGGCGAGACCAACATCACGGCGAGCAAACGCAGCATCGTGGAGCTGCGGCTGGAGCCGGCGACGGCCGATCCGCTGCCGGAGACGCTGGAGGCGATTGCGAATGCCGACCTGATTACGCTGGGGCCGGGGTCGCTTTACACTTCGTTGATTACGAATCTGCTGGTTCGTGGAATTCCGGAGGCGCTGGCGGCTTCGCGGGCCACGAAGGTTTTTGTGTGCAACCTGATGACCCAGGCGAATGAATCACTGGGGCTGACGGCTTCTCAGCACATTGAGAAGATCATGCAGCATGCGGTAGGGGCGCGGGCTCCAATCTTCGATTATGCGTTGATTAATACGGGTCCGATCTCGGCCGAGCGACTGGAGCAGTATGCGCGCGAAGGGCAGGAGCCGATTGAGGCCGATCTTGAGCGAGTACGTGCGCTTGGCGTGGAGCCGGTGACCGGGAACTTCGTTCAGGAGGGTGATTTGTTGCGGCATGACTATGACTTGGTTGCTGAGCGGGTGCTTGCTCTCGGATTGGAGCGGCTGGCTTTGGCGCATTAGACAGAGGCGAGAAGGAGCAGCGCGATGATTAGCTTGGGGGTTCGATTTCTTCGCTGCGCTGCTCACAATTCTCGGTGGGGCGTCCGAAAGGTTTTGTCTGAACTTTAATGTGGTGCATCTGCGGGATGGGATTTATTGGCGGGTGAATCGGTTTTGAAAGATGAACGCAGAGGACGCTGAGGTTTCTTCAAAAGCGCAAAGTGTGCCGTGGCGGTCCTTTGCTTTAACTTTGTCCTCTTTGCGTTCGGTTTTTGCTGAAGGCATTTGCCAATCAGCTTTGAACCGGGAGCATGTTGGCCAGGGAGGCAGGGCGTGACTGCCCTGCCTCCTGGCTGGAGCGAGCTAGGCTGCCTGCATCATCTTCTTCATGCGCTCTTGCATGTCCTTGGGTGAGACATCTTCGATGTGGGTGGCGACGCCCCAGAGGTGTCCGAAGGGATCCTGGATGAAGCCGGTGCGGTCTCCGTAGAACTGGTCCTGAACCGGCTTGAGGAGCTTCGCGCCCTCTGTGGTTGCGCGCTTGATCACTTCGTCGACGTTGGGAAGGTAGACGTAGAGGCTCACCGGGCTGCCGCCGACGGTGGCGGCGCTGGTGTGTCCGGCGCCCATGCTGGGATTTTCGTCGGCCAGCATGATGTGCGAGTTGCCGATTTTGAGCTCGGCGTGACCGATCTTGCCGTC
>JAOAPF010000508.1 GCA_025462755.1 Edaphobacter sp.
AGGAGCCTCCATGCTGGTGGTCGGTCGACCCATCACCCGCGCCCAAGACCCCGCCGCCGCCGCCCGCGCGATTCTGCAAGAGATAGAGCACGCCCAAACCGCAGCCCGATAAAAATAAAGTTGAAAAAGTTGGCATGTTTTTCGGACTCGAAAAAGTGCCTGTCAACTCACCACGATCCACCAGCAATCCACCACGATTTCACCACCAAAAAACCACGTCAAAAACGCACATTTCTGCAAAAACCCCTGCAAAAACACCCCTCCACCACGAAAAAAAATAACCCCGAAAACTAAAGGTGTGTAGCCAACCCCGGCCTCCCAGCCCTATGCGTCACGTCCATATCGCTCAACCGCAGCGCCAGCGCCTTAGCCGATCCACCCCCGCGCTGGAACTCACTCAACTCCAGTTCCGTCACCTCAAAGCCACGTTCCTTCAAGCGTTTAGCAAGATCCGTCCGGACTGCGCCCATAAAAATGTCGCGACCGATATTGATGACATTGCACCCAAACTGGATAGCCTCTGACTCACTGAGCATGACTCGTTTGTCCGCACCATACTTGGCTTCAATCTTCCCCCGCGAAGCCGCATCGAAGGCTTCCGGAAAATACAGCAGATACCCGCCGCTAAGTGGCGCAAAACAAAGGTCCAGATGGTAAAACCGCGGATCCACGAGATGCAGCGAAGTCACCGGCATATGCCACGCATCGGCCACATGGCGATGGCTGATCTTGCAGGTCCGAACCCCGTGCGCAGCCCATAAATGCCCGCCATTCGCATCAAACAGCGCATCGCCTTCTCCCTCGAAACACGTCTCGCGCGGCGTCGCCCACAACAGAAAACCCGCGTCCTCCAGCCACTGCCGCAGGTGCCGTTCCTCCGTCTGCCGCTGCGGATGCGTGAAGCTCGAAATCGCCGCTATCCCATGCTGAACCAGCGCTGCATGTGCTACAAACACCATATCCGGCGAGCCTTCGCGCGCATGCAGCACCCGAACATCAGCAATGCGCTGGAGCTCCTGATACAGACTCTTCCATTGCATGAAAGCGGTATCACGCGATGGCTGATGAAGATTACCCGCCATCCACGGGTTGATGACGTAGTCAACGTCGTACCACTCCGGTGGACACATCAGATAGGTGGGGCGATTGAAATGCGGTAGAGAGGCAAGGCCCAGGGAGGATGATGCAGGCAGCGTGGTAATCATAAAAAACAGGTTTCCTACTTTCCACGGTAGAGTCTGCCCGTCGCAACGGACGATCGTCAAGTGGCTCCCTGTAAATTATCTGTACAACTTTGGTGCATCGCTTTGAGGCGTAGTTTGGCCTTATAAATCAGCGGCCCACACATGCCAAAGGGCCCTTGGGAGGCCCCCGTCGCACACTGCCTTTTCAGATTACTTAGAGTTTTTCGAAGAAATCGCACGCCGAACAGGAGATATACACTCCGCCAGGAGTACCGCGCTCACGATCCTTGACACGCTTGACGATACGAGTGGGTTTGGAACACTTCGGACAATCCGTGCTCTTGTTGGTATCCATGACCTTTTTACGGTCGCCGGTCTTGGCAATCTTCGCCATAATGCTTGCTCTCCCTGGTACAAATGTTGCGGCTCACGCGCTGGGTGTATTGGGGAACTGCCACCCTGACGGGCAAGCAGAATTGAATCATCCGGTACTTCTCGTAAAGATTTTCCGGGACTTGTCCACGGGGCAATCGGACGGAGAAGAATTGCGATTGAGCTCCTCTGTAAGTCTACACGACTATCGCATGGGCGGCTTCGAGTTTGAACGCGGACTGGTGCCTGAATTCGGTCCGGGACTCGTTCCGGGAATACTTGAAGAACCGACTCCAGGACTCGTACCGGGATCGCCTCCAGGACTTGGATCTGCCGTGGGAGTTGGCGGAATCGGCGCAGCTGAACTCTTGGTGGGAAACTGGACTTTGCCCGGGCCGTCAGCAGGAGCAGTCTCTCCGGGAAGGCGCAGCGTCGGTGGCGCTGTTTGCTTGCCTTCCTCCGCTCCTTTCGTGTCTTTATCACCCATTGCGACTTCGCGGGTTGGGGTGGGATCGAAGTCACCCATCTCGTTTGTGTTGTGAATTTCGATGGGCTTGCCTAGTGCAGCAATTTCGACCATGGTGACTCGATCTCCGACGAACCGCACGAAGCGAATGGTCTGCGGTACGTGGCCATAGATCCACTCCTCATAGCGTGCACCGTTTGGGTCGCCACTCTGCTGCTCGCGCATCTTGTTCTCCGGAGCGCCGAGCGCAGCAAGCACCATGCGATGGTTCATCCCAACCAAAACTTCGTGCGCCGCAATGGCCTCCTTCAACGCAGGCGGAAGCGTGTCGGCGTAAGCTTGCTCCGAGGTCTTCACTCCAAAGTCGATGAGCGGTTGAAGCAACGCCTTGACCTCTGGACTCGATATCTCAGGAATGCCGCCCTCAAAGACCAGAGTGATGCGGGAGCCCGTCGCAACTTCTCCGGTATCCGGAGTCACTGGGTTGTCATTTATCTGGATGTGGCGCAGGAAGCGATGTTTCGCATATGGTCCGCCGTTGAAGTCCAGGATGATGCGATCTCCCTTGAACTCCAGCGATGTGACGATAACCCGGTCGCCGGGGGCAGCGGATTGGCCCTTCGTATAGATCAGTTTTCTGTACTCTGCGGGGCCGGGAGTGAGTTGTCCGTTCGCTTGGAGCGTGATGCCAGCGCTTACGGGAAGGGCGCGGTGCGCGAAGCCCTGCTCGGCTTCCAGATTGCGAATCAGTTCGCGGCGACCGCGTTCTGTGAGCTTTCCCTGTGGCAGCGCCACGTGGGTGGGACTGAAGTCTGTGGCGATGTCTGCTGTGGCAGATTTTTCGCCTACGGTGAAGACCTGGGCGTGAACCGTCGCCATGGGAATGGCCAGGAGGCCTGCGATGAGGGCCGGTCTGTAACGGGTCAGTGCCACGGCAGCACCTCAGATGTACAACAGTCTGCACCTTCCCTTTGCTTTTGACAAGAGGCTACCGCGCTTTGGGGTGGACGAATGTGTTAACTTTTTTTGCTGTGGTGGAAAGGCGTTTTTACGGGGGGTTTTGCGAAAAAATGCGTTTTCAGCGTGGTGTTTTTGTGGTGAAGTTGTGGTGATTTGATGGTGAATCGTGGTGCGTTGACGGGCACTTTTCCGGGTTCAAAAAACATGCCAATCTTTTCAACTATTTTTTCGCCCGGGAATGGTCAGGGCTTTGGTTCGTCGCCGACCGAGCGGGTCTGCGGGGTCGAGGGCAGAATCTGGACCAGCGCTACGGGGGCTGCCGGCCTTGTCTGCTCTGCCATCTGCTCCATCGCGACATGGGCCGGCGGCGGAGCAGGTTCCATGGGGTAGCCGGCCGGGACAATCGGAACGTAGGTGTAGTGCCAGGCGTAGTCGCGCGTCACCCGGACGAGAACGACGATCCCGATCACCAGGACGATGACGGTGATGCCCGCGCCCTCGGGTCCGTATTCGCCACCGGTGAGCCAGGGCCGTCCGACGGCCCGGGTCTGGACGATGCTGGCGAAGTCGGTGATTCCGCTGACGGGCAGGCCAAAGAGGATGCCCATCGAGGCGTTCCAGGCGAAGTGCAGACCCCAGCCGAGCCATAGCCCGTGGGTGCGGAGCCACGCGAGCGAGAGCAGAACTCCGGCAAGAATCGTGACCAGAGTGCTGGCCCAGGTAGCGCCTGGGTTGAGGACGTGGCCCAGACCGAACAGGAGCGACATGAGGGTGGTCGCCGCGACTGGCCCGGTAGCTTCGATCAGGCGGCGGTAGGAGTAGCCGCGAAACGCGACCTCTTCGGCAAGGGCGGCGACGGCGAGAGTTACGAGATTGAGAAGAAGCAGACCGAAGGCGCGCGGCTGTGTCCAGAACTGAACGTGCAGGGTTCCGGCGACAGCCATCGGCAGGACGGCCAGCACGACGAGGCCCCAGCCAAGCGCGGCACCGAGCATCCACTCCCGACCTGCAGTGAGGCGCTTCGGAAGACCGAGGACCTCACGAAGCGAGGACCGCCGCTTCGCGATGGCCTGCAGGATAGAGAATCCCACTGCCAGCAGAAACAGCAGGAAGGTCCAGGTGAGCAGGGGGCGTGCAGCGTCAAGCCCGAAACGTTGCGAGAGACCGCGGGCTGCGTGCGCCGCTACCGTATCGGCGGCGAGAAACCAGGCCGCGGAGGTCACAAACAGTGCAAACTGCAGGGTGCGCTCCGAGCGGCGTTTTGTCGTGTCGAGCGCGTGCAACGATAGCTACTCCGGTGTGGTGGGGTACCGCTTAAGCGGTCGTGTAAAACTGCGCGATATTGCGGAATTTCGTATAACGCTGCTCCAGCATGATGTCGAGAGGGAGCCCGCGAAGACAGCCAAGGTGGTAGTGAAGCTTTTCGCCGATCATCGCCATGGTTGCGACTGGGTCGTTCTGGGTTCCGCCTCTGGGTTCGAGCAGGACATCATCGACGCAGCCGAGTAATTTGACGTCCCCGGCAGTGTATTTGAGAGCAGCGGCGGCCTGCTGCTTTTTGCTCGCATCCTTCCACATGATGGAGGCGCAGCCTTCGGGGGAGATGACGGAGTAGATGGCGTTCTCGAGCATCAGGACGCGATCGGCTACCGCCAGCGCCAACGCTCCTCCCGATCCGCCTTCGCCGGTGATGGTCGCGAGGGTGGGGACGCGCAGACGGGACATTTCGATGAGGTTGCGGGCGATAGCTTCTCCCTGGCCGCGCTCCTCGGCGCCGATGCCGGGATTGGCGCCGGAGAGATCGATGAAGGTGAAAACCGGGCGGCCGAACTTTTCGGCAATCTTCATCGCGCGCAACGCTTTGCGGTAGCCTTCCGGGTCGGGCATGCCGAACTTGCGGGCGGTGCGCTCCTTGGTGGTGCGGCCTTTGAGGTTGCCGATGACAAGGACCGGGTCGCCGCGGAAGGAGGCCATGCCGCAGACCATTGCCGCGTCGTCGCCAAAGGCTCGGTCGCCGTGGATTTCGCTGAAGTCGGTAAAGAGTCCTTCGATGAAGTCCATTGGATAAGGGCGCTGCGGGTGTCGTGCCAGCTCCGTCTTGATCCAGGCTTCGGGAGTAGGGGCGGGTGCCGGATGTGAGTGCGTTGTTCTGCCTGTTTCGTGTTCTGCCATCGTACTTCATTGTATCGAAGAGCGGCTGACAGAGTTGGCAGTTGTCCGTTCTCAGTTCTCAGTTGGCCGTTTGATGTCAGGAGTGCGAGGGAGTGGTGCGCAGGTAGTTGTCAAGGGCGAGGGCGTTATGCTCGATCAGGTACAGCAAAACAAAGAAGACTACGCTGTAGTTGAGCTGCTCGCTGGCCACGTCCCACTGCTGGTTTGCGGTGATGCCGATGGTGAGGGCCATCATAAAGACCGCGCCGCAGACGAGCGAGATGCGGGTGAAGACGCCCAGGATAAGCGTGAGACCGAGGATTGCTTCGAGAAACGGGATAGCGTGGCTGAAGCCGAAGGTAACGGTGTGCGGGAGCGGAGATTTGGCGAGATGCTCTGCCGTGGAAGTGGCGAACGCGCCGACGCCGTTGTAGATGCGAATGAGACCGTGCCCGGCGAAGTTGACACCGAGTGCGATGCGCAGAAGCGCGTAGGCGAGCGACTTGTTATTGATTCTCATTCCTCTCTGAGACGCGTTCGGGAAGAACCGAGTTCCATGTTTTTGAAAGGTGCGAACCCTGCAATGAAGGCAGTTCTGAGCTTGACTGTGGGCACATTCCTGGGAGCAAGCAGCAAAACGTGTTCCCTGCTGTAGTCTTGACCCATGTTCGCTGTGACGATCATTAATACGGATCGTCTCTTGCTGCGACCCCACCACATGGACGACCTTGTCGGGATCACGAACTTCTTCATGAGCCCAATTTGTACCCAGTACATGCTCATCCCGAAAGAAATGCAGAATCCAGAAGGCGCGAAGCAGGGGCCGGAATTACTGATTCAGTCTTATGTATCACCGCAACCGATATTTGCACTCACGATCGCAGATGCAGTATCGGACGATTTCTGGGGTCTTTGTCAGCTCTGGCCGCATGAACAACCAAAGGTGCTACGTCGTAGGAATCGTCCTCTAGTAACCGAGGAATTTTCCCATGGTTCCGTAGGTGAGCTCGGGCTTCGGTTCGTCACGGTCGCGCCTATTCGATGATTGTTTCGTGTTCGGAAGAGAATGCGGTCCCTTGAGGTCTTGAACCCAGTTGCCGATCGCTGTCACGATGCGTGCTGCCGCCAGCCGGCGGGATGCCTGTTCGGTCTTTGTTCCACCCTGAAACTCGTCGAGCACCTGCGGCTTATGGCTGTCTTCGACCACCTGAAGCGTCCACGTATCGTCTTCACGTGGTAAGAGCAGAAAGATGGTTCGCTGGCTTCTGACCACAAACTCAACGACTCCAATGCCGTCCTGAACATCAAGCCTCGGTTGCAACTCCAGCTTTTCCTTGCTGGTGAAGTCGAAGGCGTCCTCGATGCGTGCGCCGAGCAGTTGCAGTAGGCTTTCTCGCTCGCTCTGTCTGCGTCGCGCCTCTTCTTCTGCGATCGTACGGTCGGCATACGCTACCACCTTGCGGGCCTGCTCAAACACGTCTACTAGCGACTGATCCATGGGGGGATCCTCTCACGTCATTATGACCGACACAAAAGATCCGCCCTACTCCACAAACGGGGTATTTCAAGCAGGTTCGTCACGGATTGGCGAGTCGATTATTGCGTGGATGGGGATTCGGCTTTGCCCGATTCAGCGGAGCGGAAGATGGCTTCGATCACTGCCATATTTTTGATCGCATCTTCGAGGGGGACCGGAACGGCTGTGTCGTCGATGACAGCTTTGGAGAAGGCATCTCCCTGGATGGTGTACTGGTCGCAGATGGGAAAAGTTTCAGAGGTGATGCCGCCACCGAAAAGATCGTGTCCGTCGTCGATGAAGATGCGGGAAGGCCGGTCGTTGGGGATGTTGAAGGGGATTTCGACCTCGATGCGGCCCTTTGTTCCAAAGACGTTCACGCGCTGGTAGGGCACAAGCTGGGTGCTGCAGGTGAAGATCGATTGGCCTGAGGGGAAGTGGAGGATGGCGGAGGTGAGACGGTCTGTCTTCATTTCCGGGTCGCGTTCGATCAGTCCCATGACACGAACGGGCTCTTCGCCGAAGAGGAAGCGCGAGATATTGATGGGATAGCAGCCGATGTCCATGAGGCCGCCGCCGCCGTACTCGGGTATGTTGCGGATGTTTGCCGGGTTTACGTTGGTGTAGCTGAAAAAACCCTGGATGGAACGGAGGGAGCCGATGCGGCCCGACGCGATAAGCTCGCGTGTGCGTAGCCACTGGGGATGCGTCCGGACCATGAAGGCTTCACCGATTTTGACTCCAGTGCGGGCTTGAACGTCGAGGAGAGTGCGGGCTTCCGCGACGGTCAGGCTGAGAGGCTTTTCGCAGAGGACGTGCTTGCCCGCTTCGGCCGCCTTGATGGTCCAGGGTACGTGAAGGTGATTGGGGAGCGGGTTGTAGATTACGTCGATTTCCGGGTCGGCGAGAAGTTCTTCATACGAACCGTAGATCTTTTCGATTCCGAGATTGCGGGCTGGCTCTTCCGCCTTGGCGCGATCACGCGAGGCGATTGCCGTGACGCGCGTCAACTCGCCTTGCTGCATGGCGGGGATGACTTTCTTGATGCCGATTGCGGCGGTGCTGAGCACACCCCAGCGGACTTTGGTTGACATAGTTCCCATGATAACGGGAGATTTGGTCTCCTGAAGCGACTCGAAAAACTAGTCGAGAACGCGAACGCCGCCACGGCCTACGAGTTCTTCGATGTGGTCGATGAAGAGGCGGTCCGCGGCGACCATCATGTTGTGTGGCTCGAGGACGGCGCAGAATTCGCCGGGCTCTTCGAGGTCAAGCAGGACCTTGCCTTTGCCCGGTGCATTGAGCAGGACGTCGTGAATCTTTTCGAGCAGCGCGGTGTCGGGGTTATGGAGCGGAACCTTGATGCGCAGCGAATCGGGCAGTTTAATCTTGACGTCTTCGAGCGCCTGGATGTTCGAGAGGGAGAGTTTGGGGGCTGAATCTTCTTCACCGCGCAGAACGCCGCGAACGACGACGGGCACGTCGATCTTCAGCTTGTCTTTGAGCTTCTCGTAGTTCGCGGAGAAGGCGATGAGTTCAATCTTCCCGACGGTGTCTTCGAGCGAGGCTTGAGCGTAGAGTTCGCCGGAGCGTTTGGACTTGGCTACCTTGAGGCCGGTGATGACGCCAGCGATGGAGATCTCGTTCTGTGGTTCTTCGCCACGGCGGCGGAAGGTTTGCGGCTCGGGCTTCATCTCGCAGGCGGTGACGGTGTCGACGACCTTCATGTTGCGGAGCTTTTCGCGGTACTTGTCCATGGGGTGGCCGGAGACGAAGAAGCCGAGGACTTCCTTTTCGTTTTGCAGGCGCGTGTGCTCATCCCACTCGGCTACGCTGGGGAGCGAATCTTCTTTGTTGTGATTTGTGGAGGCGTGTATGTCGGAGTCGAAGATGCCGAAGAGGCCGTGCTGGCCGGCGGCTTCGTCGCGTTGTGATTTTTGCGCGCGCTCCATGGCCTT
>JAOAPF010000149.1 GCA_025462755.1 Edaphobacter sp.
TTCCACGCAAAATCTCCGTAAACTGAGTCCATGGACAAGTTTGTAGTACGCGGCGGCAACCCCCTTCTCGGCACCATCAAAGACTCCGGAGCCAAAAACTCCGCCCTCCCCTGTATGGCCGCCGCCATCCTCACCGAAGACGAGGTCATCCTCGAAAACATTCCTCAAGTCCGCGATATCGAGACCGAGCGCAAGCTCCTCACCAGCATGGGCGCCGAGGTCGAGCTAGGCTACGGCCGCGCGCAGCACCGCACCCGCATCAAGTGCGGCATCCTCTCCGACCCCGTGGCTAAATATGAGATCGTCAAAACCATGCGCGCCAGCTCTCTCGTCCTTGGCCCGCTCATCGCCCGCACCGGCATCGCCCGCGTCGCCATGCCCGGAGGCTGCGCCATCGGCGGCCGGCCCATCGACCTCCACATCCTCGGTCTTGAAGCCATGGGAGCCACGATCACCCAGGACCATGGCTATCTCGAAGCCCGCAGCCCAAACGACGGCAAGGGCCGCTTGAAAGGCGCGCACATCGTCTTCGACAAGATCACCGTCACCGGCACCGAAGACCTCCTCATGGCTGCCACTTTGGCTGAAGGCGAATCCATGTTCGAAAACTGCGCGCGCGAGCCCGAGGTCACCGACCTCGCCGCCCTCCTCACCGCCATGGGAGCCAGGATCGAAGGCGCAGGCACCGGCACCATCCGCATCCAGGGCGTAGCCAGCCTCCACGGCGCGCGCCACCGCATCAACCCCGACCGCATCGAAGCCGGCACCTTCCTCCTCGCCGGAGCCATCACCGGCGGCGACCTTAACGTCGACGGCTGCGAGCCCGAACACCTCGGAGCTCTCATCGCCAAACTCGAACAGTGCGGTGTAAAGATCGACGTCGGCGCCGACAAGGTTCGCGTCCGATCCGGTGGCGAGCTCAAGGCCGCCGACATCGTCACCGAAGAGTACCCCGGCTTCCCTACCGACATGCAGGCCCAGTACATGGCCCTCGCCACTCAGGCCGAAGGCACCAGCACGGTCACCGAAAACATCTTCGAGAATCGCTTCATGCACGTGCAGGAGCTCATCCGCATGGGCGCGAACATCACCATCTCCGGCCGCACCGCCACCGTCCGCGGCAAATCCCCGCTCCAATCCGCCGCAGTGATGTGTTCTGACCTTCGCGCCTCTGCCTCGCTCGTGCTGGCCGCCCTCGTGGCCGATGGCGAAACCATCCTCGACCGGGTCTACCACCTCGATCGCGGCTACGAGAACTTCGAAGAGAAACTTCGCGGCGTAGGCGCCCAGATCCGTCGCATGGGCGACGTCTTCGGCAAAAAGTAACCCACCCTACAAAGCGTGGAGTTCCTTGCCGTAAACGTACGCGTCCAGTCCAGGCTCGCCGTAAAAGTCCTTCTTCGTGCTGATTCGTTCGTAGCCCATCCGTTCATAGAAGCGGATCGCGCCTGCATTACCTGTAAATACATGCAGCTGAATCCACCCCACCCCTGCCGCCATTGCGCTCGCTTCTACCTCTCTCATCAGCCGCCGGGCGAGGCCTCTCTGCCTGCACTCAGGCGCCACGTCCAGAGTCACTACATAGGCCCGCCACCCGCTCCCGACGCGCTCCACATGGACAATGACAAACCCGACGATATTGCCGGAGATATTCTGCGCGACGCGAACGATAGCATTCTGCTCCTCAGCGAACTCCCGCATCGATGCACGATCGAAGCGAAACTCCTCCGCAAAGCAGGCTTCATCCAGCTGGAACATCGCCTCCAAATCAAGGGCCCGGTAGTCACGGAAAAAAAACTCACTACTCATCAGGCGCTCAAACCAGAGCGTCCTCCCTCGGGAAAGACCCGCCGCACATCAGTCAATTTAACCACAGACAATGCAGTGACCAGTACAACTTCGAAACATTTCGCTACACCAAAAAGGTTACTAGACAAAACTGCACGTCCCGAAAGCTACTCACGAGGCGCACTTGGAACTCCGCTGGATTTTCACAACACCAGGAACAAATCAGCAAAGAAAAACGCTCTGCCGGAACATTCGGCAGAGCGTATTCAGGTTTAGGTCATCTAGAACTGCACCTTGGCGGCAAACTGAAGCTGACGAGACGATCCAGCATCTCCGATCGCGCCACGGGTCTGCGTGATCTGGCCAAAGGTGAGGCTGGTCGGCGATGCCGTCAGCACAGGGTTGCCGAAGTTAGCCTGGTTGAATACATCAAACGCATCCATGCGAAGGATAAAATTCACGTTCTCCGCAATCCGGGTCGTCTTCTGCAACGAGACATCGGTATCCGAGAAGCCAGGGCCGATGATTGAATTGCGCTGCATCGTACCGAAACCAATATTTGGAGTCAGGAAGTTGCAACCCGGCGTCGCTGCTAAGCACGACGTGCCGACGATATAGGGGATGTTGAAGTTGGAGAGCGCCTTGTGAACGCCGACTGAAGGAGCCGCGAGCAGCGTGGGCCGGATCTGGCCAAGAGCAGCGGTTGTGCTGCCCGAGTAGGTCGAGCCCGTCACAACATTCAAGGGATTCCCGGTTTGTATCTGAGTGACGTCAGCAAGCAGCCAACCTTCCTTCAGGCGGTTGCCATGGAACGGCAGCGTCCAGGTGCCGCTGAAGACAAAGTGATGACGAACGTCGAAATCAGACAGACCATAGCTTCCAGCGGGATTGGTGCTGTCCTGGACACCGTTACCCGATTGTGAGTTCTCGTCCATCGATTTCGCATAGGTGTAGGTCGTGTTGAACTGCAAACCGCCGCGAAGCGATTTTCGGACAGTCAGCCAGAGTGCGTTGTAGTTCGACATACCGACGGAGTCGTTGTAGGCGATATTGCCGAGCGACCTCACACTACCATCCAGCATCTTTGCCGTCGGGTATGGACGAGCGCCAACCGTCGCAGTAGGAGAAGCATAAACCAACTGATTAATGTTGCGGTTCAGACGCAGATGACGGCCCTGAGAACCGATATAACCGACCTGTAAAGCAGCCCCATGCCCGAGGTCTTGCTGTACGTTCAGATTATAGGATTCGATATACCCGTTCTTGAAATTCGGATTGACCGAACTGGGAGCCAGACCGGACGCACCTGCAAGGGAAAAAGCAGTCCCCACAGGTACGTTCGTAGTTTGTAAAGGATTTGACAATGGGGGATTCGAAGCGAGACCTGTCACCGCGCTGGTGATCGGTTCGTCTACCAGGTACCCGAAGCCGCCGCGAACGGTCGTCTTCCCCTTGCCAGAGACGTCATAGATAAACCCAAGACGCGGTTCGTAGTTGCTGTTCTGCTTGTATGGCTGGTTCACCTGTTGGAAAGCGCTTGTAGCAGGGTTGAAAGTGATGAACCGGTGACCACCCTCCGCCGGCGTTCCATTCCACTCGTACCGGAATCCAAGCTCCAAGGTGAGGGTGGGGCTCATCTTGTAGGTGTCCTCCACAAAGGCAGCCACCGCGCTGATAAAGATCCGGTTAGTCACAGGATTGATGGAATTCGCGGTGTAGTTATTTGCGAGGCCATTGATAAAGTTCGTCGTCGTGGTGAAATTCACTGTACCGGCGGTGCTGCTGTAGTTGTTCCCTTCAAAGCGCCGGAACTCGCCGCCAGTCTTGATCGCATGCTTGCCCTTCAAATAATTCAGAGTGTCGGAAAGCACACCTGTGGTCACAAACCGTCCCTGGGGAAAGCCCGAGGGTCCTCCGAAATTGAGCCCAAGGTCGGTGACCGTTATTTGCGGCAGTCCAATGGCAGCGGTAACGCCGTTCGGAATGCCGTAGTCGCTGGAAACGGCGTTGAACGAATCCGCAAAGTTGATCGCGATGCGATTGAACCCGAATCGCCCCTCGTTTACAACATTTGGGGAAAAAATATGAACTTCGTTAACTGTCCCGATCTGACGATGTGCGGTGCGATGGTCCCCAAATCCGGCGATCGTATTGCCCTGCAGGTTTGGCTCCGTGCGTGCATCCTGCTGCCACGCATAGTACATGTGCAACGTATCCGTAGTGGAGATATCTAAGAGGAGGTCGCCGCTGTACTGGTCCGTCTTTACCGGTCCGGGAGAAGATCCTGTAGCTACTGCAGTCGTCACTCCGGTCGCCGAAGTCGTCTGAACCCCAACCGGGATCAGCGTGATCAGCTTCGCATAGGTCGGTCCTGCCGGACTGGCAGCGAATGCCGCGCGCTGCGCGATCGTCGGAACATTGCTCGTCAGTAGAAGGGCCTGCGTCTGCCGCAGACCTTCGTAGCTGAGAAAGAGGAAAGCTTTGTCCTTGAGAATGAATGGAACTGGGCCGCTCAACGCTCCGCCGAAGTTATTCCGTATGAATTGATTCTGGCGAGTTCCCTTCCGATTGAAGTAATTGCGCGCGTCAAAGTAGTTGTTCCTTAGATAATCGAATGCTTCACCGTGATAGGAGTTGGTACCCGAACGCGTAGCGACGTTCACCACAGAGCCCGAGCTGCGGCCATACTCCGCGCCGAAGGTCGAGTTGATGATCTTGAACTCTGCAGTCGTGTTGATCGACGGCTGAAACGTAATCTGGTTCTGCGTCATGTCGTTCAGATTAATGCCGTTGATCTGGAAGTTGTTCGCGTCCTCGCGAGCGCCCCCGGTAATGTACGAGTTGGCCCCGAGACCACGGCTCGCGCTGGTCAAAAATCCATTTGCCGGAGGCACCACAGCCCCCGGCGTCAGGGCAGTCAGATCGAGGAAATGACGGCCGTTCAGCGGGATGTTCTGCACTGTTTCTTTATCGATCACCTGTCCCATCGTTATCGTCTGCGAATCGATGATCGGTGCGGCACCGGCTTCTACCTGGACAGTCTCACCGGATGATTGCACATTCAACTTCACATTTGCGGTCACAGACTGATCGACCTGCAGAGTGACACTCTTGATCACGCTGGTGCCAAACCCAGATGCTGTCGTCCGAATCTCATAGTCGCCGGGCTGCAGCGATGGCACCACATAGGCGCCGGCGCTGTCGCTTACGGTCTCTCGAAGCGTGTTGGTGGCGAGCGAACGCACTTTGACGCTGGCATTTGGCACAACAGCTCCCGTTGGGTCGGTCACTGTTCCGGCTAACGTCGCTGTGGATTGCGCGAAGGACGCGCCTACACCTACCAACAGCAACACGATCAAACCTGAGAACCTATTAGTGAACTTCCGTGAAGCATTCATACAAGCCTCCCTGCGAAGACACGCGTCCCCTCCGGATTCTCCGGGGGAACTGCGGTTGAGAAATAGGACTCCTACTCGTTTTGCAGTGTGCAAATGCACACCCGATGGTCCTAAGCAAAGCCAATGGTCTGGTCTTCAATGCCCTCATTCATTCAAAGCTTGACTAAGCGGGGCTCGACCAATCCCACAATGAGACGCTGCAATGAGATCGAGTGATATCTAAAATTTCATGCTTTGAAGCTCATGTCAATGTTCAATGACCGTTACAAACGGATGTTTTTTCGATCAAATCCAACGCTACTGCGAACCTAAACCAATAGCTACGTCGCTTATCCCTGCCATCTGTCGTCCGTCACAGCGGCGATGGACGTTGTCTGACATTTCATTCGCGCCAGCATCCGGAAACAAGCATCTCGTCACAGAAACCAGCAAAAGACGAGGGGATACTGGAAACAGAAACAGCGCTCTCGAAGATCGCTCAAGGGTTCGAAGAAGATATCCTTGAGACGCATCTCATCAAAAAACGATGTCCTCGATCGACGTGCAATTTGTCTCTATTTTGTAATTTTCCATAGGGGCTCGTTTTACCGCAAACTTTCGTAACTAATGTCATAACTGGTGCGCAGGCCTTGCCGAAGGTGTACAACTGTTGCCACATGTTGCACATCCATCCCGGCGGAGCACGATGACAGCAAAAAAGAACCTCCCCGACGGCGACAGGCCCGCCACACTCAAAATGCTCGCAGAGCATCTTGATCTCTCGCCCGCCACCGTCTCCATCGTCCTCAACAACTCGCCCGTAGCAACCTCGATCCCCGCCGCCACCAAGCAGCGCATTCACGCCGCCGCCAAGAAATTCGACTACCGCCCCAACCTCCACGCGCGCATGTTGCGCTCCCGTCTCACCAACACCATCGGCATCATCGCTCCCGAACTCAGCGAAGGCTACTTCACCGGAGTCATGCTCGGAGTCGAGCAGCATCTTCTGCAGGAGGGCCTCCTCTACTTCACCGTCAGCCATCTCGGCCAGCCCGATCTCAAGGACGAGTATCAGGAGCTCCTCATGCGCCGCCGCGTCGACGGCTTTCTCCTCGTCAACACGCAGCTCTCCTTTAATGTTCCCGTCCCTGTCGTCGGCATCTCCTCTCACGCCAAGGATCCAGGCGTCACCAACATCATGCTCGATCACAACGCTGCGGCCTGCATGGCACTTCGCCACCTCTACGACCTCGGCCACCGCCGCATCGCCTTCATGAAAGGTCAGCGCTACTCGCTGGACGCGGAGGCCCGCTGGGACTCGATCGCCTCCATCGCGCGGGAGATCGGTATCACCATCCGCCCCGAACTCTGCATCTATCTTGAGGAAAACGTCTGGACCCCCGCTCTCGGCTATCCACCCGTGCGCGATCTCCTATCACGCACCCGCGACTTCACCGCCCTCTTCTGCTTCAACGACATCTCCGCCATCGGCGCCATCCGCGCTATTCAGGATGCCGGCCTCGGTTGTCCGCACGATATCTCCGTTATCGGATTCGACGACATCATCGTCGCCGAATACTTCAACCCGCGCCTCACCACCGTGCGCCAGCCGCTCTACAAAATGGGCTCAACCGCCGCAGAGCTCCTGGTTAAACGTATCCAGTGCCCCGACGAACCCTTTCCCCACGACGTCTGCTTTGAGCCTGAACTCATCGTGAGAGAATCGACCATCAGGGTCCACGAAACCTCCCTATCCCGGCTGTCGCAAGGCAAACGCTAACAGGAGCGCTTTGCAACTTACCCGACCAAAGGCACTCCAACCCGGCTCCCGTCCCGCGAAGCCGCTCCGCGCGCTACTTCCCGTCTACTTCTACTTTCTTGCCGCCGGCATCGCTACCGTCATGCTCGGCCCTCTATTGCCCGCACTCATCCAGCGCTGGCATATTCAGGACGCTCAGGCAGGCACCCTCTTCACCGCCAACTTCGCCGGCCAGTTCTGCGGAGCGTGGTTTGCCACGCGTAATCTCCGCGCCAGCATTGTCTACGGCTCCGCCATCACCGCAGCCGGATGCATCGCCATGACGTGGGTCGGCTTTGACGGGGCTCACATCGCGCTCTTCTGCACTGGCCTTGGGCTCGGAGCAGGCCTTACCGCAGGCAACGTCATCGCCGGCACTACAGTTCCCACCGAACGCGCGCGCCTTATCGCCATACTGAACGTCGTGTGGGGTCTTGGCGCCATCGCCTGTCCTTTGCTTGTGCGCCTGTTGTCCGCCGGGGGCATTCAGCATTTCTTCTTTGCGACCGCAGCTTTTCTTGCCATCACCTCACTCGCTGCTATCTCCCTCCCAAATGCGAGTTCCGGTACCAACTCCGGCCCAGCAAAACCGGCGCACCTGGCAACCATCTTGCCACCCGTATCGCCAACAACTTCGATACAACAACGCATGCCGCTACCGTCGCTTCCTCTCTTTGTCTTCGGCGCCGCCCTCTTCCTTTACATCGGCGTGGAGAACGCACTAGGGGGCTGGCTGCCCAGCTACGCTGTCCGCACCAACCCCGCCCTCCACGCCTCGTCCATCGCGCTCTGCTTCTGGATAGCCGAACTCACCGGCCGCATTCTCGTCACGATCCTGATGGCTCTCGTCGGCGAGGCCGCTCTCTATCGGATCTGCCTTGCGCTGCTCATCTTCACTCAGGGCATCCTCTGCGTCGCCGCGAACATCTCCGCCACGGGCATCGTCGCGCTAACGTTTCTCTGCGCCCTGAGCCTCGCTCCGATCTATCCCCTGATCGTGTCCTTCCTGCTCGCCCGCACCGGCAACCACGCCCGGCTCGGGCCGCTATTTGCCACAGCCTCTTTCGGTGGAGCCAGCCTGCCCTGGCTCACCGGCGTCTTCTCCACGCAATTCCATAATCTCCGCACAGGCTTCCTCGTTCCCGCCGCCGGAGCCGCGCTGCTCCTCTTCCTCTCCGCCATCCTAACCGCCAAACCACCCACCCCCACGGGTGCGCCATGATCCCGAAGGACGAAGTCCGCAGGGTATCGTGGGGTTGGTCACTCTAAACTCATCAACCCACACCCTCACAGCGAAAATAGCCATTAAAAACAGCCATTAAAAGGAAAGAGGCCAGGCTATGCCTGACCTCCACCTCAATTTTCCCACTCGAAGATTGAAGCGGTGAGGAAACCAAGAACGCAGGAATACAACAGTTGAGCCTAACGAGAGGCAACAAAGTGGTCGCGAAGCTGGATAACTGCGATAACAACAAGAGCCGCCATAGATGGTCCGAACAAGAGATACATAGATCCTCCTTCCCCCGAAAAGTGGGTGAACCGCTGAAATTTGGTCCCGCTTAACTACTCTTGGAATCAGGCTGATACGCCTTGCCGATCCCTCACGATGTCTTGATGACTCTGGTTATTGCAAGTCCGCGGCCAATCCTCGAATCGCCCGAAATCCCCATATTTATTACCTTTTTTGGTTCGCGAAGTAGTAAATGTGCAGAAAATCGGTCGCCGGAGGGTAAAAGATTGCCCACAGGGCAAATCGTTTTCCACTTCGGTGTGCAATTTCTAAGGAACGGCGCACCTTGCCCACCCAAGGTCAGCTTTCTCTCATATTTCGATTAGATAGGCCATCAACGCCATCCGCCACGGCGCAAACCAGCTAAGGACGATCACATCCCCACAAAGGACGTCCAAGCAGCCAGCGCTCTTGGGAGCGCGCGCTCAACCGCTCAGACCGCAACAGTAAAGGTGTCTTCGCTCCGGGTCACAGCGCGGTACATCGTGTCCCGCTCAAACGGCTCCCGCCCAGCCTCGGTAATCAGCCGAACCAGATCCGCCCGCCGCATTCCCTGCGGAGTCGTCGCCCCGGCATCGTGATAAATCTTCTCCTCGATCACAGTGCCGTCGATATCGTCCGCCCCAAACCGCAGCGAGATCTGCGCCATCTTCGGCGACACCATCTGCCAGTAACTCTTGACGTGCGGAAAGTTGTCCAGCATCAGACGCCCCACCGCAATCTGCCGCAGATCCAGCATTCCGGTCGTTTTCGGAATATGCGCCAGCGCCGTATTCTCCGGGTGAAACGCCAGCGGGATAAACGTCTGGAACCCGCCCGTCTCATCCTGCACCTCGCGCAGTTTCACCAGGTGGTCGACGCGGTCTTCATCGTTCTCCACATGCCCATACAGCATCGTGGCATTCGACCGCAGTCCGATCTTGTGTGCCGCACGCGCCGTATCCAGCCACTCGCTGCCATCGATCTTGTGGTCGCAGATAATATGCCGCACCCGGTCGGCAAAGATCTCCGCCCCACCCCCGGGCATCGAATCCACTCCCGCAGCCTTCATCCGCTCCAGCGCCTCCGGGATCGTCATCTTGCCGCGCTTGGCGAGATACGCCACCTCCACCATGGTGAACGCCTTGATATGCACCTTGGGAAACCGGACCTTCAATCCCCGCACCAGATCCATGAAGTACTCAAACGGCAAATCGGGGTGCAACCCCCCAACGATGTGAAACTCCGTCACTGCCTCCGTCAACCCGGTGCCCGCAGTCTCCCAAGCCTCTTCGAGCGCCATCGTATACGTGCCCGGATCGCCCTTCTTGCGCCCAAACGCGCACAAACGGCAGGAGGCCACGCACACATTTGTCGGATTGATATGCCGGTTCACATTGAAGTACGCGATATTCCCATGCATCCGCTCGCGCACCAGGTTCGCCAGCCAGCCCACCGCCAGGATGTCGCCACTCCGGTATAGCGTCACTCCATCTTCGAAGTCCAGACGCTCCGCATTCGCGACCTTCGCCGCAATCGGCAGAAGGCTCGGATCATCCGTCTGAAAGGGGTGTCGCGTTAGCGGATTGAAGGACTCAAAGCTCATGCATCGATTCTATTCCTCATCGGCCGCCCGTAGTCGCTCCCTGCGTGGCCACTTCGCTCGAATCGACCATGCGCGGCTGCACGACGATGCCATCAAACAAAGTCGCTCCCACCAGATGATCCCCCACCGGCCGCACCAGCCTCAGACTCCACCCCGTATTCCAATAACGCACCGCACGGTCCGGCAGATGGACCGCAAAGGCGATCGTGTTCTGGCTGTTGGCCGTGATCAACATCCGTTGCGAAGGCTCGTCGTAAAACAGGCTGTTCACATCCCGGATCGCAAGGTTTTTCAAACTCTGCCAGGTCGCCCCTCGGTCCTGCGAAACGAAGATCCCTTCCCGTCCTCCCACCCACAGCCCTCCGGAATCATCCACCGCGATAGCGGCAAGCTGTGTCACCATCCCCGGCAGAGTCACCGGCGACCATTCATGGCCGCCATCCGAAGAAAGCACCGCAGACCGCAACGTCGCCGCCAAGACCCACGACTTCGCCGACGCAACAAAATTCCAGTCATCCTTCTCCGGACCAGCCATCAACTTCCAGCTCTCACCCGCCGTCACACTGCGCAGCAAACCCTCCGAAGTCGCCGCGTACAGCGTATCCCCCACCCGCGCAATCGCGTTGACATTCGCATCGAAGACATGCGCCGGAGGCGCTTCCGTTGTCTTCTTCGCTGCCACAGTCCGTGCCTTGCCACGGTGCCTGGTCGGAGTAGCTACCTTCTTCTCCGAACCTTCTGCTGCCGGTTGTGCCGCCGGTTGCACCGCTTCAGCCTCTCTGAGAGAGACGTTGGTTACCCGGTTCCAAAGCTCGCCCTGCAGCCGATAGATCCCATGCCCCGTGCCGGCCAGCACCGTACCGTCCGACGCCTGCGCCAGGCTGAACACATCCTGCCCATTCAACCCCGAGCTCTTCTGCGACCAGCTCAACCCGCCGCTATCGCTGACAAATACCCCGCCCCAGGCCTTGTCGTTCACCACTCCCACATAGATCATCGCCGGTTGCGTAGCATCTCCGATGTAGGAAGTGATCTGCCGCGCAGAAAATCCATTGTTCGAAGGAGAAAATGAATATCCCCCATCGTTGCTCGCCAGCACGCCGCCGCGGTCCGTCGCCAGCAAAACACGATTCGTGTTTGCAGGATCGACATACACATCGTTGACGATCACTTCGGGACCCGTCGTTCGCTGCCATGCTCCGCCCGAATCTCCCGTACGATACAGACCCTCCGTTGTCCCCGCAAAGACAATGTTCAAATTCTGCGGGTCCTGCATCAAGACTCTGGTCCGCCGTGCCGTTGAAGGAATGCCCTGCACCTTTTGAAATTTCTCGCCGCCGTTCTGGCTTTTGTAAATTCCAGAGCACGCACTGGCAAAAACCGTATTCGAATCCTTGGGGTCCACGATGATCGAGAACACATCCGAATCTTCGATGATGCCCTGCTTGATGCTTGTCCAATTCGCGCCGCCGTCCGTCGTCCTCCACGGCAGATGCCAGGTCCCTGCATAGATGATCTGAGGGTTCGCCGGATCGATCGCAATCGACTCCACCTCATGGATCTCCTGGCTGCCCTCAGGGCTGATCAGTTGCCAGTGGTCTCCTCCATCCGCGGACCGGTAAACACCCTTCAGCGTCCCCGCGACCAGGATCTTCGGATCCGACGGCGCAGCCTCAAGCGCCCGGATAGATTGCCCGCGCATGTCCGCATGGCTCTCCCAATTCACGCCGCCATCGTTACTGATGTAGAGGCCACCCGCCGAGCTCCCCAGAACCCAGGCCCCCACCAGAATATGTTTTGAGTTGGAGTTGTCCACCACGATGGAATCGAGCGCCAGGTCGTTCCGCTTTCCTACCCACGCCAGCCGCTTCCACTCCGCACCGCCGTTGCGGGACTCATAGATCCACCCCGTCAACGTGCCGAGATACAGATGCGTCCGGTCATGTGGATCGGCAACAATCGAACGGGCATCCCCTCCATCCGGTCCGAACGGCAGCCAGTTCGCCGCGTGCAACGGAATGGGAATGCACGACAAGGCAAAGAGGAGGGCAACGCCCGTAACTCGAAGTTTGCAGCATCTTTTCAAGATTTGTCCTAAGGCTTTAGTGTAATCCTTCTTCGGGGCCCACTTCAGACACCTTCAACACAAAGGCTGACTGGAATCAACCCAGTCAGCCCGTGTGCTTCGTTACAGCGAGTGGTTACTTCCGGCGTTTTTTCGCAGGAGGCGTCCGTGGTACCGCTTTGACCGCACTCTCGTCCACTGGGGTGAGACCAGTAGTGCTGAACGTCGCCCCGGCAGGAACCAACGTCGTCGTGACCGTCTTGGCGTCGTCAGAACCGGTATAGACCGAGATGCGGCTGGGGTCGATACCCTTCTCCGTTACCAGGTAGTCCTTCACGTTGACAGCACGCGCCGCAGCTGGGTCAACCGTCTTCTTGCGACCCTTCTTCGGCGGTGCCTTTTCGTCGCTGGTCGAGTTGCCAACCACTGCGATCTTCGCATCCGAAGCGCTCTGCAGTTTGAGGGCAACGTCGTCAAGGCAAGCCTTGGCTTCGTTATCGACCCGGGCCGGACGCTTCGCATCGCGCTCGAAGCTGACCGAGCAGAGTGCGCTCGTCGACGGCGGTGGAGGCGGTGGAGGCGCGTTGACAGTAACGGTGGTCGTCGAAGAGGCTGTCTGACCCTTATCGTCAACCACGTTGCAAGTGACCGTTATAGTGCCCGGTGCTGCACCTGCCGTGCTCAACGTTGCGGTTGGACCGCTTCCCGATACAGAGCCAGCCGACGCGCTATAGCTATAGGTCAGCGGACGATTCTGCGGGCTGACACCGGTTGCGGTAATCGTCGCGGAGTCTCCAGGAGCGACCGTCGAAGGATTCGCCGAGCAGCTGATCGTCGGCGGCTCGAACTGCTTGACCGTGTAGGTCGCAGTGCAATCTGCCATCTCGCCCGGCTTCGGAGCCTTCCCACCGGCCTGGACGATATGACCCTTCGCCGTGTAGGTGCCGGGAGCTGCATTCTTCGTGTCGATGGTTGCCGTGGTCGAATTGCCGGTGATCGTACCGCCGTCAGCCGTCCACGTGTAGTTGTAAGCCTTCTTTGGGTTCAGGTTGGCAGGCGTACCTGTGACCGTAATGGGATCGCCAGGGTAAACCGTCGTAGGCGAAACCGTGCAGGCATACGTTATAGGGGGAGGAGGAATGATGTGGCCGAAGTGCGCCACGATACCAGTGCTCAACTCTGCACCGCTCAGGTTCGTACGGCCGCCCAACACACCGCTCGTCGGGATCGTAGCCGCCGGGCCATAGTTGGTATGAATCCAGCGATAGTCCGCCTGGAAGAGGCGCAGCGAAAAGCGGTTGTCGAAAAAGGGCAGATCGTAGTCCATTCCGCCGCCAGCCGTCAGGGTTGGTCCCCACCGGTAAGGCTCGAAATAGGTGCCGTTGTGGGAGTTGGGACCATCAAGGCGACCGCCGCCGACAAGTCCATGCCCAAACAACGTGAAATTCTGCATCGGAGCCCGGAAGATCGGACCGGCGGAACCGCTGAAGAAGTCGTCGTTCTTGCCGTTCGGATGGGCTGCAAAGATGATTTCGCCGCCAACATATTTGTTCATGTAGTAAGCCACGCTACCCATGGCTCCCACATTAATCGAGGAATAGTTAATGCCGGCGGGCTTCACCTGTCCGTGAGCTCCAAAATAGGAGTACCCCAAAAACACGTCAACTCGCGAAGGGTTAATCCCCCCAGGGGCGGCTGTACTAGGAGCTTGCGCATTCACGCTCCCAACTCCAAGACCGACTGCAGATGCGGCCAGTAATAACCGGCTTATTATGCGAAACGGGCGATAAACCATTCGAGTTCCTCCACTCAAATTCATACGTTCTACGAATCTTGTCTTACCAACAGGGATCGTTTTGTCGTTCGATTCCTTACAGCTTACCGCAGTTGCTAACTTATGCCGCTAAAAAATTACTAGAGGGACACTATATTTCAATACGTTACCCCTCAGGCAAGCAAAAATCTCCCACAGAGCCTACAAAGGAACCCTTGAAGTAACCAACCACCGATGACCCGAACGACTAGGCGAGATTCAGAGTCTTACGCACCGTTCCCCGCTCCTGCTGGATCTTTTCCTGCAAAAGCGTGATCGCGTACAACAGCTGTTCCGGCCGCGGCGGGCACCCGGGAACATAGACATCGACCGGAATCACCTGGTTCACGCCCTGTAGCAGAGCGTAGTTATTGAAGACCCCACCCGACGTGGCGCATGCCCCCATCGAAATCACCCACTTCGGCTCCGGCATCTGCTCATACAGCCGCCGAATCACCGGCGCCATCTTCTGCGACACGCGCCCCGCAACGATCATCAGGTCGCTCTGCCGTGGGGACGGACGAAATACCTCCGCCCCGAACCGCGCAATGTCATACCGCGATCCCCCCATCGACATCATCTCGATGGCGCAGCACGCCAGGCCAAAGGTCATCGGCCACACAGAATTCTTGCGTACCCAGTTGATCGCCGCATCCATCGAAGCCAGAACCACGCCCTCCGGCTGCTCATCACCCCAGCTCACCTCACGCAGCTTCTCCTGGTTCTTGCCAAAGCTGTCCAGAGTGCCAAAGATATACCGGTCGTTCTTTTGCGGAACTGCTGTCGGACGACCGCTGCTCGTAGTCTCGCTTCCACGTGTGCTCATGTCTCTACTATAAAACCTGGAAACTCCATTCAACCGGCAAAATCAACTGAATTCGGTCGCTTTCCAGTAAATGAAAGCAATTTACGTAACACCCGATTCACCCTCTGATGCATCGCCCATGAGACGGCCGCACTCCTGCCTTACCGAGCATTCTCCTCGATCGCCTGCATCAACGACCGCCGCAGCACCCGCTCCTCGCTTTTATCCAGTTTCCCGCCGTTGCGCGTCAGGTAGAAGACGTCGATCGCCGTCTCTCCCTCCGTATCCACCAGCGCCACCTCGATATTGCAGCCGTGCGCCGCCAGCGGAAGACTCAGCGCACGCAGCAACCCCGTAGTGTCCTGCGCCACAACCTCCAGCAGCGTGCTGTGCGACGAAGCCTCATCGTCAAACTCCACGCGCGTCTCTACTTCGATCAGCGGGGCCTTCCGCCTTCCCCTTCGCCGCCCGCTCAGCAGCTTCTCCAGCGAAACCGCTCCCGTCATCACTTCGTGCACGCTCTTCACGAACGCCTCATGCTCCGAAGCGTTCATCTCCAGCGTGCGAAACGTATCGGTAAACCGGAACGTATCCACCACCACCCATTGCCGGTTCGAAAACGCATCTGCCGTAACGATGTTCATCCCCCACGCCGCCAGCACACCCGCCATCGTCGCAAACAGTTGTGGCCTGTCCCGCGTCACCAGAGTCAACTCGCTCACCGTCGGCGCATAGCGAAACTCCAATTGCACCGGATCCTCCGCAAACCGCTGTGCCATCTTGAACTGCGTCCGCACCTGCTCCGGCGTACGCGTCAGCACATACCGTTCCGGAAACCCGTCCAGGAACTCCCGCACCTCCTCCTTCTGCCCCGGCAGCAGAGCCACCACGCGATGCACCAGCTCGCTCTCCTCCTGCGCACCCAGCCGTTCCTCATCCACGCTGCGATCCAGATAATTCGCCGTCGCAATGTAAAGCTGCCACAGGTTCTCCGCCTTCCACGGAGTCAGGGCGTCCGGATGCACCGCATTGATATCCGCATACGTAAACAGCGTCAGCATCCGCAGAGCCTCCGGCGTATGCACCTTCCCCGCAAACGCCCGCACCGTCTCCTCGTCGAAGATGTCCCTCCGCAGCGCAGCCGACATCTCCAGATGATTCGTAATCAGGCTCACCACCAGTCCGCACTCATACCCATCCAGTTGCAGCCGTTCCATCACACTCTCGGCCATCCGCGCGCTCTCCAGCGTGTGGTCCCCGGTGCTGCGCCCCTTCCCCGTGTCATGCAGCAGCGCCGCAAGATACAGCAGCTCCGGATGCGGCAGCTCGCGCAACACTCCACCGAAGCGCGCCGCCCACTCCCCCTTCAGCCCTTTCTGCGCCGCCCCTTTCTGCGCCCCGTCTTGTGCCTCCTTCAGCGCGCTCTCCAGCCCATGCAGCGTGTCGATCAGCACAAACGTGTGCTCATCCACCGTGTAGCGGTGATACGCATCGCGAATCACCAGCGCATCGATTCCGTGGAACTCCGGAATCAGCAGCTCCAGCACCCCAAGCGCATGCATCGCCCGCAGCGCATCTCCTGCGTAAAATCCCGTCATCACGCCGCGCAGATGATGCCAAAGCGTAGGGCCCTCCTCCAGGTGCGCCGAGAGCAGCGGCAACCCCTCCGACAACCGCTCCTCCGCATCCCGCCCCAACTTCGATCCCGTTTGCGCCATCGTCTGAAACACCTGCAGCACAACATCCGGGTCCTGCGCCGGCTCATGTCCAAACTCACCGACGGCATCCAGCACCACGCGCCCGCGCTCTATCCGAAATCCCTGCTGCACCTCCGCCTTGCGCTCCCTCTTCGCTCCCAGCAGCTTCGAAGCCGCCTTCCCCGCCGGCACGTCGTCCATCGCCTGCGACACCCGCCGTTCGACGCTCCGCGCATGGCGAAAATAAACTCGCATCCAGTAGGCCGCATCAGCCTTCTTCGGTTTGCGCCCAACCAACCCCATCATCGTCTCTGCCGCGGCATCCTGCGCCTGCCAGTCCAGCGTGTTGTCGTCCCGCTCATGGCGGTAGTGCAGGAAGCAACGCACCAGCCATAGAAACTCCACCGCCTTGCGAAACTCGTTGCCCTCTTCAGCCGAGACAACGGGCCCAGCCCCATCACCGTTCTTCTTCTCCCGAGCCGCCATCTCCAGCAACTTCGCCATCCACCCACACACGTGAACATCCCGCAGCCCACCCGGACAATCCTTGATATTCGGCTCCAGATGAAACAACGTATCCCCATACTTCGAATGGCGAGCCCGCGTCAGTTCCAGCAGCCGCACCATCAGATTCTTATGCTCCCGCTGCAGCAGCTTCGGCACGCTCTGCCCCGCCAGCTTCTCGTAAAGCCCCGCATCCCCCGCAACCATCCGGTGATCCATCAACGAGAACACCCACTCCGCATTCTCCGGATCGAACCGCTCACACTCCGCCAGCTTCCTCGTCACCGGAGACACCCGCATCCCGCAGTCCCACATCTCCTGATTCACCCGCCGAATCGCGTCCTTCACCAATTTTTCCGCCAGCCGCCCATCCAGCAGAAAAAGCAGATCCACATCCGAATAAGGAAACAGCTCCCGCCG
>JAOAPF010000553.1 GCA_025462755.1 Edaphobacter sp.
TGGGACTCGACATCCGCATCCCCCTCGGCCTCATCTTCCTCCTCATCGGCGGCCTCATGAGCCTCTACGGCCTCTTCACCCGCAACGCCGCCGAAATCTACGAAAAATCCATGGGCATCAACCTCAATCTCACCTGGGGGGCCATCATGTTCGTCTTCGGCCTCATCATGTTCCTCGTAGGCCGCCGCCAGAAGTGGCAGGACGACCCCGTCACTCCTCGCCCTTGGGAGCGAAAAGGTGGACCCCCGCGCCACTAATCAGCCCCTCTGAACTTTGAAAGTTGTCATACTGAGCGGAGATGTTCGCGCACTTGCGAACATCGAAGTCGCGGGACCTGCGGTTGTTTTGTCATTGCGTGTTTTTCCATCCATATCCCGAGCACGTAGAGGGTTCAAACAATTCATGCGAATTGAATATCAAATAAGCGAAGATGACTTCGTCAATGCCGCAAGGCTCGCAATGCGCAAGAGGTCGGCTTTTGCAGGTTATCGGATTTATCTATGGCCAGTATTAGGAGCTGTGCTCATCCTCTTTGGAACCATTGCGGCGATCGGAAAGCGTGAGGTGTCGGGTCTCTGGCCCGTGGTGCTTTGGGGATCGATTCTGCTGGCTCTTCCAATGTTGTGGGGATTTCAGTTTCGTCGCGTCTATCGAAAGTCGCCAATGCTGCAAGACCGCCGCACACTTGAAATCGATAACACGAGCCGCCACTTCACGTCACCGAGCTCTGATGGACGAACCGGCTGGCACACCTACATCAAATTTGCGGAAAGCAACGAGACCTTCATTCTGTTCCAGCAAGGCAATCAGATCTTCATACCCGTACCCAAGCGGGAACTCTCGCCACTGCAGATCGACGAACTCCGTTCCCTATTCGAAACCCACCTTCCGCGCAAATAAACGGGTAGTCACCTTCCTCATGCTCCCGCTTGCAATAATGAAGTAATGAAGCGACGCGAGATCAAGCAGTACGAGTTCGTCCGCAAGATCGGCGCCGGCGGCAGCGGCGTCGTCTACCTTGCCAACGACACCCTCCTCCAACGCCCCGTCGTCCTCAAGCTCCTCAAGCGCGGCAACCTAACCACCGAGCAGATGCGCGCCACCCAACTCCGCGAAGCCCGCCTCGCCTCCGCCATCGACCACCCCAACGTCTGCGCCATCTATGACGTAGGCATCGCCCCCGAAGACGACGGCAACGGCGAAGAAGCCTACATCGTCATGCAGTACATCCCCGGCAAGTCACTCGACAAGCTCATCGCCGAGGGCCCCGCTAGCCTCCAGCTAGTCCTCTCCGCCGGCATCCAGACCTCCGACGGCCTCTCCGCCGCCCACAACCTCGGCATCTTCCACCGCGACCTCAAGCCCGCCAACGTCATGCTGACCGACGGCGGCCTCATCAAGATCCTCGACTTCGGCCTCGCCCGCCGCCTCCGTCCCGACCAGGCCGAGTTCGACCCCGGCGGCCCCGTCAACAAGCGTAAAGTCGGCTCCCCCCAGGCCGTGCCCGGACCAACTTACACCGCCCGTGGCGGCACCATCGCCTACATGGCGCCCGAGCAGTTCGTCACCGGCCAGTCCAGCGTCCAGTCCGACATCTTCGCCCTCGGCCTCATACTCTACGAGCTCTCGACCGGCCGCCACCCCTTCCACCGCCCTGACGCCCCAGAGTTCCAATCCATCCGCGCCATCCAGTACGCCGACCCGCCCTCCATCCGCGAAATCTCCCCCACCCTCCCCGTCGAACTTGAGTCTGTCATCCTCCGCTGCCTCGAAAAACAACCCTCCGCCCGCTTCTCTTCAGCAGCCGACGTTCGCGAAGCCCTCAAGACCATCATGCGGTCCATGCAGCTCGACTCCGTTCTCCTCCCCGCCGACAACGTCTCCCTCCGCCCCTCGCAGGGCCGGCTTCCCCTCGACACCCCCGCAGAAGAGAAACGCACCACCGGCATCCTCTCCATGCTCGCCGAGCGCTTCCGCGAGTCCGGCACCAACTCCTCCCACAATCAAAACAGCATCGTCGTTCTCCCCTTCGTCAACTTCGGTCCCGCCGACGTCGCGCCCCTATACGGCTACGCCCTCGCCGACGCCATCGCCACCCGCCTCACCCGCATGTCCACCCTGGTAGTCCGCCCGTCGTCTTCGTTAATGACCATCCCCACCCAACAACTCGACCCCCTGAGCGTCGGAAAAAAACTTCTCGTAAACTTCGTCCTCGCCGGCAACTTCCTCCGCTCCGACCAGGGCTTCGATCTCAACTGGCAGCTCCTCGACGTGCCCGGCCAGAGCGTCCGCGCCGGCGGCTCCATCAACGTAGCCTCCTTCGACCTCGTCAGCGTGCAATCCGAGATCTGCAACGAAGTCTTCAGCACACTGCAGGGCTTCGGCGACCTCCAGCCCCCCAGCGAAAATCATCGCGGCTCCTCACTCACCCCCTCTCTGAACCAGGCCCTATCCGAGGAGTACCTCCAGGCCCGAGCAGTCCTCTCCGCCTTCATGACCCGCACCGGCAGCCGCGAAGACCTGGACCGCGCCCGCGAGCTCTTCGCCTCCGTCGTTTCCCAGGACGAGAACTACGCCCCCGGCTGGTCCGGCCTCGGCATCACCCACCTCCAATACGCCCGCCACGGACTCGGCGGCCAGATGCACGTCCTAGAAGCTCGCCGCGCCTTCGACAAGGCCCTCGCCCTCGACCCCGGCTCCGTCGAAGCCAACCTCTACCGCGTCTACATGCTCCTCTCTCGCGGAGAAAAAGAGTCCGCCCGTCACGGCATCGAAAATCTCCTCCAGACCGCAGGCAACGATTGGAACGTTCGCATGGTCGCCGGCATCACTCTCCGAATCGACGGCATGTACGAAGAAGCCCTCGACCAGTTCAACGCCTCCCTCCGCATGAACCCGGCCAACGCGGCCATGATCTACAACCACCGGGCCCGCGTCTACCAATACCAGAACCAGCTCGAGCTAGCCGCCGACGAAATCGAAAAGGGTCTCACCCTCGAACCCCGCCAGCCCCTCCTCCGCACCTCGCTCGGCTACCAGCAGATGCGCACCGGCGACCTCTCGAAAGCTATCGAAACCCTCGAAAACGTAATTCGCGACGACTCCTCCCTCCGCATCGTCTACCCCACCATTGCTCTGTGCTACGTTCAACTGGGCGACCGCGAAAAAGCCTCTACCTTCATCGTCGACGAAACCCTCTCCGCCGCCGAAGCCGACAGCGAGATGGCCTATCGCCTCGCCACCTACTTCGCCGTAGAGGGCGACGAATCCGAAGCCCTCCACTGGCTACGTCGCGCCATCTACCTCGGCAACGAAAACTACCCATGGTTCAGCAAAAATCCCGCATGGCGCAACCTCCAGGGCCACTCCGACTTCGAACGCATCCTCGAAGACTTAAAAAAGTCCTACCGCCGCAACCAGAAAAACTGGAAGCGCCTCCTGGCTCAGGTCCGCGACTAAGTGCACCAGCTAACTGGTGGCCCATCCTTCGTAGCTTCATCACGAAGGTTGGGGTATTCGCGCTACACGCGAACCGTTTTCCTCACCTGGCACAGATTCGACACCAAAAAAACAAGGGCCGGAAAACCCCGGCCCCCAAAAACATATTCCCGCGAACTCGTAACTATTGCGCCGTATGAACGGCATCCGCACCCGAATTCACCCTGCTGACCACCGGCCCATTCAACGGAGTCAAAATCATGGGCGCCGTCAAGCTGAATACCAGATGCACATCCTTGGGTAGAGTAGCCTGCCGGTCCTGCTTGAACCAGATCACCGAACTCACTCCCGCGCCGATGCCGGCGCCGACAGCGGCCCCTACGCCGCCGCCTAGCATCGCACCGGTCGCTGCCCCTGCTCCGGTCACGCCCCCCATCACCGCCAACGTCTCCTTTACATGCCCCTTCTTCTTCAACGTCCCTTCGTCCGAAACATTAAAGTCGCTGTTACCCGTATCGATCACCTGCGCATGCACGATGTAGTGCGTCCCATCCGGCAGCGTCACGTTACTAGTCTCCAGATGCAGCAGCGCACCACCAGAGATCCGTTTCCCTCCATGCACCTCCGTCACCCGCCCTTCCAGAATCGACCCCACCGGAATAATTACCCGGCCATTCCGCTCAATCGGCTCCGTCACCTCCGCGGTAAAGCGGCTTCCAGTCACGGTAGACTCCGTCGAAAGCGTACTGACCATCTTCGTCTTCAGCAGCGTCCCCTCCCGCAGTTCACCCGAGCGCTCCGGCACGCTCGTCACAATCATCGCGTCCTCAGGATTCTCGACCGGCACAATATGCGTCACCACAGGAGCACTAGCCACCTTCGGCCCCGTGTACGGTACATACTGTCCATACACCTCCGTCGGCGCGGGCGCTGCAGTCGCCGGTATCGCCGCACTCGGTCTGGGTTTCAACTCAGGTGTCAAGGACTTCGGCGCCGGCGCCACATCATCGCTCGTAATCGGTGCTGAATCAGGGTGCGAAACGCCGCTGCTCTGTGCGAATAAAGGAGCGGCAGCAAGTATAAGAGCGGCGGTCGTGATGCGAAGTGTCATGGCGATATCCTCACTAACAAAATCGTGTGCCTCTAAAGCAAACCTGGTACTAAAAAGGTTAGAACTCTCATCTCACGCGCGGAGCAAAATCCCCGGCAGGGAATCGACCCTGCTAATAAGCCCTTCAACGCCTCCCATGCCTCGCACAGTCGTAAGACGTTGTCATACAGTCATGAGTCATCTGTCATTCTGATACTCAAAAAGCGCTTGTCATTCTGAGCGAAGCGAAAAACCCGCATTGCTTTTGCTTGTTCTTGTCTTGCTTTCGTCTGTTCTCGCCTTCGTCGCTGCCTGTCCCAACCGTGTTAACCCTTCCAGCATTACACCGCTAGTTACCTAGGATTCATACTCCCCAAAGGCGGTATATCCCGACCCTTTGCTAGAATTTGTGAAGTGGGCTCATCCGACTCAAAACTGGTGCAATCCATCTCCTTAACCGGAGGCCGCACCATCCCAGTCGACCGTCGCCCAAGCTTAAACGAACGGTTGAACCATCACGTCGTAGCCCAACATTCAACAGCATCGAGCCAATCCAAAAACAGGAGCAACATGACCGAGATCGTCTCTATCCACGCACGTGAAATCCTTGACTCCCGCGGCAATCCCACCGTCGAGGCCGACGTCGTCCTCGACTCCGGAGCCAAAGGCCGCGCCGCCGTTCCCAGCGGAGCCTCCACCGGCGAGCACGAAGCCGTCGAGCTCCGCGACGGAGACAAGGACCACTACCTCGGCAAAGGCGTCCTCCACGCCGTAGAGAACGTAGAGTCAATCCTCGGCCCCGAACTCACCGGCATGGACGCCAGCAACCAGCGCCTCATCGACGCCACCATGGTCGCCATCGACGGCACCGAAAACAAATCCAAACTAGGCGCCAATGCCATTCTCGCCGTCTCCATGGCCGTAGCCCGCGCGAGCGCTGAAGCGTTGAAGCTCCCGCTCTATCGCTACCTCGGAGGCGTCAACGCCTGCGTGCTCCCCACGCCCATGATGAACATCATCAACGGCGGCTCCCACGCCGACTCCAACGTTGACTTCCAGGAGTTCATGGTCATGCCCGTCGGCGCGGAAACCTTCTCCGACGCCCTCCGCTGGGGCACTGAAGTCTTCCACACCCTCAAAGGCGTCCTGAAGAAAAAAGGCTACAACACAGCAGTAGGTGACGAAGGCGGGTTCGCACCCTCGCTCAAGTCCAACGACGAAGCCCTCGACCTCATTCTCGAAGCCATCCATCTCGCCGGCTACGATGCAGGAGCCGACATCGCCATCGCCCTCGACCCCGCCTCCAGCGAGTTCTACAACAAGGAGACCAGCAAATACGTCTTCAAAAAATCCGACAAGCGCGAGCTCTCCTCCGAAGAGATGGCAGCCTTCTGGGAGAGCTGGGTCAATCTCTACCCCATCGTCAGCATCGAAGACGGCCTCGCCGAAGACGACTGGGACGGCTGGAAGCTCCTCACCAAAAACATCGGAGACCGCGTCCAACTCGTAGGCGACGACCTCTTCGTCACCAATACCCGGCGCCTGCAACAGGGAATCGAGCAAAAGGTAGCGAACTCAATTCTGATCAAGGTCAACCAGATCGGCACCATCTCTGAAACCCTCGACGCCATCGAGTTAGCCCGCCGCTACGGCTACACCTCGATCATCAGCCATCGCTCCGGCGAAACCGAAGACACCTTCATCGCCGACCTCGCCGTAGGCACCAACGCCGGCCAAATCAAAACCGGCTCTGCCAGCCGCACCGACCGCGTAGCCAAATACAACCAACTCCTCCGCATCGAAGAACAACTAGGCCAATCCGCCGAATTCCTCGGAATAGAATCCGTCAACTTCGG
>JAOAPF010000015.1 GCA_025462755.1 Edaphobacter sp.
AACGATCTGGCCCCGAATCTCTCCACCAGGGAAGTTGGTGGTGTGAATGTTGGCGTAGGTGTTTCCGCTGTTCAACGCGGCGATAAGACCAGCTTCCGCTAACGCAACGGTCCCACCTTCCTGGGTGATGAAAGCCGCGTTGTAGGTGGCTGCAAGGGTCAAATCAACCGTTGCCATGAAAGTTCCCGAAGTGGCATTTGGGAATGGGGCGAACGGGACCGCTACTATCTCGTTGACTCCTGCAGGACCGCAGCAATGGATGTGTGCTGCGTTTGCGGGAGACGTCAATCCGCTGAAAGATTCGTTAATCGACAACAGATTGCCGCTGAGGGTGAAGGTGCCGAACCCTGTGCCGTTTGTGGTAACTGGAGGAACCTCATTGGATCCGAGGAGGGTTGCGGTGTAAATGGTGTCGGCGTGCGCGGGGATGGCGAGCGCGAGAGCAAAGACAAGGGGCCCGGTCAAAAAGAGACGCTTGAACATAGAGGGTTCTCCCTCCGCACGGAGGCGGGATTGGTTAGATGCGAGAAGAAGATTGAGGAGTGGTTTGAGTGCGGGGATTTTTCAGAATGATGACCTATTGGGTGTAGATGGGATCGCCGCACGGGTCTATATAGTTAGCTTGAAGGATCGAAATGGAGAGGAATCAGCGGGATGAGCTTCGCAGAGCGGTATGAAGCGGGTGTGGTGGAGAAACGGGAACTGGCGAAGTTAGCCTGGATGACGCTGATGTTGACGCCGGGGATGGGGCCGACGCGGATCTGGAAGGCGATGGGGCGGCTGGGTGCGGCGGAGCGTTTGTTTGAGACTTCGTTGACGGAGCTGGAGGGATTGGGGATGCCGGCTGCGGCGGCGCAGTTTTGTTTTGAAGGGAAGGCGCGGGTGGCGGCTGAGGATGAGATGAAGCGCGTCGCGGAGGCGGGTGGAACTGTGTTGACGCCGGAGGATGAGGCTTATCCGGAACGGCTGCGGGAGATCTATGATCCCCCGGCGGTGCTTTGGATTCGTGGCGATGTGAGGCAGCTGGCGCGGCCGGGAATTGCGGTGGTGGGTACGCGGCAGCCTTCTCCTTATGGAGCGGGGATGGCGGAGTTGTTGTCACGGGATTTGGCGAATCGGCGGCTAGTGATTTTGAGCGGTATGGCACGGGGGGTGGATACGGCGGCGCATAAAGGCGCGATTGAGGCCGGTGGAAGAACGGTCGCGGTCTGGGGGACGGGGATCGATGTGATCTATCCCAAGGAGAACAAGAAGCTGGCGGAGAGTATTGTGGGGACCGGCGGAGCGATTGTGAGCGAGTACCCGCTGGGGACGTTTCCTGCGCCGCAGAACTTTCCGATTCGCAACCGGATTTTGAGCGGGATGAGCGTTGGGGTGCTGGTAATTGAGGCGGCTGAGTACAGTGGGACGAGAATTACGGCGCGGTGCGCGATGGAGCAGAACCGGGATGTTTTTGCGGTTCCGGGGAATGTGACGAACAAGAATGCCTGGGGGCCTAACACATTGATAAAGCAGGGGGCTAAGCTGACGGCCACCTGGGAGGATGTGTGGGAGGATCTGCCGTCGCAGATTCGACTGGCGCTGGAGGATGAGCTGATGACAGCCGGCGGGCAGGGTGAATCGAAACCGGGAGGGACGGCATCTCTATTTAATGACACGCCATTGCCGCAGCATGAGCGGATTGTCTTTGACAAGCTGCGGCATGATGAATCAATGCAATTGGACGAATTGATCGAGCAACTGGAAGCGGAGTTGGGTTCCGCGGAGATATTCACAGCATTGTTCGAACTGGAGCTTGCGGGGCGGGTGCGGCAGCTTCCTGGAAAAAATTATGTTCGAGCATTTTGAAGGGTGTCGGTGCGGCCTGGTTCGGGTAGTGGCGAGAAGAACACCGAAATAAATCTAAGTACAAGCTGCTGCTTGATTTGGCAGTCAGATTCTCGCGCAGGTTTTCCTCTGAAAGATGTTGTATGGTTATGACCTTCTAGACGGATTTTCGTCAGTTGGGAAATTGTGTTGAGATGACGTGTTTGCAGAAAGCGTGTTAGGTTCGCAAGGGAACAAGGAAGACTTGGACCGTTTCGCTTCGGCGACGCGTTCTGTAGGTGAAGGGACGGAATGGCAAAATCACTAGTGATCGTGGAGTCGCCGGCAAAGGCGAAGACGATCGGGAAATATCTCGGCAACGACTACATCGTGGAGGCCTCGATTGGCCACATCATGGACCTGCCGAAGAATGACATTGGCGTGGAGCTGAAGAATCGGACGTTTGAGCCGACGCTGATCGTGTCTCCGGGGAAGGAAAAGGTTGTTGAGAGGCTGAAGAAGCTGGCGTCTAAGGCGGATATGGTCTACCTTGCGCCTGACCCGGATCGCGAAGGAGAGGCGATTGCCGCGCATCTTTTAATACAGCTGCTGCCGATGGTGAAGAACAAGTCGCAGGTGCGGCGGGTAACGTTCAACGAGATTACGAAGAAGGCAGTGCAGGCGGCGTTTCTGCATGCTCGTGATGTGGATGAGAATCTTGTCGATGCGCAGCAGACGCGGCGGGTGCTGGACCGGTTGGTGGGGTATCAGGTTTCGCCGCTGTTGTGGGACAAGGTGCGGCGTGGATTGTCGGCGGGGCGAGTGCAGACGGTGGCGCTGCGGCTGATTGTGGAGCGCGAGAGTGAGATCAACGCGTTCAATCCGGTGGAGTACTGGACGATCGATGCGGAGCTGGAGCCGACTGCAGGGAAGCAGAGCTTTACGGCGCGCTTTGTCGGTGTGAATGGGACGCCTTCGCGGGTTGCGAACGGGAAGGACGAAGAAGGCAAGGAACTCTTTTTGTCGAACGCGCTGCCGGATAAAGAGGCGGTCGATGAGGCGATTGGCGAGCTGGAGCATGCGAAGTGGAGCGTGCGTTCGGTAGAGAAGAAGGAGCGGCGGAACAATCCGAAGGCTCCTTACACGACGAGCAAGCTGCAGCAGGATGCTTCGGGGCGGCTGGGATTTAATGTTCGGCGCACGATGGGGGTGGCGCAGCGGCTGTATGAGGGCGTGGAGATTGGGGCGGAGGGCACGGTCGGTCTGATTACGTATATGCGTACCGACTCGACTCGTGTGAGCCCGGATGCGATTGCAGAGGCTCGTGAGTTTATTGGGAAACTGGGCCCGCAGTATCTGCCTGCGTCGCCGAACGAGTATGCGGGCAAGAAGCAGGAGCAGGCGCAGGATGCGCACGAAGCGATTCGACCGACCAGTGTAGCGTACACGCCGGAGTCGATTCGGAAGTATCTCTCGGACGAGCAGTTCCGGTTGTACAAGCTGATCTGGCAGCGGTTTGTTTCGAGCCAGATGACGCCGGCGGTCTTCGACCAGACGACAGTGGATATTGTGGCGCAGGCGAAGCAGGCGTATGACTTCCGCGTGACGGGCAGCGTGCTGAAGTTCGACGGACATTTGAAGTTCGATGAACAAGACAAGCGCGCGCGGCAGGCGGCGAAGGACAGGGCTGCTAAGGAAGAATCAGCCACGAAGACTGCCGATCAGAGTGGCCAGGAGGCACCCGCTGAGGGCGAGGAGGAGGCGGAGCGCAGGTTGCCAGAGTTAAGCGAAGGTGAGGCGCTGCGTCTGGAGAAGCTGGATCCGCAGCAGAAGTTTACGCAGCCTCCGCCAAGATATAACGAAGCGAGTCTGGTGAAGACGCTCGAGGAGAAGGGGATTGGGCGGCCTTCGACATATGCGTCCATCATTAATACAATCCAGGATCGCGACTATGTGAAGAAGATTCAGGCGAAGTTTGTGCCGACGGAGATTGGGATCGTCGTCGCGAAGCTGCTGGTGAAGAACTTTCCGTACATCTTCGATACGGCTTACACCGCTACGCTTGAGGGCGAGCTGGATGCGGTGGAGGATGGCAAGGAGCGTTGGACCGATCTGCTGAATGGGTTCTACGACCACTTTGAGAAGGAGCTGAGTGTCGCCGGAAAAAACATGGAAGACATCAAGCGGATGGAGGAGGCGACGAAGGAAGTATGCGACAACTGCGGCGCTCCGCTGATTTTGAAATGGGGCAAGTTTGGCAGCTTCTACTCGTGCAGCAACTTCACCAAAGTGAAGCCGATGACGATTGCGGCAGGGCCGTGGAAGAAGGATGCCAAGGCGGTGACGAAGAAGGTCACGAAGGCGTTTCAATTCCCACTCATCGTGAAGGCGACGACCGAAGATGTGACGGAATACTCGAAGGAGGTTGGCGACGCGAAGGAGATGGCGGCAGCGATTGCGGAGGCGGCGGAGCAGGGCAAGAAGGTGACGGTCGAGCCGGTGAGCTGCGACTTTACCAAGGAGAACTTTGCGGCGAAGCCTGATCTGAGCGCGCCGGGGGCGGATGAGGTCGCGGAAGAGGAGTTCTGCGATAACTGCGGGCGTGTGATGGTGCTGCGGAATGGGCCGTGGGGGCCGTTTATGGCTTGCCCCGGTTATAACGAAGATCCGCCTTGCAAGACGATCCGCAAGCTGAACCAGAAGGTGCAGCAGAAGCCTCCGGTGCAACTGGAAGAGGCCTGTCCGAAGTGCGGGAAGCCGCTACTGCTACGCAATGGGCAGTATGGCGAGTTCATCAGCTGCAGCGGGTATCCAAAGTGCAAGTACATCAAGCAGGAGCTGCTGGAGGTGAAGTGTCCGAAGGATAGCGGCGATATTGCCGTGCGCAAGACCAAGCGCGGCGATGTGTTTTATGGCTGCGTGAACTATCCGAAGTGCGACTTTGCTTCGAATCTGAAGCTGGTGGATAAGACGTGTCCGAAGTGTGACAGCGCGTATCTTCTCGAAGTGACGAACGACAAGGGGACGTACCTGGTGTGTCCGAATAATCGTGAAGCTCTGCCGAAGCGGCGTAAGAAGAAGGGCGCGCCGGATGAGGAGCCGACGACTCCGCCTTGCACGTATGAGAAGAAGATCGCGGGGCCTGCGCCTGTGCCGGTGATGGAGCGGCCTGACCCGGAGAAGACCCGAGCGGTTGTCGAGAGCGTGGCGTAACCGAGAGATCAGCGAGCAAAAGAGAGGGAGCGAGAATGGCGACTGCAGCGGATGCGGAGTTGGTATTGAAGCTGTACGAACTTCGGCAGGAGGAGACATTACGCAAGGCGAGACGGTTTCTCGTGTCTGAGTTTAATCCGAAGACCGTGGAGGAGCTGCGGGTGGTGTCGCGAGATACGAAGTCAGAGTACAACCCGTACTGGCGGCAGGCGATGAGTTTCTGGGAGATGGCGACATCGATGGTACTGCGTGGCGCGCTCG
>JAOAPF010000018.1 GCA_025462755.1 Edaphobacter sp.
GCGAACCGGTCACACTGGTTTTGCATTCGATGGAGTCTTGGTGGAGGCGTCGCTTCAACACGAAGCGAAGGCGACTGCGAAATGCGTACAGACGTTCGTCGTACTGCACAAGCAACGCCGTCGAGAATGCCGCCTGTATCTGCTTTTTCTCCGCAGGCGGCAATACTTCTCTTATGAAAAACTCCGCCATCCGTACCATCTCCGATCGGGAATTTCTACGCAAAGCATGGCGAGAAATCTCAAAGCGAAACATGCGTTCTAAGGGATTGGACAATGTAACCATAAAGGCATTCAAGACACGCTTGGATGAAAATCTCTCAGAGATCAGTGAGCAACTTAGATCCAACAGTTATAGATTCAACAAACTTCGCGCTCACGCCGTCACAAAGCCGGGATCGACCAAGCAGCGACCCCTCCAAATCGCATCGGTACGAGATCGTGTCGTGATGAAGGCCATCTCTCTTTTTATTGAACCATCCTTCTACCGATTCAACTTGGACTGCAGTTGCGCCTTCATCAAAGGGCGTGGAGTTAATTACGCGATCAAGCGCATTCAGGAGCTTGTAGCCAATGGCAACAAATTCTATTTCGAGGCTGATATCCTCGACTTCTTTGGCTCGATCGATAAAGGGGATCTTTGGAAGAGTTTCTCGCGAGAGATCCGCCAAAAGAGCATATTGCCCTTGCTCCACCAGTGCTTTAATTTGGAGTTGGAGGATTTGCAAAGTCACGCAACCGAGTTTCAGGAGCTCTTCTTCGGGGCCGACTCTGGCATTCCGCAAGGAGGCGTCCTATCCCCAATGTTGGCGAACTTCTACTTATATGAATTCGACCGACGTATGCTACAGCGCGGATTCAATATCGTCCGATACGCTGACGATTTCGTAGTTATGTGCACAACAGAAGCTCAAGCGCGGCAGGCTCATCAACTAGGCAGAGAAACGTTAAGAACTCTGAACCTGGGCATTCATCCACTTGACGCTCCTGAGTCGAAAAGCAAAATAGGAAATTTTTCTAAAGACGGGCTGATGTTTCTAGGCATTCGCTTCGAAGGGCAGACGATCTATCCTGCCAGCAAGGTAGTAAAGAGATTTAAGGACAAGGTCGAAGAAGTCTTGAAAACAAACAGCGGCGACAGCCTTTTCAAAACCCTTCAAAGGTTGACTAATCTGATCAATGGGTGGGGCAAATGCTACAAGACCATGCGCGTATTGAATGAGTACCAAAAGCTCGATGAATTCATTAAGGCGTCTGTTGAAACGTATTTACGAAGCGTCGGTATTCAACTGAGTGGGAAAAATAAACGTAAGCACATGAAACTATTAGGAATTCCCTCGCTTGCAGCCATGGTCGAACATACCAACAAGCTTCCCTCGCGCCAGATCGTCACTTGACCCTCGCTGCGCCCGCCCGTGAGATCGCAGCATCTTGTTCTCCAGAACCGCCTGAAACCCCCATTGCGCCGATAACTTCTCCTTCAATCTGGATGGCAACACCGCCCTGCAATCCGATTCACCTGTAGAGCCAGATTTCAACACTGTCTATTTCACGCACCGCTTATGAGCCGGTATTGCCGCCGTCTCGTGAAGCTCTATCATTGAGATTGGCTCGTCGCAGACATGACACTTTATCGTCGGATTCTCGGCGGTGACTCCGCGGCGCCACGGCTCGACCGGTATCGTGGAAAATGTTACGGGTTCGGTGACGTGCTTGTCTCCGAACTGGTCCACCAAAACGACTCGGCGGGTTAGCCTGTTCAATCCTTTGACGATAATGGGCCTGACCGAAAAATGAATAAGCGACGGCTCATCGTACGGGCCGGCAACGATGAACGGGAAGAAAACCCCAAATGGTTTCGTTCCCTTCAGGTACACCTGCACGATCTTCACGGGTTCCTCTGATTTATGAGCTAGGTTCGCGTGAATTGTAAGGTTGAGCATGGGCACTTTGCCCATTGCCCCGACATGCCATTTCGGTTCCGGAGCTGTGAGTACAATTACGGACAAGGTGGCTTTCTTAGACGGAGCGGCAGGCCTACCGAACAGCTTTCTCAGGCCATTGAGCGGCGTTCCTTCCATCAACGATCTGACGATGGTCGTTCCTGCCCATCCCACTACGAGCGGAACGGCGACCCAAGCTACTTTGCTCCAATCCATAAGAAAATTATAGGTCGCTGTGCCAAACTGGACTGACCAAACGACATGACCAGAAAGTGCTTGGCAAAATCTGCGTTTATCCTTTTGTCCATCGCAACAGCGGTATGCGGCTTCAGGGCGGCGCGCCTCTGGTACCTTTCCAGCCTTCCGACCCCGATCAGAACATGGAGCCGAAATCCTCCATTAGCGACAACGTTGCCGAACACACACTTAATATTCTTGTCAGCATGCAAAGCACGCAGCGCGCCGTAGCCGCCGCGTCCTTGCTCAATAAGAGGGCTGCGAAATGGAGCGCCTGGACTGCCGGGTTCGGCGCGGCGCGGCTGCAGCATCACTCTTCGAATAACGAAAGCACGAAATCTCGCTTGCGTTCTTTCCGGATAACGCTATATCTGGATCATACCCTCCTGTTGAAGGTGAACAAGCCCACGCGGAATGCGAGTGCACGAAATAATGAAACAACGATCTAACGTACGAGGGCCGCGATGGACCTATCAGAAAAGCTCAACAAGACCGATTGGCGACTTAGTATCGATTTCTTCCGCCACGAAGCCCGCAACTTTGGACGTGACATCGAGGTCGTGGTTCTCGGCACCCTCAACGCCGGACTAAAACAATTAAAAGCGGATTTCGACAAGCGCTCTACCATCCTCACGCAGAGATATGAAAAAGCCAGAGACGAGGAGCAAAGGGACTGGCTCGTCGATGAAGACGTCGACCTTAAAGATGGCCATGAAGATCAAGAGCGCTTTTTGAGAAATATGGCAGCAGTAGCGCTTCTCTCCCGGCTCACCCATACCTTGAACAATCTTGCCCGATCCGGAGAAAACTTTGGACCCAGAGCCGACAGTGCTTACTTGGGGGAGAACGAGTTCGCAAGACTATGGCGGGAATATGACGAACGCTTCGGTATAAAGTTCAACGCCAAGCACATTCAATGGATTGAGCCCCTGCGAAAGGCCCGGAATCTGGTCATTCACAATGGCGGCCAGGCGAATCCCCTGAAGCCGCAATTGCCCAATTCCAGGAACAAGAATGTGGAGGAACTACGCGATTACAGCTTCTCGAAGAAGTATCGTCAGTTCGTCGAGGGCAAGGGCGATAGCGCACAGGTGACGATAAACGATAAGCAGTTGAAATTTGCCCTGAACAATGCTGTCGAACTTACGAACTGGCTTGCTGTTGAAATGAGGTCAAAGCAAATGGAGTTCTTTGAGAAAAAGCAGAAGACTATCCGGAAAAGCTCTGCGAGGAAACGTTGAGTGATTTTGTTCCCGAAACACGGCGGGGGCAGTTGGCTAGAATGCAAAAGCGAGGACTTTGGCCAATGGACGCAAAAGCGGAGTTGTCAGCTCCGAGCTGGCTGCACCAAATGGATTTCTTTCGGTCTGAGAGCGAGAACTTTCAGCGAGACCTCTACATCATCATCCTGGGATCGTATGAGGCAGGCGTTAAAGCCCTTGCCGAAGAGACGACCGCATACGCTGAAAAGCTTGAAGCACAGATAAAGGAGGCAAAGGGCGACTATCAGGAACACCTCATCGATCGCTACGGTGAAGCTCATATGGACAACGCTGGTCAAGAACGCTTCTTGCGGAATATGGCTTTTGTCGCAATCGCGACACGCCTCATCCATGCCATGCGGAACATGATGAGGACAGCCGAGAATTTCTGCCCTCGAAAGAAGAAATACGGCAATGGAAGCATGAGCGAAATACTGAGACTTTGGTCTGAGGTCGGCGAGAGGTTCGGAATCGACGTAGAAGCCAATGCCAATAAGATCGCTTTTGCCATACCGTTGAACGATGTTAGGAACCAGATCGTTCATGACGGCGGTGACGCCAACCCACCTCTTTCCTTCGAAAAATGCACCCTTGAGGGAGGGGATGCCGACTATCTGGATCTGAGCTTCTCAACGAAGTACCCGGAATACGTCGATGGCACAGGCTCAATGGCCGAGGTCAAAGTCACAAAGGAACAGTTCGATAAGGTCTTCGATGCGTCTATCGCGCGTGTGAAATTTCTGGCTGCGGAACTACGAAAGCGGGAAATGGCCTACGTGAAGCAATCAAAAACAATTTGATCTCCTGGCACTGGAGGCTTTCGGATTCGTTTCTTCGCCTGAGTGCCCACTCAGGGACAAAGTTGGGTGCAACAACATTCTCAGACCGGAACCGTAAATGGCCAGACTACAAATTGCGAACTGTGGATTCTGTTCTGTCCATCGACGTCATCCTTGAGATTTGTTTCCCTGTGGGAGGGAGCGGAGGGAAAGGCCCCGCCGCCCGCCTCGCGTGGGCGAAGTTCATACCATCTACTCTCTAAGCGAGATGCGGGGGGCACTTTTTGACACCATTGGGGCCATTTTTTTGCGAAGAGAGGGGTTGCAAACGCAACCTCTCGGATTAGAGAGGTTGGCTTCCAAACGGAGAACCTTTCTGCCTCTGTGAGTTTGTCCTGTTGCGTGGCTGACGTACGCGAGACCACGGCGTCGCTCTTCGCAAAAACTCCCGATGTGCGGCATCAAGCGATAGCCTCGCCTGATGCAGGTCAAAGAGAGAGAAGCAAGTGGAGCATCCGCCCTTGATTCCGCCGCGTCCGTCTCGCTCCGGGTTGTAACGTGGATGCCGTTCGCACTTCGCCTTCACCCGCTCGGCGACCTTGAGTTTGTAGTGGAACTGAAACATGATCTCCTCCTTTTGGAAAAGAGCGGGAGCCGGTTAGCTGACTCCCGCTGCGGGTTAGGCTGCAACTTGCTTCTTAGCCGTCGTCTTCTTCGCTGCGGTCTTCTGAGTGGCCTTGATCGGTGTGGCTGTCTTTGTTTTCTTGCTGGCTGTCTTGTTGGGTTGAAGCGGAGCAAACGCGGCTTCGGCCTCGGTTAGAAGGTCGATTTCGCTTTCGCGCGGAATGGGTGTGTGTGCGGTGAGGACGAGACGGAGGGCAAACCCGGTGAGCTTGTCATCCGGTAGCCCGTCGATGGTGGAAAGCAGAATCTCTTCGGAGGTCTGCTGGTTATCTTCATCGTTAGCAGCAAGTTGTTCCGCTACGTCATCAAATGCGTAAGAGTCGATAGTGACGAGGGCACGAAGAAATACCCTCAACTGTGCTGCGCCGAACATGGCCGGGGCCTTTTCGATAATGCGGTCGAACGTGGATACCCGCGCCTTATGCAACTTCTCTCTGCGGGCGCGTTCGGCTTCATGCTCCTTCTGTTCCTGCTCGAACTGCTGTTTCCGCTCTTCGGCTCTCCGCTGCTGTTCCTGCTCGTACTCCTTTCGTTTTGTTCGTAGTTGCGCTGGCGTTCCTCTGCCTCTTCCTGTGTCTCGGCTTCGAGCGCGGGCCCCATTGTCGGGGCGGGATTGGCGGCTTGTTCTTCCTCTGCTCGTGGGTCGTGTACGGGGCAATCGTCGTCTGTGCATACGGTAAGAGTGGTTCCCACGCGCTTGCCATAGACGATGATTGCGGGTTTCGCGGCTGCGCACGGCGGGGCTGGCTCAGCGTCCGGGTTCTCGACTACCGTCTCGATCTCGCGGAAGTGGCCGCGCTGGACGGCTCCGGGCCTCTGCTCTCTTGCGTTCCTCCAGCCGTTCTCAATTTGGATTAGCTCGGGATGCGCTGCAATCTCATGGTCGATATGTGCGGTGAGCTTGATTTGATAGCAGGGTCCCGAGAGGCATTATGTGGAATCAGGGCAACTGGCAAGTATTTTCCGTTGGCTCGCCGCCGCGCATCCCGCATGAGGGCGTGAGAGAGTCGAATTGAACTACCGCAATTCCCCATTTCCATGCACTACGACAACACTTTTGTTTCAGGGGATATTCGAGGCCGATCCTTGGTTCGTCAGAATGCTCCACAACGCTCCGCGAGAGCTTTGGATGAGGGCGTGACTCAGAGCTAGGTGTGCCTCGAAACTTCAACAAAAGAATGGGCGAGTGAACCGATCAAATCGGGGTGCAGACTTATCCGCGGTCGGTTCAAAGCCAACAAGCATGGAGGACAAGAGCCCTTGCCACCTTTAACGGTTCCAACATTTTGAGCCATCTGCGACAATCAGTTCGGACCACTCCGAGGACCCAGCCGTAATGAACTCCTGCTTCCTGCGCGACCTTCTCTGTAGCCTCTGCCTTGTTCTTTTCATAGCTCCTTCTGTTGTCGCGCAGAATCCGACTCCGCCGACTGCAGCCCCCCCTTCCGAGACCGAGACGTCAGATCTCGCTGTAGGTAGAGTCCGGCAAGCAATTGCCACTCAACGAGCACTGATTGCAAACCATCCGGAAGATCCGTCAAATTATGTCAACCTCGCCTACACGCTCACCGACGCCGGTATTACCGATGAGGCCCGACAGGAAGTACTGAAAGCAACGACGGTCGCGCCGCAGTCGGCCTTCGCATACAACGCGCAGGCGTGGGTTTTCCACCACAATGTCATTGGCGTCGATTACGGCAAAGGCTTCGACTATGACGCATCCTTAGCCTCCTACCGCAAGGCAATCGAACTCGATCCTAACGACCTAGACCTCCGGCAGAGCCTGGCTGACCTCCTGGAGTTCAACCGAAAGGGCATTCGCTACGCACCCGACGCCCAACTCGCCGAAGCGATCGAAATACTTCGCTACGTCAAGGGACACCAGAGCGCCGTGCAACCGGAGGTCGAAGACAATCTCATCATCGATCTTTTCTACGCCGGCCGCTTTGGAGAGGTGCTCCCTGAACTCGCGACTCTACCGACGTCACCAGTCCGAGACGGTGTTGCCATCGCCGCCATCGCAGCGGTTCAAGGTCCCGCAGCCGCTATTGAGCGTGCCAACCAGATTAGTGGCGACGAACAGAAGAAGAAGGATGCCCTCAACTTCGCCGCAGAGGGACTCTGGAATATGCGACTGTACCCTCAGGCTGCAGATATTCTCACCGCGTCACTCCCAGATACGTCGAACTCGAGAGCTCTTATTGGCAAAATTCAGATATTTCGGAATCTCAGACCATATAAAGGAGCGGATCTGCCGACCACAGACCCGCGCAGTCCTGTTCAACGGCTGATTATCGCTAGTCTTACGAACACGTTGACGGAAGCCGTGATCGCCCAGTGTGTATCCCGCAATGCATTCACTAGCGAGGCCGATTCGAAACGCAGCTTGTCGGAAATCAACTTGGTGGCTGGCATGTTCCGAAACCTTTCCAAGCAGACCGGACTCCCACAAGTTGTAATACAGGACATCGTTCTCGGCACGATGAAGATCACCATTGTGCCCTCCAAAGAAGCGGGCTCGCGCATCGTCGTGGAGTTCGCAGGATTGCCTCCGCAAAACTTCTTCGTCCTCAGCGAAGGTGGCTCGTACAGGGTCGTCGCAAGTAATAAAAATAATGGTTTAGGTGAAGTCGGCACAGAAGCTCTCTCTCTGCTTCATCAAGATCAAGAGGCCGAAGCAACAGCTCTCCTTAACTGGAAGCGGGATCTGGTTCAAAAAGAACAGGGAGATGACCCACTCGGCGGTTCGCTCTTCGCCCGTCTCTGGACAACTGGACAGAGCAAGGGACCGCAGGCTATCGAACTCGCAGCAGCATCGCTCTCGACCGAAAAATCGGTACTCCTTAAGCTTCTTCCAAGAGTCATCGCCGTTCGCAAGAGCGCCACAACACGCAACGAACGCGACAATCTTGATTTACTCCTCGCATCGATTTATCTACGTGCAGAGGACGGCACAAACGCAAAGCTAATATCGCAACGGTTGCTCGATGGGCACTCCGACTCCGCCACGGCGGTGGCCCTGACAGGACAAGCCTATAGCCTTACCAAAAGCTGGTCAGCGTGGAGATCTCTCCTCGATGTCCGGCTTCAGAGGCATCCCAACGACCGCAATCTTCTGCTCCAAACCGCAGCCGAAGCGGAAGCCGAAGGTGACCTCCCTCGTGCCCGTCGAGCGTTCCACACCCTCCTGGACAACGGTCATGCACTCGCCGATGACTACAACATGTACGCCTGGCTTAGCCTTTTCGAGGACAACGTGGACGACGAGGCTCTCGCAGCGGCCCAGCAGGCCAATCTGTTGAGCAAAAACAGCAACTACGCTTACCTGCATACGCTCGCATGCCTCAACGCCGCACGAGGCGAAACTGCGGAGGCACGACAACTCCTGTTGGAAGCAATGTCCACCGGCAACCTGGAAGAGCCTAACAGCGCAATCTGGTATGGGTTCGGTCGTATCTACGAAAAGTATGACGTATACGATGCTGCCGCTGCCGCCTATCAACGTGTCGAAAGGCCGGATGGCGTCATCGACCCCACAGACACCTTCGTGCTCGCGCAGTCCCGGCTCAAAGTGCTTCACGCAAACTAGTCCTGGCCGTCGTCCCTGCAAAGTCTAGTTTTGAATAACTACGGATACAATTATTTCCCGAATCGTCCCACGGAGAGTCGTCATACTACGTCAGATCCTTGCTATCGTGCCGTTCTTAATCTTGTAGCACCGCGACATTAAATGGGGGTCTTACAGTTGTAATCTGTATCAGACCATTCGAGATCTGCCGCTGAGTCGGGCCAGCTGGCGTTGGCACATCCGCTAGTTTGAGCAGCAGCTTTTCATAGGCGGCAACGCCCTCCTCGACGGCAGCGTGCTCTGCCTCCCCGAGCGGGATCTCCTGCAGCAAACGGAGCAAATGCTCTTTGCCCTCGAGCAGCAAAGCGGCCGTAGAGTCCTTCGGCATATAGAAATCGCACTTGGCACAGGCCATGCGATGTGGGCACTGCTCGAAGAAATCATAGGTGCAGTAGCCGTGTCCGAGGTCATAGAACTTCCACGGTTCACTTGAGGCCATACCAGTGCGAACCGCGTCCTGGTCGATCAGTACTTCGATGGCGCGAAGGTTGCGGGCAAAGTAACCAGCGTCAGCATATGACTTGGCTATCTTCAGAGGCGTGATCTTCGCATAGTGCTGGGTTGCGGCGGGGGTCGCGTGACCCAGCCACTCCTGCAGTTCGAAGAGCGTCATCGGTTCTTTTGCGTTGAAGAGCTGCGAAGCGATTGTGGAGCGCGCGCGGTGCGTCGTGATGTTGCCACGGACATCGGCGAGTGGGACGCCAGCCTTCTCGCAAAGTATCGGGATCAGAGTGTTGTTCAGATACGACCTGCCCACAGCGGTGAGGCGGATCAAGAAAAGGAAGTCGACGACTTCGCCGGTCTTCCAATCAGGGAGTTTTGCACCCTGCGGCCGCACCCTCTCCCATGCGGAGATGGCTTCTCCCACAATGCGATCAACCGGTTTGGTGAACGAAGTTCCGGTCTTGTTGACAGGGACATCAAGCAGGCAGACTGCATCCGCGGACAGCACTTCTCCCGTCCCTGGAACGGTCGCGTCTACGTTCTGCCAACGCACGCAGCCGATCCGCAAACGAAGTATTTCGTTGTTGCGCAGGCCGGCGAAGAGCCAGATCACCGCGAGCGCCCTAACCATCTCAATCGGATAGCTTGTAGGGCGAGAACGTCCACGGCCCGCAGGGCCTCGACGTGGAAGATCCTCTGCAGTCAGATTCAGTCCGGCCCATACCAGCTTGGCCCAGATATCATCTGCGATGACACGCGGGTTGGGGCCAATCAGTGCGGTCAGACTCTTCGGGGCGGTCAGATGGCGCATGGGATTGAACCTACGGGGAATCAGTTCCCACTCCTGTAGATCGCGAAAGAAGATGCGAAGCGAGCAGATGCGGTCCGCCCGGGTGCCTGGCGCCAGGATCTTGCCGCGACTTTTGATATGCGTTGCATCGATGCTGCCCCAATCGCCACCATGCCACTGACAGACGACAGATATGAATTCTGCGGCAAGATCACGGGTCCAGTCGGCTGGTGACAGAACTGTTGGATGTACTTGACCGTTCCATCTTCCTACGTTGAGAAGGAAATAATAGCTTTTGCTTCTGGAGCGCTTCGCGGCGGTGGATCGTTCAAACCAGACGAGGCAAAGGCGTGCCCACTCGAGGGGAATGCCCCGCGTGAGCGCGGGCGACGACTTCCTATCGGGAATCGGCCGGTGGATCTCGAGTGCCTTCGGGACTGTTCCCATGCTGGCCAATACACGGGAGAACGCAACAATAGAATAGGTTCCGATGCGTGCCGGTTTACGCGAAATAACGGTCTGGAGATGTTCCAACGTGAGTTGATCGAGGTGGGGAGAGCGGATGAACAGTAAAGCTTCAAAGACGGTCCGCATTACCCGGTTGCTGGTGCCGGGCCTAACGTAGCCCCACTCGATAAGTAAGGCGTACACACGCTCGGAGACAGTCTTCATATACTCTCGTCCAAACACCTTACGGGAGAGGCATCCATAGACGATGTGATCGCACTTGAGCCGGTGGAGGTCGGAGAATCCGCACATCAGATAAGCGATCGCAACGATGTGCTGACGTTCTGGTCTCCGCCGATCGATCGAATCGATCCATTCTTCAGTGGTCCATCCCCAGAAAGCTCGCTTGCGCTCTGCCGTCTCACGAAGAAAGAACAGCAGGACATACTTGCGGTGCTTGGTGATGATGCCGGTATAGTCGAGAGCGTCGTTCAGTGGCTGCACCAGTCTGTCGAGCGAGCGGCCAAAATCCATCGTTCGCCCATAGCGGTAGAAACGGTATGCCTCCGCGTAGCGCGTCAATTGGTCCTTTTCTATGGCAGTCAGAGCGCTGGAGCGATCGTATCGGCCGAGATCAAGCGGCCATGTCCAAGGGCCATCGTCGGCCTTCTTCGGCTTCTCCTTCTTCGGCCCCCACTGTGCGCGTGCGCAGTTCTCGGCGAACTGCGTCCGTTGTTCAGCCTTCAGTGTCTCGTACCAGAGACCGATGTTGTTATGCCACGCTTTGCCGTCCTTCCTCACTCTCTTCTTGTTCACCGGCTCACCTCCGCCAGCATCTGTGCGCGGCGGGAATGAACCTGAGCCATGCTTACCGCTAGCTTCAGAGATAGATCGCGGCCACTAAGATGGATATAGAGCAGCGTGGTCTGCACGCTGCGATGTCCCGCGAACGTTGCGATCTCGTGAATGTCCCAGCCTGCGCGAGCGAGGTCAGTCAAGCAAAGGTGCCGGAGCGTGTGCGTTGTGAAGTGCTCAACGCCGGCTCTCCGAGCGAGATGCAGGACAATCTTCGACCAACTCCATATCGAGATCGGCTCGGTGTAGTTGCGATGCGACTCGGAGAGAAACAGCGGACCGCGCTTCTTGCCCAGCGTGCGGCGGTGCTCAAGATATTGCAAGAGCAGTTCACCGCTCGAAGCAGAGTACGGAATAAAGCGATCGCGTCGTCCTTTGGTGCTCTCCGCCCGAATTCTGAGCATGCGGCGCGAGGGATCGATGTCGCTGCTCTGAAGGCTACAGAGTTCTTCGCGACGGAGGCCGGCATCATAGGCGAACGCCAGCATAGTCCTATTGCGAATCGACTCCTGGCGTGCCGCAGCAAGAATGCAATACCAGTCTTCCTCGTTCGGAATCCAGGGCAGCTTGTGGTGCCTCGCCACCATCGCACGTCCGCTTCCGCTCTGTGCGGCTGGGTTGTTGGGACGTACCCCCTCTTCCATCAAATAGGCGTGGAACAAGCGGACCACGGTCAAAAGCTGCTGGATTGTGGCGTTGGACAGACTGATCTTGCCGGTGTGCAACGTGGCAAGGTAAAGTCCCAGATCGCCACGAGTCACTGACGTTGACACCAGGGAATGGAGCTTCAGAAAACCAACGTATCGTTCTAAAGCCCGCGAGTAGGCGTCGAGCGTATTGGATGCCAGGCCGCGATTCGACTGTAGTGTGAGCCAGGAGCAGGCATGAGGGTCGGCTGTAACGAACGGGCAGCGCTCCCAACGAATAGGATGGACGATAAACTCAAACGACAAATGGACCTCCTGATAGAGACCCAAGGAGAACAGACACGGGGAGGGAGCGCCCTCATGCGGGATACGCGGCGGCGAGCCAACGGAAAATACTTGCGGTTGCCCTGATTCCACATAACTTACACTGGTCGCCGTCCGTTACGTCCGAAAAGAGGGAAGTGTTGTATCCGCTGCGACGTGGGCAAGTGACGCAAGCTCCGGCTGCGGGGTTGAGGGTGGGGTCTTCGCGGTCGAACGGTGCATCCGCAAGCGAGAGATAGAGGTTGTTCTGAATCCAAGCGGAAACGTGCTTGGCGGGTAGCAGATGCGGCTCCGAATCCTGCCAGTCCTTACGCCAGCACTGCTCGAATGCTTCGGCCTGTGACTCCTGCGGTAGACGGGCGATGAGGTTGGCGTGGCTGGCGGTGATGCGCTCTTGAGTGAATGCCTCGGCCACTTCAGCGATGAGTTGCAGAAGAGACAAACGAGCGTAGATGTGGCTTGCGCTCTTGCCTGACTTCTCGACCAACGTTGCAACGTCGTAGCCAGGCAGGTCAAGCAAGCGTTGGAACCCCTGCGCCTCCTCGTAAGGATGGATATCGGCGCGTTGCGCGTTTTCGACTAATTGCCATTCAAGAGCCTGTGTATCGTCGATTTCGACGATGCGGGCGGGGATGGAAAACAACTCGGCCAGTTGCGCCGCACGGTAACGCCGCGCTCCTGCGATCAACTCGAAGCCTTCAGAGTTAGGGCGCACAGTGACGGGCTGAATGAGGCCGTGATGCTTGATGCTCTCGGCTAGTTCCAGCATCTTGCCTTCGTCAAAAGTGCGACGTGGGTTCGTGGTGGACTCATGGATGGTGTCGAGGGCGAGGTACTGGAATGCGCTGCTGTTCTGCATGGCTGCCTCCTTGGGCGGGTTGGGACGTGCGGGGTGGTTGGAGAGGGACGGCCTGAGCCGTCCACCCTCACGAGGAAAGGAATTTATTAGCTGGCTTGCGCCAGGGCGGGTTCGGGGTCGGCTTCGGCCTCGGTCTGCTCCGCTGTGGCGGCGGGTGTCTCGATGGCGGAAAGAATCAAGGCTGACGTGCGCTGGATGACTTCCAGGCTCTCGGCCAGAAGCGCGGCGTTACCGTGGTAGAGGTGGATGTAGTCGGCGGAGGCGCGGCCAGCGTCAAGGCCGATGGTCTGCGAAACAACGAAGGCGATAGCCTCGGCTTCCGTCTCGCGGACGGTTTTGGTGGTAGCTGTTCTGCGCCCTGCTTTGTGGAGCATTTCGTGTGCGATTTCATGGACTAGGGTGCTGAACTCTTCGGCTGCGGCCTGTCCGGGAAGGATGGCGATGCGGCCTCCATAGCTCATACCAAGCGCCGGTGCGATGCTCTCCTTGAACTCAAGCTCGATACCCTGCGCGATGAGAAAGTCGATGAGGCGTTCGCGGTACTCGCCTACTTCGCCCTTCACCCGCTCTGAGAGATCGGGGAGCGGTGCGCCCT
>JAOAPF010000036.1 GCA_025462755.1 Edaphobacter sp.
TTTCCTGATGGCGGTCGTGGGTGCCATGGCCGCGTTTCGTATCCTGCTGGTCAAACCGATCTTCGACAATGTATTGAGCCCGGATGCACCGCCGGGGTTGGTGTTGCTGTTTCGCATTCCGCACACGGATACCGTCATCAATCTGCAGCGGTTTCTTCCGAGCCACTTCCATAATGCATGGACCGTGGTGGCGGTAGCGCTGGTTGGGTCGGCATTTTTGAAGTCTATCTGCGATTATTCCGGCACCTACCTGGTGAACCGTGCCGGATTCGGCATGATTACCGATCTGCGGAATGACCTCTACAACGCTGTATTGCGCCGGTCTGTGGCCTTCTTTCAGAAGCATACGACGGGGACATTGCTGTCGACGCTGATCAATGACATCGAGAAGGTTCAGTATGCGATGTCGAGTGTGATGACCGACTTTCTGCAGCAGTTTTTTACCCTGATCTTCCTGGCTGCTGCAGTGGTTATCGTTGGCGGAAAGCTGGCATGGGTTCTGCTGCTCTTTTTGCCGGTAGTGGTTTATTCTGCTCGCCGCATCGGGCGGAGAGTGCGCGTGACGACACGCAGAGGGCAGGACAAGCTGGCGGAGATTCAGAACATCCTCCACGAGACGATTACGGGCAATCGGATTGTGAAGGCGTTCGGCATGGAACTATGGGAGATGAACCGTTTTCGCCGGGCGGCGCGAAGACTATTTGATGCGAATCTGAAGTCGGTGAAGGTGCAGGCGATCAGTTCGCCGCTGATGGATCTGATTGCGTCGATCGCGATCGCCTTGTTGCTCCTGGTGGGCCGGTGGACCATCCAGCAGAAGCAGATGACGGCGGGATCGTTTATTACCTTCCTGTTTGCGGTGTTTACGTTGTATGACCCGGTGCGGAAGTTTGCCGGGTTTTACAACAGCTTTCAACAGGCGTTGGGAGCGAGCGAAGAGATCTTCAAGTTTATGGATGCGGTGGACGATGTGCAGGAGAAGAAGCGCGCGTTTGTGTTGAAGGGATTCAGCGAAGGGATTCGTTTCGAGAATGTGGGCTTTGCCTATGCGAGTGAAGAGGGCGAGACGAGACAGGTGCTCAAGGGGATCGATCTGACGGTGCAGCCCGGCGAGGTGATTGCGCTGGTCGGCCCGAGTGGGGCGGGGAAGTCATCGCTGGTGAATCTGATTCCGCGGTTCTTTGATGTGAATGAGGGACGGATTTTAATCGATGGACATGACCTGCGCGATGTGACGATCGCTTCGTTGCGGGAGCAGATCGGGAAGGTGACGCAGGAGACGGTGCTCTTCAACGATACGGTGCGGAACAACATTGCGTATGGTCAGCCGGACGTCCCGCTTGCGAAGGTGGAAGAGGCCGCGCGGATGGCGCTGGCGCATGAATTTATCCTCAACATGCCGGACGGGTACAACACGAAGATTGGTGAAAAGGGCACGCGGCTGAGCGGCGGCGAGCGGCAGCGGCTGGCGATTGCGCGGGCGATTCTGAAGAATGCGCCGATCCTGATTCTGGATGAGGCTACCTCTGCGCTGGATATGGAGAGCGAGCAGTACGTCCAGGCGGCGCTGGCAAACCTGATGCAGGGGCGGACGGTGTTTGTGATTGCGCATCGTCTTTCTACGGTACGGCGGGCGACTCGTATTGCGGTGATCGAAGGTGGGCAGATTACCGAGATCGGAACGCATGAGGAGCTGATGCAGCATTCCGGGACCTATCAGCGGCTCTATAGGATGCAATTCAGCATGGAAGATTCAGCGCCCATACCCAATGGCGAGGTAACGTTGACGGCGAATCTGGAGGGAATTGCGTGAGTGAGGTTTATTCGATGACTGGGTACGCCAGTCTGCGCGGATCGGTGCGGGATAGTGTTGCTTTTACGCTGGCGATGAAGAGCGTGAACCATCGCTTTCTGGATCTCAACCTTCGGTTGCCGTCGTATTGCGATGGCCTGGAGGTGCAGTTGCGGCGGATGTTGAAGGAGCGTCTGCGGCGCGGGCATGTGGAGGTGACGTTGCAGCTGGAGCGGAGAAGTATTGCGGGGATTCAATTGAATGCGGGGCTGCTGAGCGCATATATGCTGGCGTACCGTGAGGCCTCGGAGTCGAATGGCCTGGCGTACGAGCCGGACCTGAACGCGATGCTGCGGATTCCAGGAATGATGACGGCGGAGAGCAGTGTTGGAGCAGACGATCTGGCCGGGCTCGATGTCGCTGTGCTTGCGCAGATCGCTCCGCTGGTTGAGAAGCTGAATGAGGTTCGGGCGCAGGAGGGTGCGGCGCTGGTGGCGGAGCTGCGTGCTTCGATGTTGCGCCTCCGAGCGTTCGCCGAGGAGATGGTGGGGTTGAGAAATGGAGTGCGGGAGGCGCAGTTCGAGAGGCTGCGCAGCCGGTTGGTTGAGCTGACCGAGGGTGTCCCGGTGAGTGAGGAGAGATTGTTGACCGAGGCTGCCGTACTCGCGGAGAAGAGCGATATTGAGGAAGAGATCGTCCGGCTGCGGACGCACGTGGATCGCTTTATCGCAATGCTGGACGAGGGTGGAGAGCTGGGCAAGCGGCTGGATTTTTTGCTGCAGGAGTTGAATCGTGAGGCGAATACGATGTTGTCGAAGACCAGTGGAGCGGCGGGGCAGAATAGTCTGCGGATTACGGAGCTGGGGTTGGAGATGAAAGCGGAGATCGAAAAGTGTCGCGAACAGGTTCAGAATCTGGAGTAGCGATCTCCAGCGATCCCTGTGGATTGTTAGACTAAAACAAAGAACATTTGAAACAGGTGATTGAGGCGCATGGCAGGAATTCTTTTTATTATTTCGGCGCCGTCGGGTTCGGGGAAGTCGACGCTGGTGAGCCAGCTGCGGACGCTGGTGGAAGGACTGGACTTTTCGATCTCGTATACGACTCGGGCGTCACGCGGGTCGGAGGAGGACGGGCGCGAGTATCACTTCGTATCGCGCGAAGAGTTTGAGCGGATGATCGCTGCGGGGGCCTTTCTGGAATGGGCGGAGGTTTTCGGAAATTACTATGGCACCGCTGTTTCGGCACTTCAGCACGCGAAGGATGTGGGGAAGGATCTGCTGCTGGACATCGATGTGCAAGGTGCGGTGCAGGTGATGGAGAAGTTGCCGGAGGCAGTGTCGATTTTTATTCTGCCGCCGAGTCCGCAGGTATTGGAGATGCGGTTGAGAAGTCGAAGTGAAGCCGAACATGTGACCTCGGAGGACGTGATTCAAAAGAGATTGGCCGAGGCGCGCAACGAGTTGAAGCTGATGCGGGACTACAAGTATGCTCTGGTTAACGATGTTCTGGATCAGGCTGTGATCGAGTTGCGTGCGATTGTTTTGTGCGAGCGCGGCGTGAGAGATGGCGTTCAAGCGATTGCTTCAAGCTGCAGGACGGACGCTGCTTCGCCGAAGTTGAAGGCGGCGTTAAGTACGTTTCAGGATTAGGGACTGCTTTATCCACTTTCAAAAAAAATGGCGCATTTTCGCTGCAGTGAGTTATAACTTCAGACTACAGGGGTGAAACGCATGACGATCGAAAGTGCTTTCCTAAATAAATACAGTTTGGTCAAAGGTGCGGCGCGCCGGGCGCGTCAGTTGCAATCGGGTGCCTCGCCGCTGATCGTCGCCAAGTCGATGAAGGCTTGCCGCGTGGCGCAGGATGAAATCAAGCAAGGACATGTGAAGTTCGTTTTGCCGGAGCGTGTGGCGGAGCCGGTGCTCGATCTTCCGGTGCACTAAATAGCGATACCATAGAGCCATGGCAGGAGAAGCAGAGCGACAGCTGCGGGCTTATGTGGAGTACCTTCGGGATATCGGCGTCCATGACTTTTATCGTCGGGGCGAGCCGGTGCATGCCGAGATTAATCTGACGCCGGCAAGGCCGCTTGAAGCGGCTGTGGTGGTTGAGGAGTTGGAAGCGATTTCAGTTCCAAGCAGACCTGCCTTTCTGGAGCCCCCGATTGCGACGTTGGTGAGTTTTGACAATCTTGCGCCTTTGCCTGAGAGCCGGGTGGCTCCTGAGCACAAGGCTGAGGCTCTGGCAGCGATTAAAGAAGACATTGGCGACTGTACACGCTGTCCGCTTGCTTACGCGGGGCGGCGTACGATTGTGTTCGGCGATGGCGATCCCAATGCGCGGTTGATGTTTGTTGGCGAAGGTCCTGGCGCGGATGAGGACACCTCGGGCGTTCCGTTTGTCGGTAAGGCTGGGCAGCTGCTGAACAATATGATCCAGGCGATGGGGCTGAAGCGCGAGCAGGTCTACATCGCGAATATCGTGAAGTGCAGGCCGCCGGCGAATCGTGTTCCGGAACCGGTGGAGGCGAACACGTGCGATCAGTTTCTGCTGCGGCAGATCGATGTGGTGCAGCCGCAGGTGGTGGTGGCGTTGGGGGCGACCGCGGCGATGTATCTGCTGGGAGTGAAACAGTCGCTGAGCGCGCTACGGGGCGGGTGGCATCGCTGTCGCGGGGCGAAGCTGGCGGTGACGTATCACCCGGCGTTTCTGCTGCGCGACCCGCGGATGAAGAGCGAGGCCTGGAAGGATCTGCAGATGGTGATGGCCGAGATGGGATTGAAGCCTCCGGCGAAGGGTTAAATCTGTCCTTCTGCTGTCTTTGCTTAATCGTTAGTTTCGAACCGCGCGATGCTCATGTTGCGAGTAGTCACGCGATGCCATCTCTGATACCTCTATGGAGGTGTGATGCGGACTGTGTTGGCGCGGCAGGAGCGGATGGGACCGCACGGTGTGGGCTGGGCGTTTTTGTTGAGGCAGACTTCGATGGCGGTGAGGTAGTTGTTGCCGCAGGAGAGGGCGAAGCTTGATCTGGGGATGGAAGGATTGGCTTCGGTAAAGAGGTCGAGGATTTGGCTTGGAGGCATCGAGATCGGATGGTCGAGATGGGATAGCGTGGAGGGAATAGCGACCGAGTGGAAGGCGTTGCGGGCTAGCGTGAAGAAGGCGTCGGGTGAGAGGCCGGAGCAGGTGCCGTGCGTGCGCCACTCATGAATGAGGAGGCCGGGATCGGGGTAGATGTCGCTGTAGGCGGCAGGATTACTTGGGCCGGGCTCAGTTGAGCAGTTCTCGGGAAACGTGCCGTTGTTGAACTGGGGCCAGAGCCCGTGGAGAACGAACCCGGAGTGCTGGCTGCACTCGGTTGCGTTGGGGTGCGAGTGGCAGAATTCGGGTGACCAGGAGAGATTGAGGAGGTAGTAGTCGAAGGGTTCCGCGGCGGAGGGTTCGAGTGCAAGTGCTGTTGCGGGACGGGGACGAGGGACGGGTTCGGGTGTGGGCCTGGGGTTCGGGTTACAGGCCGCGAGAGGTAGAAGAAGGTTGAGGAGGACGATAGCGGATCTCTTCTTCATGGTGGGAGCAGCTTATCAGGACACAGAGAGGATCGAATATCGCACATAACGGGATTTTTACGAAAATGGGAATACAATTCCTTCTGCTGTAAATGACTGTCGGGCCAAGCAAGGACTGGCCAGGGACTATGATGCTGTTCTGGAAGGTGCTGGGTTCTCTGTTCGTCACGCTGCCCTTGTACTGGGTCATGGTGACGGCGTTCCACCTACTCAATTTGCCGAGTGATCGAGCTGTTCTGGGGGGCGTGTGCCTGTTGCTGGTGACAGCGGCGGGCGGCTTTGTTGCGTTTAGAAAGATCTGGAGGATGTGATGTCTGTCTTTGGTGAAATATTGAATCCCGGCACTGGCCGGAATCATGATGCACGGGCTCTCCCGGTGAAGTTCATTAAGATTGGCGCGGCTGTGGTTGGCCTGCTGATCGCTGCTGTGATCTTCTTCAACTATGTTGCCTCCATTACTCGCATCGGCGCCGGATATGTTGGCGTGGAGATTGTGCTGAGCGGTTCGCAGCGAGGTCCATCGGAGATTCCGATACGGACAGGATGGGTCTTCTACAGTCCGTTGCGTAGCCAGATTATCGAGTTCCCAACCTTTGTGCAGACGGTGAAGTGGACGCACGACTTGAGCGAAGGCCGAGCCTCTAACGAGGAGATGAGCTTCAACTCCAAGGAAGGGATGGAGATTTACTCTGATGTTTCGCTGAGCTATGCGATCGATCCGCATCGTGTGCCGGACTTTTATGTGAAGTACCGATTGAGCGATCTCGACGCATTTACGCATGGCATTCTTCGGGACGTCGTTCGCAACTCGCTCAACGAGGTCGCCTCAACGTACAGCGTGGAACAGATCTACGGCGAACAGAAGGCCGAGTTTTTGAACAAGGTGCAGGCTTTGATCCAGCAGAAGATGGAATCGGTCGGCGTCGGAATTCAGCAATTCGGTTTTATTGGAGCGCCTCGGGTCCCTGCGGTGATTGCAACTGCGATTACGTCGAAGGCGCAGGCGATTCAGGACGCGGAGCGCGCGCGCAATGAACTGGCGAAGACGCAAGCAGAGGCGGCGAAGACCGTTGCCGAAGCCGATGGCGAAGCGAAGGCTGCTGTGACTCGAGCCAACGGCGAGGCGGAGGCGAACAAGATTCGCCAGACCTCGTTGACTCCGCAGCTTCTGGAACTGCGCAAGATCGAGAACCAGAAAGCGCTGATCGAACGCTGGAACGGACAGCTTCCGACTGTGCAGACTGGGAACGGCGGCCTGCTGATGGAACTGCCAAAGCCGCAATAGCAGTCTGCCTTGGGCGGCGGCTTATTGAATATAGGTTCGCGGGCCGGGCTGGATCTGACAGTTCCGAGGGTCGGCGCGTTGTTGCTTGTACTGGAGCATACCGTGCCGACCCTCTTGTTGCAGGCTCGTTCCACGCCCAGCTTTTGGCCATGCAGATATTTTTGGAGTCCGTTGTCTGGTTGGAACTCACTACTAAAGCGTGCTGGTGCAACCTGAAAGCAGAGTAGCCTCTCTAAGGCTGTAACAGGCTATTAATAAAGGAGTGCCATGGGGAAGAAGAAATCGAAGAGCCTGATCGATCCAACCCGGCTGGAGCCGGTGCGGACGAAGGATGGATTACTGCAGGTGATTGTGGAGACGCCGAAGGGGAGTCGAAACAAATTTTCCTTCGATACGGAGCAGGAGATTTTTTCTCTGAAGAAGGTCTTGCCGGCGGGAATGGTGTTTCCCTATGACTTCGGATTTCTTCCGAAGACCCTGGCTGACGATGGCGATCCGATCGATGTGCTGCTGCTGATGGATGAACCGGCGTTTCCTGGTGTACTGGTTCCGTCGCGGCTCATCGGCGTCATTGAAGGAGAGCAGATTGACGGGAAGAAGAGGATTCGCAACGACCGGCTGGTGGCCGTCGCGGATGCGAATCATATCTACGCGATGGTTCGCAAACTTTCTGATCTGCCACAGCAGTTTTTGCGTGAGCTGGAGGATTTCTTCGTCAACTACCACCAGCTTCAAGGCAAGGAGTACAAGCTGCTGGGATGCAAAGGGATTGCAGAGGCGGAGACGTTGATCAAGAAGGCAAAGAAGGCGGCCTAGGCTGGACGAAGTGCGGCAAGTTGTGGCGGCATGACGGATGGAAGAGTTTGTCCTGAGGTTTTTAATCGGTGGCGCAGTGATCAGCGCATTTGCGTTGCTGGGGGATGTTCTGCGGCCAAAGAGTTTTGCTGGTCTCGTTGGAGCGGCTCCTTCAATCGCGCTGGCGACGATGGGGATGACGATAGCGCGGCACGGTAAGGAGTATGCGGCGATAGAGGCGCGGTCGATGGTGCTGGGTGCGACTGCCTTCAGCGTGTACGCGTATCTGGTGAGCCGGGCCCTGGTGCGTTATCGCCGATCGACGATGGCGACGACGCTTGTCTTGATGCCGGTGTGGCTGGGAGTATCGCTTGGCCTGTGCTGGATTTTGTTGCTGCGGTGAGCGCATGAGGATCGAAGCCAACTTTTCGGCGATTAAACAGACGAACCTTCGCGAGCATCTGGTGCGGTTTGTTCTGGGTGGGGCAGTGACGGTAGCGGCGGGGCTGATCGCACGGCGTTGGGGGCCGGTGATTGGCGGGCTCTTTCTGGCCTTTCCGGCGATCTTTCCGGCGGGGGTCACGCTGATCGAACAGCATGAGGTGAAGAGGAAGCGGGAGATTGGGCAGGATGGCCGTAAGCGAGGCCGACTCGCGGCGGCGCTCGATGCACTGGGGGCAGCGTTTGGCGCCATGGGTCTGGCGGCGTTCGCGGCGGTGTTGTGGCGGTTTTTACCGGGGCACAGCTCGTGGTTGACGTTGGGGCTCGCGGTAGTGGCATGGATGGGGGTATCGGGCATGCTTTGGGTCCTGCGGAAGCGGAGTTGAGATCTGTCGGGTTGCTACGACAGCCAGCTTGAAAGGCTCTATGGGAACCTACAATTCGAACTTATGACCGGCCGAATTGAACCCCACCCAAAGAGATACGAGCGCTACTCTCTCGGGCGCGCCGTAGTCTTTGGCGTGGCGCTACTGTTTGTGCTAATCGCATTCGCTGGTTTGCGTCATCCTGCAAGTGTCCAAAGGCGCTGGAAGTGGGCTGCTCTGGATGGATATTGTGCTCTTGCTGTCATACGGCGCAGCAGGTATATCAGTTGTCTATCAAGACCGCCCGAGGTGAAGACTTCGACGGGGCGGGTGTAGGCCCCGCCCCAGCCTCGCGGATCAGCTTCTGCCGTCGGCTTAGCAACAGTTACCGATTCGCCTCTCGGCCGCGCTCGGCACGCCATCCCCGAATTTAGCCTGCACGCATCACAACTAAGTTGCCTGTCCGCTCCGTCGTAGCCGCTCGTTGTTCCTCTCGTGTCCTGCGCTCCGCCCGAATGGCCGCTTTGGCAGGTCGCCTATAACCTCCTGGTAGAACCGAGAACTCCCGGACCATCTGGCTGTTGCATACGGTGCATTCGGAGCCATTCGCAGCATGAACTCGCCCACGCAGGCATATACCGCAGTAGAGATCGCCTGTCGAAGGAGAGTACCAAGCCTTTCGTTGCGAGCCTGTAGACAACTTTCGCATCACAAAATGTCTTTGATCAAAGACCGCGCTACCTCTTCCCCAAAAAACAAATGGCCCACGAGAGAATTCCTCATGGGCCATTACACCTGTTCTTAAAAAACTCTAAGGAGTCTGGCTAACTGAACCGGCATCCACCTGAACAAGTCACTGCCCACGCTGTGTTCGAACAACACATGCGACAGAGTGCCAAGGTGGTGAAATGCGTCATCATGGTTGTGATACCACGGACTAGCCTTTTCGAAGGCGCTGCTATGCCTCCGCAGTCGACTGTAGTATGAACGGGTGTCATTCCCTCGAATTGCATTGTCCCGAATGTCGATACAGACCTTAAATCGAGAGTCATGCTGTTCTTCGCTGAGCGTGCAACCTAGTAACTGCTCCGTGATGCTGCGATAGGTAAGTTCCCCCAGATTCGTGATGTTTGTTAGCTTTTTCATTTTTAAGAAACAGTTGGGGAGTGTTTACACGACCTCGTCGGCGGACGCCCGTTCTCGCTATCGTCCATGGAACAAAGAATTCCGTTCCCACTCCCAAGTCGTGTATATTACATTTCACAAAGGTATGAAGAGCACCCTTCAATTCGCGGACGTACGCCCCAAGTGCAGGTTCTGTTGTTGCCTCATACTCGTACGCTGTAGCTAATCTCTATTTCTCATTGACAATTTGGGCTGTAGTTGGGAATTGAAATTCTTCGGTTTGATTTCTGCCCCACCCGCCGCCGTTCCCACTATTGACTAGTCGTCATGCGTTCGGAGCTCGGAGCAACACTCCTACTTCATCCCGACTGGTCCGGAATCCGCAGCCAAAGCGAAGAGCATGCGCATATTGCTGTTATGTGATCTCTGAATCTGCAAGTTTGCCTAATCCAAAACCCTATTCGGGCGAGTTGAGGAGTGTATGAGGAAGATCGTCGGTTTACTTCTACTATTGGTATCGTCAGTTGCGCTCAAAGCAGAAAAGCGAATTACCTCGCCCGAACAGGCATTCGGATTTA
>JAOAPF010000076.1 GCA_025462755.1 Edaphobacter sp.
CGAGGAGATCGCCGTTCATCAATCCCAGGAGGAACTGATCCTCAACTTCGGGGCTCGTTATGATTTTTCCCCGCGCTACACCCTTCTACTTTCGGCCGGGCGAGACCTGCACAACACCTTGGGCGCCACCAATACCCTGCTTTCCTATGTTGGCTTGCAGCTCCACTATTGACTGCAAGAAATTCGCGTATCGCCAAATCAGAATGTTTAAAAGGATGTCGAATGTCTATTCTTCCGCGTTACTTCGCTCGCACGATTGACCTGCTGCTCACAATCATCGTGGCGACGGCGGCTGGCTTTCCGTTCCCCTCCCTTGCGCAGGAGGTGGGTTATCACGTGATCGAAAAACAGCATCTCGATGGCGAAACGAAATGGGACTACTTGACGATCGACAGCGAACACCGGCATTTGTTTATCGCCCATGGCGACCAGGTCGACGTATTCGACCTCGACAAAAAGCAGCCGGCGGGAAGCATTCCGGCCCATGGCGTGCACGGCGTAGCCATCGCGCCGGAGTTCGACCGTGGATACATCACCAACGGCAACAACAATTCGGTCACGATCTTCCTCTTGTCTACGCTCCAGGTCGTGGGCAGCGCGCCTACCGGGAAAAAGCCGGACGGCATCGCCTATGATCCGGCAAGCAAGCGTGTGTTCGCCGTCAATGGAGGAAACGCCAGCGTGACGCCTATCGATGCGGCATCAGGCAAGGCATTGCCTGCAATACCGCTGGGCGGGAGCCCGGAGTTTCTCGCGGCGGATGGCAAAGGCCGCCTGTTCATCAACCTTGAAGACAAGAATCAGATGGTCGTCATCGATACCCGCAAGCTCAAGGTCACGCATCGCCATGATTTGTCCGCCAGTTGCGATGAGCCGGCCGGCTTGTCGATCGACTCCGCCGCGCAGCGCTTGTTTGTCGGCTGCCATAACCAGAAAATGGTCATCGTCGATGCCAATACAGGCAAGATAATCGACACGCTGCCGATCGGCCGGGGCAGCGATGCCACCGCGTTCGACGCGGCGGCGAAACTGGCATTCAGTTCCAACAGCGATGGGACGCTAAACGTGATCGACGCCGGCAACGCCGGGCACTATCGGGTAAAGCAAACCGTAAACACGATGCCAAGAGCCAGGACCATGGCAGTCGATCCTGCGTCGCACAAGATCTACCTTGTCGCCGCCGAAGCTGAACCTGTCGATCCCGCCGCCACGCAGCCGCCGCCACGCCGACCCCGGTTAAAAGAGGGAACGTTCACCCTGATCACCGTTGGACCATGACCATACGGGTTCTTCGGTCTCCGTCGCCACGCACTTGGCAGTGCGTGTTGGAATCGCTCCTCAATGCGTGAGCAATGGCGTGGGCAAGCGCCTCTCGGCGCTCATGGTTGGCCGCCTCATATCGCCTGAAGAAGCCCTGTGTTCGCGGGCCGCTTGCCGGCATCAATAAGTCTTGGCGCCATCTTCCACGCCGACCGGGGTAGCCAGTATTGCAGCGGGCAGTTTCAGGCCCTGCAGCGCCAGAACCTCAAACGCGAAGTCCCCGTCTCGGTAACCCACTTCCTCGCCATCCTGGAGATGATCGCCGTCACCGACTACTGCGCCACCCTCCCCGCCCTCACCTGCCGCCGCCTCGCCAGCGACGCGCGCCTCAAAGTGCTACCGCGCCGGTTTACCTCGTCACTTTTCCGGTGGAGATGGCATGGCACTATCTTAAGGGCGAGGAATGGCATCTCGTCACTATCACCGTTCGCCCTGAGCCTGTCGAAGGGCGCGTGCGCTACCACTTTCCCGGCACACGTGGTTCGACTAGCTCGCCACGAACGGCGCGGGGCGCGTAATTTTGCTTAAGGCAGTGCCATGGAGGCCAGGGTCGTCGGTATGGGTAACGGCGCCGATGCCCGGCTACTTCTCCTGCTTGATCCCCCGTTCGTGAATCACCCTCCCCCAGCGCACGATCTCGCTCTGGAAGTCCGCCTTGAACTCCGCAGGCGAATTGCCGACGGGCACAGCACCCAATTGCCTGAGCTGTTCCTGCACCTCGGGCGTGGCCAGGGCCTTGACCGTCGTCTCGGCGATCTTGTGTTCCACGTCAGCAGGCAGGCCCGCCGGCCCGAAGAAACCAAACCAGTTATCGGCCGCGTACCCCGGCACGCCCGCTTCGGCAATGGTGGGAATATCGGGATAAAAGGAAGAGCGCTTGCTGCCGGCAGTCGCAATAATCTTCAGGCGTCCATTCTTGACGAATTGCTGGGCAGCGGGCAGCCCCACAAACACCAGATCGACTTCACCGGCGACCAACGCGGTAATCGCCGCGCCCGTGCCCTTGTACGGCACATGCATCAGACGCACGCCCGCCAGCGCGTTGAACATCTCGCCGGAAAGGTGCACCGCCCCGCCGATGCCCGACGAGCCGAACGTAACCTGGTCCGGCTTCGCCTTCGCCAAGGCCACCAGCTCCTTCACCGAATTTACCGGGAAAGCCGGATTGGCAAACAGGAAATACGGCGTATTGGCCGCATTGGTAATCGGCGTGAACGCCTTTGCCGTGTTGTAGGGCAACTTCCGAAAATTGGCATCGGTCACCAGGCCGGCCGAGTTCATCAGGATCGTGTAGCCATCCGGGGCAGAGTTCGCCACCATCTCGGTGCCGATCTGCCCAGTCGCCCCGCCCCGGTTATCGATCACAATCGGCTGCGCCCACACCAATGCCATCTTCTGCGCCACCACACGCGCGATCAAGTCCGTGGTGCCGCCCGGCGCAAAGGGAACAATCAGTCGAACAGCTTTGGAAGGGTAGCTATCGGCGGCCAGCGCCTGGCCCCCGAAGAAGATCGCCAGGCAACCCGCCAGCAAGGAACGCGCGCGATGCGGCGCGATTCGGACTTTCGTGAACAACATTCTTGTCTCCATTGATGCGCAACTCGGGAAGTGTGCCGGCGACTCTTTGTCCGCCTCATTCGGCTTGCTTTGCTCGCGCCCTCTACTCGGGCGCAATAAAATAATTCGTGTTAAGCGGGCGGGGATTCTTTAAGTGACATCCTCGCGGCCTCGATTAACGAGTTGAGGTGTGTAACTTGTTCTTGAAGCTCGTCCACAGTTGATTGCAGGTATTCCAGCGCTTCCAGTTCCGGCGACTCAGCGGGTTCCTTTTTGTAAGGCCAAATCCAGATTGGAAGTACGTCGTCCATCTCCACCTTCAGATCATCTGCCCCCGCCGCGAAATCCTTTTCGGCTGTTGTAAGTGCTGAGGCCAACGGGTCGCTTGAAGGGGCGGGCCTCGCGCGAACTAGCGATGCAGAAATCAAGGCTGCCAACGATTTTGTCGAGGCATAGATATTCGCGACAGAGTCCTTAATGCCCTCACTTCCTGTTTTAATTCGCCGGCCGGGAAAATACCGGCCAGATGGACTTCGCAGTTCATCAAGGTACTGAATTAACTCGCCGTAGCGAAGCATCGGGTCGATGCTGCGTAATGCGTCTGCTCGGTGCTTCCAAAGTTTAAGAGTGACTAAAGCCGCTGACTGTTGGGCTCGCAAACGCTGCCGCGGAAGGCAATTTGCATCAGCTTGGATCAGAAGCTCAGCCAAGTGATGAGCCATCCAGCGCCCTAGCGTGTCTACAGAATCGTCTAAGTCAAGCTCGTTGGATATCCGTTGTCCAAGTGCCAAGACTTTCCGACGCCGTTTCGATGGTACCGTCTTGCCGGAGAACAAAAACCTGATCGAATGTGACTTCGTTAGTTGACTCTTCGTATTCTTCTGAATAGCCATTTTTTTCAATCCGCTTTTCAATGGTGACCTCCACGATAAGGTCGCGACCTTTTGCTTTCAAATACTCCAGCACGCAACTTCTCTTCGCAATCAGCCGGAATCCGCTAGACCGAACCGACTCCGAATCGTAGCGCTCCTGATCTTTTTCCAGATCGTCGCTCCACTCCAAGTATCTGAAAGCATCTACTGTATTGGCAGCATGCCACCTAAACGGAGCTGTCGAATCGATGCAAAGGCCAAGTACCCTACTGACGTCCGTTCCAGGCCGGTAGCTACGTGGACCCGCATCTCTTCGGAAATCATCGCCTTCGTCCAGCTTCTTATCCCCCGAGAAGTTTTGTAGCCATCCTTTAAGGTCGTACCCTTTCTCGTTGATTTCGAGGTCGTCTTCCTCATCGGGAATCTTGTAGTCATGACAGGTTCGGATGCTCTGCAATGCCCTGAGCAACGACTTAGCTGTCTTTGGCGAAATCAATGCTGAGGCAACTCGTGTCGAGCTTTTGCGTCGCTGCTCTGCAAGGGAAAAATAACTATGAACGACCATGTCTTAGTTCTTATTGAGCCCTAGGGCTTCCAATGCCATATCCATATTGGCAGCTAGCAACCATTTCTGTTGACTTTCTTCTTTGCTGGCGAACCATAGCTGTCTCTCAAGCGGTTTCAGTTGGCGCAAGTCTGAAAGCCAGTAAGGTGGGTGAGTTAGAGTGGAATGCGAATACCAATACGAAAAGGAGCCGTACTCGTTGTCCGGCTCGTCACTAACTGGTCGCGTAAGCATTAGTTCACCAGCGGCGCACCACATGGCATGCCATTCCAAGTGGGTGTGGTATCTCTCGTGTTGCGGAAGGGAGCCGTGTCTATTTGAACTCGCATATGGATGCGCTTCCAGCCGCACCTTTCGCGGTTCATCCTTCCAAGCTTGCGTGCTCTCTGCGACCTTCCATTTTTCAATTATCCACGCCTCGGCAGCATCAGTGAATTCAGTCAAATTGACATTCGCAAAGACTGCCGCGGCCCCGCTATACCAATACGGCAAGGTATCCGTCGAGTCGAATGAGAACCGCCTTTCCTCGTGACGACCGTCTTCGCGACGCCGGCGGCCACGTTCTTGGCGTTCTTTTGAGGCTCGAAGTTGCGGAACATTGACGATGCTTAGCTTCGCCTGTTCTTGCGTCTGAAGGGTAATTTCTGCTCTATCGACCAGAGCCATGACAGCCTGTTTCGCGAAGTGCCTGATGAGCAAGTGCGGGAAACCGTCATTCAACGCAATTGCAAGCAAAGTATCGGCCTGAGCCCGTATCGATTCTGGCGCCTCTACAGCACTTCGCGCGAGGCCAATCACTAACCACAGTTGGCTGGCCAACCAAAGATATGGCGCGTTCGCTATCCGGAAGTTGTTGTCCGAGACTCTTGTTAGTTGTGCACATAGAGCATCAATCACGAGGCTGTTCGGCATGCAGGCCGCATGACGAATACAGTGTGCAGCGCGCCATCTAATTTTTAGGTCTAGATCGCCCAGCAACGCATACAACAATCGGGCAAGTGCATCGGGCACGCTCTCCGGAATATCGCCCTCGTCATAGCGGACTTGAGACGATTCGATTACCGCGATCTGGGTGTCAAGATGGCTTTCCAAGATTCTCTTGGCGTCTGCCGACGACAGATATCTGGCCAGTACCTCTATGACTTCATATACTGTTCGCGCGGTCAGTTCCGACGCATTTTCTTCTAGGCCACCGATAATGGTTTCTCGCGCAACGTCTTCAGAGAAGCCCGCTATGTCGATGATGTTGGCGATGCTCCATTCCCAATGATCGATGGATTGAGCGAAGTACGGTAAAAAAGCTTTTACGACCTCAGGTAGCTCATCTTTAGCCCAGTCATCCACTGACGGGGACTCCGATTTCCATTTCTTGACACACTCAGTGATTGCACTGGCTTGCTGATATTTCTCGAAGGCCCCAAACTTGCACATAGCAAGTGCCTCGAGGTGGGCCCGCCGATTTTTGATGGAAACTCGCTCGCGCATTTCTGCAAATACTTCTGCTAGCGAAAAGAATTCAAACTCCGCCCTCTCCTTTTCCTTCGCGAATTGGACAACTCGGTGGATCTCCTCGCAAGTCGTGAAAGTCGCAGCCTCGCTTTCAGGAATATGTAGCCTTGTTTTTAGATCGACTCCTGTCCCAACAGCTTTCGTCCGCTGCTCCTCCGCGTCGGAATGGGACGCTGCCTGCGCCACAGTGTGATCTTCTTCGCGACTGGCGAAAGCGGTGGCTTCGTTGGCAAGTTTCTGCCATTGGCCTTGTCCACCTGGTGGATTCCAAATCGCAACGCGCTTTAACAGACTTGATATTGCCTTGCGATCTATTGAAAGTACTGCGTATTTTGCAAGTTGCTCGGGAAATTCATGTCTCAGTGGCTGCGCACCCGGGTCACTAGGCACCAGAGAATCTATCAATTCCGCATCGATATGGTTGAGCAGCGGCAAGACTGTGAAAACCTCCGCTGGAGAGAAGTCACCAGTTGCGATAGCTTCTCTTGCCACAGGCTGAAGTGACTCGTTCAGTCCGATAAAATCCTCGTCCGCCCAACGACCCGCTGCAGCAAGTGCTACGCCAGGTTTCAGGCGAGTCAACACCTGAAATACGTCTGTCCAAGGAAACTGCTCCTCGTACCCCAGGAAGTTGCGAATATTCTCGACCACGTCCGCAATTTGACAGGCTATTACTGTCCTTTCTCTATCTGAAAATTCGATGACTGAACGGTGAGCGAGACCGCGTATCACTTTGAGAGAGTAAATGCTGTCACGGTCAATCTCCTCTAAAACCGCCGTTGCTCTGGCGTACAAGGTCGATGCGTCGGCTACGCTGATGGGCGCTTGTGTCCTGGCAAGTTGAAGGAGGGCTTCAGCTTTCTCACTGGCGGGCATTTTCGCGCCGGCCAAATGCCGCGCCGTCATATTGCAGAACGTTATGATGGCCTCATGAATTTCCGATACGAGGGATAGCCTTCGAAGTGCCTGATGAATCCCGCTTGCTAGAGGCGGATCTCTGCTAGGAAAGAGACTTAGCACGATGTCCAGCAGCTTTGGATCGCGAAGATGCGAAACATGAGATAGTTGAGTCAAGGCAATAGCCATCGCTCGTCGTACGGCGCTTATTTCATGATTACGAAATTCCCACGAATCACCTAATGCGCGCGCCGCTTTAGCTAGACCCGTACTGAGTTGTTCGCCGCGCTGGAGCAGGACGACGGCTCTCTCGTTGTAAACCGGTACGATTATTCGTAGCACCTTCTCAAGACGCTCCTTTAAGTCTGTTGCGTGTTTCTTTCGCCTTTCTACATCGGCTCCATGTTCTTGAATTAGTGGCGGTGCTATGACCAAAGCCTTCGGAT
>JAOAPF010000111.1 GCA_025462755.1 Edaphobacter sp.
TGATCCACCATCGTGTTGATGGCTTCCTTCAACTGCAGAATTTCGCCGCGCACATCGACCGTAATCTTGCGCGACAAATCGCCACTGGCCACCGCGGTCGCGACTTCAGCAATGTTTCTCACCTGGCCCGTCAGGTTGCTGGCCATCGAGTTTACTGAGTCGGTGAGGTCCTTCCACGTTCCGGCCACGCCCGGCACTTGCACCTGCCCGCCCAGCTTTCCGTCCGTTCCCACTTCGCGAGCCACGCGCGTTACTTCCGAAGCGAACGATCGCAACTGGTCCACCATCGTGTTGATGGTGTCTTTCAACTCCAGAATTTCGCCCTTCACGTCTACCGTGATTTTTTTTGACAGGTTGCCGCTCGCAATAGCCGTGGATACTTCGGCGATGTTTCGCACCTGGCCGGTCAGGTTGCTGGCCATCGAGTTCACCGAGTCGGTTAAGTCCTTCCACGTTCCCGCTACGCCCAGCACTTGCGCCTGTCCGCCGAGCTGGCCTTCGCTGCCAACCTCGCGCGCCACGCGCGTCTCTTCGCCCGCGAACGCATTCAACTGGTCCACCATCGTGTTGATGGTATTCTTCAACTCCAGAATTTCGCCCTTCACGTCCACCGTAATCTTGCGTGAGAGATCGCCCTTAGCGACCGCGGTCGTAACTTCCGCGATGTTGCGGACTTGTCCAGTAAGATTTCCGGCCATCGCGTTCACGGAGTCGGTGAGATCCTTCCAGGTTCCGGCGACACCGGGCACGTTGGCTTGACCGCCCAATCTGCCTTCGCTGCCAACTTCGCGCGCCACACGGGTAACTTCCGCGGCGAATGAACGCAACTGCTCGACCATGGTGTTCAGGGTTTCTTTCAACTGCAGAATTTCGCCGCGCACGTCCACGGTGATTTTGCGGGAAAGGTCGCCGCTGGCGATGGCGGTCGCGACTTCCGCAATGTTACGTACCTGAGCGGTCAGGTTGCCTGCCATGAAGTTGACGTTGTCGGTAAGGTCCTTCCACGTTCCGGCGACGCCAGGCACTTGGGCCTGGCCGCCAAGTTTACCGTCGGTACCAACTTCGCGCGCTACACGGGTGACCTCTCCAGCGAAAGAGCGGAGTTGATCCACCATCGTATTGAGCGTGTCCTTGAGTTCGAGAATCTCGCCGCGGACGTCGACGGTGATTTTGCGGGACAGGTCTCCGCGCGCGACGGCGGTTGCAACCTCCGCGATGTTGCGGACCTGCGCGGTGAGGTTGCCGGCCATGAAGTTGACCGAATCGGTAAGGTCCTTCCAGGTTCCCGCGACGCCCGATACCTGCGCCTGACCACCCAGCTTGCCTTCTGTTCCGACTTCGCGAGCAACACGAGTTACCTCGCCTGCGAAGGCGTTGAGCTGATCGACCATCGTATTAATGGTGTTCTTCAGCTCAAGAATTTCTCCCTTAACGTCGACGGTGATCTTTCGCGAAAGATCGCCACGCGCCACAGCCGTGGTGACCTCGGCGATATTACGGACCTGCCCTGTGAGGTTTCCGGCCATCGAGTTAACCGAGTCGGTCAAATCCTTCCACGTTCCGGCGACTCCGGGCACGTTGGCCTGCCCCCCGAGCCGGCCTTCTGTTCCGACTTCGCGCGCCACGCGGGTTACTTCACCTGCGAAGCGGTTGAGTTGATCGACCATGGTGTTTAGTGTTTCTTTGAGTTGGAGAATCTCGCCCCGCACATCCACCGTGATCTTGCGAGAAAGATCTCCATTGGCGATCGCTGTCGCCACTTCCGCGATGTTTCGGACCTGGCCGGTAAGATTGCTGGCCATAAAGTTGACATTTTCAGTCAGATCCTTCCACGTTCCACCTACTCCGAGGACCTGTGCCTGGCCGCCGAGTTTGCCTTCCGTACCTACTTCGCGCGCGACGCGAGTCACCTCGCCGGCGAAGGCGTTCAACTGATCCACCATCGTATTGATGGTGTCCTTCAATTCGAGGATTTCGCCTTTGACATCTACCGTGATCTTGCGTGACAAGTCGCCGCGTGCAACCGCTGTCGTAACTTCCGCTATGTTGCGCACTTGGGCCGTCAAATTTCCAGCCATCGCATTCACTGAGTCGGTAAGATCTTTCCAGGTACCGGCGACGCCCGGGACTACGGCTTGCCCACCAAGCTTCCCGTCAGTGCCGACTTCGCGAGCCACGCGCGTGACTTCGGAGGCAAAGGACCGCAGTTGGTCCACCATCGTATTAATGGCTTCTTTGAGCTGGAGAATCTCTCCGCGGACATCGACGGTGATTTTGCGCGAAAGATCCCCGCTGGCCACTGCCGTCGCCACTTCGGCGATGTTGCGAACCTGCCCAGTGAGGTTGCTTGCCATCGAGTTCACGGAATCGGTAAGGTCCTTCCACGTGCCAGCTACTCCTGGTACCTGAGCCTGACCCCCAAGTTTGCCGTCAGTGCCGACCTCACGAGCAACTCGGGTGACCTCGGCCGTGAAGACACCGAGCTGCTGAATCATGGTATTAACGATGTTGGCAGATCGCAGAAACTCGCCCTCAAGGGGTCGTCCGCCCACATCGAGACGTACCGTTTGGGCTAAATTTCCCTGCGCTACGGCTGCTATCGCGCGAGTAACTTCTGTCGTAGGCCGCAGCAGATCCTCGACTAGCGTATTGACTGAGGCCTCCATCTTTCCCCAGGATCCGCGGGATTGTTGGAACCGGGTACGTTCCCGCGTCTTTCCCTCTTTGCCGACGGCTTGGCCCACTCGGTTTAGTTCAGCGGCCATTTGCTCGTTCGCCGCAACAATATCATTGAAGGTGTCAGCGATCTTCCCTTCGAGGCCAACCCACGCTACCGGAAGCCGAACAGAAAAGTCACCGTCCCGCATTGTCTGAAGGCTTGCCAAAATGAGCGCTAGATCGTCGGGTTGAGCGGGCGATTGGGGTCTAGCAAGCTTGGCGCCTGCGCCGTTTTCAGAAGGTTTTGTTTTCTTGTTTGCTCTAGCCGGAACCGAGGCGGTCGTCGCCATAAAATCAGGATTCTCCTGTTCGAATGCGGGTCAAACTAAGAGTTTTCGACCACGTCACCGAACCAATTACGCAGCAATCTTCGCAAGTTTAGAGAAATCGCCCAACGGAATCAAGGGCTCTTCTCCAAGGAATTCGGCGTGTGACCAAGGTGCTTTCTTTGATGCGCGATCCTCGCTCTAGGGATGCCCGGCCGTCTGCTCGCTGAATGGGGGTAAAGAACCGAGGATCAGATTTCAGTTTCAGCCCGAACGCCCCGGGTTTAACATTCTTGTGACCGCTACTTTTCCATAGATGTCAGTCAATTCCCTTTACGGCATGTGGTCGGGTTGCTCAGGGTCCTTATCCTTAGATCCAGCCACCATCGATGACGAAACTCTGATTGGTGATACTGGAGCTGTCTTCTGCAGCAAGGAATAGGACAAGGCGAGCAACCTCGTCAGGCCTAATGATCCGTTTCAGCGCCTGCCGGTTAAGGATTTCGGCTTTGTAGGCTTCGGAAAACCAGAGTCGCTCCTGCCGCTCAGTTTGAATCGCGCCCGGCATGACGCTATTGACTCGGATATTGTGAACGCCCAACTCATGGGCTAACGTGCGGGTCAAACCAACGATAGCGGCCTTTGCCGCCACATACACGGGAAGACCTGTTGACGGGATAACCCAACTGATCGAGCTCATGTTGATAATCGATCCTTGGCCTGCCTGTTTCATGGACGGGATAACTGCCTGGGACATGAAAAACTGGTGTTTGAGATTGACATCCATTGCATGGTCCCAAGACTCAGGAGTAACTTCTGCAACGGAATGTCGAGAGTCGTTCCCGGCATTGTTGACAAGCACATCGACTCTATTGAATTTCCGCAGGATGTTTTCAACCGCCGCTTTGATCGCCGCGATGTCGGTTAGGTTGCAGTGGATGTAGACCGGTGGCGTGAACCCGGCTGCTTCAATTTCTTGGATGAGACGGTCCGCGGCCGCATCCTGTATATCCAGAAACGCGACGCGTGAGCTTTGCATTGCAAATGCTTCAACAATTGCTTTCCCGATACCGCTTGCACCACCTGTCACGATAACGACGCGCTCGCGGAGACTTGGGTAGGAAGTCATCTGTTTGATGTCCAAATTTTTGTTCCCCGATTTTTTGTCCTCTTCGACGGGCTAGCCTGGTCAAGCTAATACGTTGCACGGCCACCGCTCAGGTCGAAGACGGCAGCGGTGGTGAAGGAGTTTTCTTCCGAGACTAGCCAAGCTACCATGGAACTCACTTCGTCGACTTTGAGAAATCGCCCCCGGGGAATTTTCGACAGCATGAAATCGACGTGCTCCTGGGTGACTTGATCGAAGATGCGTGTCTTCGCGGCTGCGGGAGTGATGCAGTTTACGGCGATATTGTTGAGGGCGGTCTCTTTTCCTAGCGATTTGGTGAACGCGATGACTCCCGCCTTGGCGGCGCTGTATCCGGAGGCGGTTGGGTTACCCTCCTTGCCCGCAATCGACGAAATGTTGACGATACGACCGTAGTTCTGGCGCAGCATGTGGGGAACGATTGCGCGACAGCAAAGGAAGACCCCAGTGAGGTTGATGTCGATTACCTGCTTCCATGCGTCGAAAGGATAGTCCCAGGATTTGAAGTTTGGGCCGGCGATACCGGCGCTGGCGACCAAAATGTCGATTTTGCCGTACCTTTGTATCGTGTTTTCCGTTGCCGTCATCACGCTATCCGGTTGGGAGACATCGACCGTCTCTGTGGACAGGACGCTTGGGGCTTGCAGCTGACCGAAAGCGAGCTTGAGAGCGTCCGCATCTCGATCCCAAAGCGAGACTGAGGCTCCGGACGCCACTAGGCGGGTTGCAATGGAGAGGCCGAGTCCTTGTGCTCCTCCAGTGACAACGGCGTGGCGATGACTGAGATCGATCTGATTCACTTGTTCCTCTGGTGGGTGTTCGGATTGTCGATCATTCTGTTTATAAATGCCTGGATGACAGGGTGCGTTCATAAAGGTTGCAAACCTGCGTCAAGTTGAATATCTGGTGCTAGCAGGCTGCGTTTTGGGTCGACAATGAGCCAGGCGATTGCTCCCAAAGTGGCGAAAAGAGCCGCTACGAAGAACGACATCTGCCATCCGAAGTGTGCCGCGATAACAGGTGTTAGTGAGGTGGTGCACGCGCCGCCGATTTGTGCGCCCATGTTCATGATTCCTGAGGTTAAGCCAGCGTATTCTCCGGCAAAGTTAGCACTGACTGCCCAGAAGGAACCGGCGGAGACATATAACATGCCAGCTCCGAGGGCCAGGACCATGCCTGCCGTCTGGGCTTGCTCCGCTCTGGAACCTAGTACCAGGAGAAGAGCTGTGAGTGTCATCGAAGATGCGGGGAGTAAACAGCGGCCAAGACGCAAGTTGAAACGCTGCGCCATCCAATCACTAGCTACGCCCCCTGACAAGCAGCCGATGGTCATTCCCACGAAAGGTAGCGTTGAATAAAGCGCGCTGGTTTTGAGATTCAGCCCTCTCGCTTGGGCGAGGTAGATGTAGAACCATCCGAAGAAGACCCACGCGACGTAACCGAAGCAGAAATAGCTGAGCGTCAAAGCAAGTACTTCTTTGCTGGTGAAGATTCGGACCCAGGGAACGGCGCGGTTACCGCTGCGGAGCTGGCCGTTCGATGGGGTGCTATCCGCTGAAGGTTCACGATCCTTGAGAATGAGATCAAGCTCGGGATCTCGAACCAAAGGATGTTGCTCGGGTGTATCTCTCGCGATGAGATACCAAATCGTTCCCGCAACGACTCCAACTGCGGCGCTGAACCAGAAGGACGCACGCCAGCCGTAGTGCACGACAATTGCGGAAACGATCGGCGGAGTAAGGCCTGATCCGACACCAACCCCTCCGAAAATGATGCCGTTGGCCTTTCCGCGTTCGCGCCTAGGAAACCAACGTTCTACAAACTGACTGGTTGCCGGATACATTGTTGCTTCGCCTGCGCCGAGTGCGAAGCGAACGAGCACGAGAATGATGACAGAATCGCTAAGCCTGGGAGGCACAAGTGCAGTAAGTACGCTGAATAGCCCCCACCAAAGCACGGCGAAGGTTAAAACTAGACGTGTGCCAAATCTATGAACAAGAAGTCCGGCCGGGACCTGAAAGGCGGCATAGCCGATCAAAAATGCGCTGAAAACCCAACCTAACTGGCTGTTATCAATGGCAAATTCTTTGCTTATCTGGATGCCAGCAATGGATATATTCGTTCGGTCGAGGTAGGCGACTGCGCTTAGGACAAATAGCCAGGTCACCAACAGATATCGTATCGGTAGCGCTGGCGCTGATTGTATCGGAAAGCTATTCATGCCAGTTGTTCGCTCCGGCTACCTGATGTCGGTGTTCGGTTGAGCCGAAGCGCTCGCCTAATTGAAATTGCTCCAACGGGTGAGCATTTTGCTAGCTTCAACGCGGCTTCCGATTGAAGCGACTTGTACACCTCTGTCATTCGTCCTCCAATATCGAATCCCTTGTTCAATAACGCATCCCGATTCACCAGTTGGTAATAGAGCCATCTGGTCTGAAGTAGGTTTGGGCGCGCGCCGTGACGGGTTCTGTAATCTCGGCAACCTGTTTCAGTTGTTTGAAGTCGAGTTCGACTCCGATGCCGGGTCGCTCATTGGGATAGAGCTTTCCATTCTTGAAGTCCAGGCATACAGGCAAGTGCGGCAGGGTGCGTCCTTGGTAGTTGTATTCCATCAGCACTGGCCCTGAGTAAGTGCCTAAGCAATTGACAATGGCCGCCGTTGCGATGGGGCCGGTGAAGTGCGGAACGATTCCAATGAAGTGTGTTTCGCATATAGCAGCGATTTTCATCATCTCGGTGATGCCGCCGACGTTCGGTAGTGTAGCGCGAACAAAGTCGATGTCGTGGCGTTCGACGAGTGGGTTGAAGTCCCAACGATTGCCCCATTCTTCACCTGCGGCCAAGGGGACGTTCACTTTGCTGCGCAAGATGGGCAAGTCCTGGAGGAAAGCTTCGGTACGAACTGGATCTTCTACGAAGAATGGGGCCAGGCTCTCGATTTCGTTACAGCCTCGGATGGCGTCGGGGAGGTCGAAGCGTTGATGAAAATCGATGACCCAGTCGCCGTCTTTGCCAACGCCTTCTCTCGCTGCTGCGCATTCGTCGGTGAGGTGGTTGATTCGTTCTCTCGTGTTGAAGACACTGTTATCGCGCGGCAGGTCCATAGCGCCGAAACGGAAGGCCCGATAGCCAGCTTCAACGGTGGCCCGAGCCCGCTCTTTTATGGGCATGCCTGGAGTTATACCGGGAATGATGCCTGCGGTGTTGTAGCACTCGCAATAATTGCGAACCATTCCGCCAAGTAGCTCATGGATTGGCTGGTTTTGTACTTTGCCCTTGATGTCCCACAGGGCCAGGTCCAGTGCGCCGATGGCGTCAGTTCTTTCACGGCCTGCGGGGTAGAAGAAGGCGCGATTCATGTCTTGCCAGAGCTGCTCGATATGCTGCGGGTCGCGGCCGATCAATCGCCCTGCAGCCTGTTCCAGCAGGTCTTTTGATCCCCCTTCTCCGACGCCGATGATTCCAGTGTCGGTCTCAACAGTGACGACCATGTCGCTTTGATTGAATAGCGGATTTGGGTTTGGCGGCAGGTACGCTCTTACTCGCGTGATCTTCATCTTTGGAAGGCTGGCAAATACGGGAAGCCCGCTTGTTGCAGCTGCGACCATTGTGGCTGACAGGGACTTGAGAAAGGACCGACGTTTCATCAGTTAGAACTCCTGTGAAAGCAACTAGTTTTGGTTCCGATCAAGTGTTGACATCGCGTCGTCTTTACTAGTCATGCGGCCGATGACGATGGCGATTGCTATGCCGTCATGCCCTTTTTCGCCGACGGTCTGAATTACAGTAGCTTTCACGCGTGGCTCTTCTGCGAGTAGCTGATTGAAACGACGGGCGCCTTGGACGCGTGGGTCATTGTCTGCCGGACCCAAAATTTTCCCTTCGCGTACGACATTATCGGCAATGATCGTGCCGGGGCGGGAGAGTTTGAGGGCCCACGCAAGATACTCGGGGTAGCCCTCTTTGTCTGCATCGATGAAGATGAGATCAAATGGGCCATAACCCTCGGCGGCGAGCTGCGGCAATGTATCGCCCGCCGAACCTACCCGCACCTCTACCGTGCCGGCAAGGCCTGCGCGAGCAATGTTAGCGCGAGCGATCTCCGCGTGTTTTGCGATGGCCTCCAATGTGATCAAGCTGCCCCCGGAGGCCATGCCACGCGCCAGCCATATGGTGCTGTATCCGCCCAGGGTTCCTATCTCAAGAATGTTTCGTGCTCCGCAAAGGCGCGCAAGCAACATCAATAGTTTGCCTTCGTTCGGAGCAACACTGATGGATGGCAGTCCCGCGGCTTCGCTCGTTGCAAAAGTTTCCTGCAGCACGGGGTCGAAGGGAACAAAGAGATCAGTGATGTAGTCGTCGACTGATGTCCACAATTGTTGAGTCATTGATGCTCGCCTCTACCGGGATTGGAGCGGTTGAACGTCGGTTGCGCTAATGGCCTTCTCAACGACGGGAGGACGCAATCCCGCTTTAGCCAGGACTAGGTAAACCAAGAAGCCGACTACGAATGAATACAGTCCAGAGGGATTGTCGGCTTTTACCCAGGCTGTGGGTATTGCCGGAAGGTGCTCAGGTATTCCGACCAGAAAACCCACGATCCATGCAATACAACCGGCCCAGTTGATTCCGATTCGTGGCCCGGACCATCGTCTTCCAGAGCTGATGTAGTCAGCCACTATTGCTCCACAGATCGGGCCAAAGGAGGCGGCCACAAGGCTGAAGAACCCTACGAGATTGTTGGCAACACCGGTGACCGCCAAAAGTACGCTTACCGTGAGAGCGGCGAGAGTGGAGACGGTTCGCGGAATTTTCGGCAACATTGTGCTGAAACTATTAGACGCGATGAACGATGAAAAGCAGGTCGGCACCATGGACGCGATGGCAAAGAGGAAAAACATCACTGGCGCCAGAGCACCTACGCTCGAAATTGCGGCGGTGTAGTCGTAGCTCTGAGGTCCGATGCCGCGGCCGAGATAGCCTGCGACAGAAAGGATAGGCAGGCCACCGGCAATCAACGCTCCGCCGACGATACCAAAGATCCCGCCGAGGAGTACGTCCCTGCGGCTGCCATTGTTCATTCCGAAGTCAGCGCCAGCGGCACCGGCTGTAGCAAAGTATCCGATTACGATGGTGAGTACATTGAGGAAGCCCATCGTTTCCTCGTGATGGGCAGGGTGATAGTTCGCGATGCCCTCTCTGTTCGCATAAAAGACGATCAGAATCATGATCAGGGGAACCCAATTCATGAACTTGGCGACACGACCGACGTAGTGAATGCCCTTGATGGCTACCCAACCGAGACTGTATATCCAGACGATGATAATAACGGTCGATAGGACTTTGGATGTTTGATTCAGTCCTTTCATGATGAAGTCCGCGGAAACGGCGCTGACCACGGCTACCCAACCGATCTGGAGCAAGCCCATCATTAATCCTGGGATCAGATATCCCCCCGTTGTTCCAAAGGTGGAAGTGCCGACTACATAAAGTGGTTGGCCGGTCTGCATTCCCAGCATCGCCGGGACATAGTAATAGAGCGCGAAACAGAGCAGGCCAGCGACCAGCAGCCCCCAGAGGCAAACACTGATATCGGCATAGCTAATGGTGGGTTCTGCGAGCTTAAGGTAGAAGCCAACCCAAAGAAAGATACCGGCGTAGGTGGGAAAAGTGCTCTTGTACCACGGGACCCGGCTGCTTAGGGGTACCGGAACGGACCGACTAACGTACTGGGGAACAACGCGCTCCATGGGGCTCCTCGTCTGGAACTACATCTTGTAGATGCGGCGATCGAGTCCCTTTATACAGTGCTGTAACCCTGGACGGAGAATTCTGCGCACTGGTCGGCGATCGCGGGCCATACTTCCTGGTGGAGGTCTGTCGCTACCCATTTTTGCTGGGACGCTTGTTGATCGAAGGTGAGACAAAGGCGATAATTCGCATCGTGATCGTTTGAGTGCAGCAGTTGCACCGCGTTGAAACCTTCCTGGGCAGAGATGGCGGGCTGGAATCTTTCGAGATACATTTTTTCCAGGACCTGTTCAAGCCCCGGCTTCACTCTAAGTTCAATGTGCAACACGAGCATGATTCCCTCACCATTTCAGGTTGAATACTTCGATGGCCGTCGTCCCCATTACTTTGTCGTAGACCGCCGGTTCGAGATCGAGAGCACGGTATTTCGCGAATTCGACGGGCACATTACTGGGAAGATCGGCACCCATCATGACACGGTCCGCACCAATGGTTGAGACCATCCATCGAATGTCTTCGCCGAGACACCAGGAGGTCTCGAGATAAAGGTTGCTGCAGATGGAAGCGGCTACCTGGGCCTCGGCGGAGACGATTCCGCCCCCGGCATGTGCGAGAACGATCTTAAGTTTGGGATATCTGTTGGCTGCAGGAATGCAGAGTGCCGGCAGGGAGAAGGGAATACCAGCGCCGGTGTGGACCATCGCTGGAATTCCCAATTCAAAGGCCGTTGCGAATACCATGTCTCCGTCTTCTGTTAGAGGACTGACGCCGTGTCCTATGGTGTGAAGTTTGACCGCCACAAACTTCAATTCCTTCACGCAACGTTCCACTTCTCGTTGATACTTATCCCGGCCTATATGAGGACTGAGGCTGGCCAGACCAAAAAAACGTCCTGGATATTTCGCACATAAAGCAGCGATTTCATCGTGCCTCTTCACATAATCCTTTGCTCCTGGGTAGGGTTGAACGATTGTGGCGTCAACTGCACATTCGTCCATCCGCCGGATCATCTCTTGCTCGGTGCTGTATAGGCCGAAGACGCAGCATTCTCCGAGGTGGGCGTGAGTATCAATTACTTTAGGCATTCGGTGTCTCCTTGAACTTCTTTTCCGATTCTGTGCGACCATGAGGTTTGTTTTCTATCGAGAGGTCCGAGGAACTCCCGTCATGCCGACAGGGGAGATCATGAACGCTTCTTTAGCCGCCATATCGCGGGCTATGCCGATGATCATGAATTCGAGAGGAGCATTGCCTGAGTTTGTGAACGACTTCGTCTCATTCAATCCAACGGGGATCGCATCGCCGCTGTGGATTTCAGCTGTCTCGGATCCAAGTTTTACTTTTCCGTCTCCCCCGAGCACGTAGTAGACCTCGCTCATGTCCGGTGCGGCGTCGGGACCCACGGAGCTGCCGGGAGGGAGGAGAAGATGATCGACGTACGACCACGGGGAGAAAAAGACAGAGGGATCGAGGGCGCGACGATATTGAACGGTCCCGCTGCCACCATTCATGTGGTCTACCGCTTTCAACAGTGAGCGATCGAGATGCATCGCAATAAATGTCGGGATTGTGTCGACAGGTGCGCCGACACGAGAATCATCGAGATTGAAGGCGTCATAAAAATCGTGGTTTAATCCAATGTTGATGTTCATCCACTGGACGGTCTTGTTCGACGAGTTGTAGATGGCATGGGCGTGACCTAGTCGCGTCGGTGCTCCGGCTGGCCCCTTTAGGAGCGAGGTGCGCCCGTCTATGGTGAACTGCGCTTCTCCGTCGAAGATGACGAACATCTCTTCACAATGATTGTGGAAGTGCGCTCCAATTCCGCCTCCAGGCGGGATGATGCCCCGGTGGAGGAAGAATAGATTTGTGCCCAGGTTGAACCTTGCGACGTCGGGGCTGCGAGTGTCGTAGAGCGGCATGTAGTCCATCGGACCCGCGCCGTTGTGCACCGATGGGATGTGGTGGTATTTCGATGGGTCGGTGTGAGCGATCCGCCGTGCGAGTGATATAGACGGCGAAGACGCGGATGCAGTTTGTTGGGCTGGGGCCCTCATGGGATTGAGAAGCGGGAGAATCAGTGCAATTTGAAAGAACCTGTTGACCATCTGTCTCTCCTGTTCCTTAGTTGATACGCAGTCTGTGAAGGCTTCGATTTTGGATGGAGCGTTGTGGACAATACAGAGAGATCGCCGCGGACGACCACACATCAATGTGCTCTTGCCGTTTCGCCCAATTCGGTATCCAGCGCGTTCTTTTGTGCGGAAACACCGACAATCATCAGTTCCAGGTCTCCCGTTCCGCCATTGGCGAAGGAATGCGCTTCGTTGAAACGAATAGGTACGGCGTCGCCTTTATGGATTGATGTCGTTTCGTCATTTATCCGAACCTGACCGTCTCCGTTGAGCACATAATAGATTTCTTCGACGCCCTTGTGGCGATGCAATCCTTCCGATGCTCCGGCCGGAATCAGAAGATGATCGACAAAAGCCCAGTTCGTCAGAAAGACGTCAGAGTCCAACGCGCGCCGATAGCGCACCGTCCCCTGACCGCCGTGATAGTTCTGCTCAGGGGTCAGCAATGTTTTGTCCAGGTTCATGGTCATGAAAACGGGTATCGCATCTTTGGGCACGCCGACGCGAGCATCAGCGAGGTTGAATGCATCGTAGTGACCTTTGATGGAGGCAATGTTGATGTTCATGAATTCGACCGGTTTGTCAGAGGGATTGTAGATAGCATGAGAGTGGCCCATCCTAACGGGCGCTCCAACGGTTCCATGCAGAACTGTGGTTCGGCCATCAATGGTGAACTCAGCCTGGCCATCGAAGACGATGAACATCTCTTCGGTCGAGTTATGGAAGTGATGTCCGACGCCTCCCCCAGGCATGATCTGGCAGCGGTGCATGAAATTGAGGTTGATGTCCATCGCGGTGGGGGGAACGAGCAACATGCATGCCATGTCGCCGGCACTTTCATGAGAGCGGCTGCGTTTGTATTTGCTGAAGTCCGTGTGGCCGATCCGGGTCTCGAGCTGGGTCTGGGCGAAGGAACAGGATGCCAGAAGAGCCGAAAGAACAAGCAAGGTCAAAGACTGATAAACGCGTCGCATAAGGTTCCGGTAATCTTCTTTGTGAAGTTCGCGATACCAATGTTCGCGACAGCGGAATTATATGCAGCAGTTGAGAAGCGTCAAGCTAAAAGTGCAACAGAAGTGCAGAAAATGAAATACGATCCATAAATCATCTAGGGTTACATCTGTCGCGATGTCGCAAATGAGCCGAGGGTACCCCCTAAGCCGCAGTCGACACATGTTATGTCTTTTTGAGAAAGGTCCGGGCAGAATTTAGGCGCCTTCGAAGTCGAGGGCCAATTGATCTGCAGTTGCACGGAGTTCGGTAATGATTGATTTCTCCTGCTCAGAGTTGTGCAGCCGGGTTTTTGGCATTGACAAACTGATTGCTGCAAAGACCTGACCACCCGCTCCAAAGATCGGTACAGAAAAACAAACCCCGCCAGGAGCGCACTCCTCACGATCAATCGCAAATTTTTGAAGCCGTATGTTCTCATATTCCCGGCTCAGGTCTTTATGATCTGTAATGGTTTGGTCGGTAAATCGATATATTTTGAAGCTTCGGAGCAGCCGCTCCCGTTGAACGGGCGGCTGAAAGGCAGTGATTACTTTTCCGAGAGAGCTGGCATTGGGCGGCAAGATGTGACCGACCACGTTGCTCATTCGGATGTCGTGCGGGCTTTCGACGACGGCCACCACTTCTACCCGGTTCTCAAATAATGCCGCAAGGCTGACGGTTTCAGTAAGTTCAAGGTTCAACGCCTGAATATGCGGCATGGCCACACGAACCAGCTTGCCAAGCCACTGCGCCGGAGTTACGGCGTGAATGCCGAGGGCGAGCTTGTATTGTCCGCGGCCATCCAAAGCGATATATCCCGTTGTTTCCAGCGTCCGCAACAGCCGAAATGCAGATGTTTTGGAGAGTTGAAGTCGCTGAGCGATCTCATTCATCGACAAGGCATTTGATTCAGTCTGAAGAAATTCCAGAACCTCTAGAGCTTTACTCACCGCGCGGGAGAAGTACTTATCCCGGCCACCAGAGACATCGGTGCTCTTGGCTCTTAAGTTACGCCCAGTCTTGCCTTTAAGCATAAGAAGTTGACACCTGCGAAGTGTGTGACAACCCAATAGTAGCCGAAATTGATTCCGTTTGCTTGAGGGAGTGTTTAGAGGCATTTATTGGGTCGTTCAATCAAGAAAATGAAACTTAGTTCAATAATGTATTGATTTTTTTCTTATTTGGGCTATAGAGTGATCGGCGCACCGAATTTAAGAGGTTCTGGCGCTGGCTAAGATGAGGAGAACTGAATTGCGAAAAATATTTGGTTTGATGGCAGTCATACTATTGCTTAGCCTGCAGAGTTTTGGGCAAGCCACGACCGCCGAGCTGTCCGGCACTGTAGAGGATGCTTCCGGCGCGGTAGTTCCCGGTGCGCAGGTGATGGCCAATAACATTGCCACGAACATCGCGCACAGTACAGTCAGTGAAAAGAGCGGCCACTATGTGCTCGGCCAGCTTCCACCCGGTGACTACACCATCACTGTTGAGGCAAAGGGTTTCAGTAAGTTAGTGCAGACTGGGTTGAGTCTTCAGGTGAACCAGCAAGCGCAATTGGACCTGACGCTGAAGGTCGGCGCGCAAACGGAGACGGTCGAGGTGGTCAGTCAGGCCCCGCTGTTGGAATCGGAATCTTCGTCAGTGGGTACAGTAATAGGTCAGCAGATGGTCAACCAACTGCCTTTGAATGGCCGCAATTTTACTCAGTTAGCCACCTTGAGCCCCGGAGTCACCGGAGTGGGACAGTCTGCGACAGGTACCATCGAGAGCGGAACACGCCCGGACAACAGGCGGCCTGCGTCGGAGATATTCTCCAACGGCAATCGGGAAGGCGACAATAACTTTCTGATCGACGGCGTGGACGACAACGAGCGGCTTACTTTGTCGATTGTGGTCCGCCCGCCTGTGGCCGCAGTACGCGAATTCAAGATCCAGACCAACCTTTATAGCGCGGATATTGGACGCAACTCAGGCGCTGTGATTGACGTGATCACAAAATCGGGGACGAACCAACTGCACGGCAGCGTCTTCGAGTACATCCGCAATTCGGCTGTGGACGCACGCGGCTATTTCAATCGACCTCCATCTCCGTTCCCATCTTTCCGGCTTAACCAGTTCGGATTTTCCATCGGTGGACCCGTAATTATCTCGAAGGTCTACAACGGCAAGAATCGGACCTTCTTCTTCGCCGATTATGAGGGATTCCGAAATACCACTCAGTTGTTTATTCTCGGCAACGTTCCTACCATAAAAGAACGTGCAGGGGACTTCAGCGAGGTCGAGACGACCCCTGGAGTTGCGAACATATATGATCCATTGACTACACAGCCGAACCCGGCAAATCCTGGTGGATTCATTCGCACCGCCTTCGCCAACAACTTTATCCCACTCAATCGCCGCGATCCGATCGCAGTAAAAATGCTCAATGCATATCCTCTGCCCACTAGCACGGGTCGCTTCAATAATTATTCGTCGAATCTTCTGCAGAGCCAGAACGCTAACTCTTTCGACGGCCGAATTGATGAGCAAATTGCGCCCAGGGACCTCGTTTTTGGAAGATATTCTTACCAAAGTACGACGAATATAGCGCCAAGCACCTATCCGGTAACGACGATTCCTGGAATCTCCACCCCAGTTCACCTGAGCGACGAAGCGTCTTTTGCCGGCACGTCCGCCACGCCGACATCACAAACAGCATTGGGCTACACAAGGGTCTTCACTCCGACGATCGTCAACGACTTCCGTTTCGGTTTCAGCCGTTACAAGCTGGATTATGTTCCTGCTGACTTTGTCCCTAACGGAGGGCTCGCTAACCAGCTCGGCGTTCCGAATGCGAACGTGACACCTCGCGAACAAAACATAACGATCTTCTCGCCGTCAACGTATCTCGGTGTTGGCCAGACCCGGTCTCTCCCGCTCTACCGGCGCGAAAACACATTCCAGGTGTTCGACAATCTGGTTTGGACTCGATCGTCTCACACGCTGAAGTTTGGTGTTGATTTCCGGCGCCGCCAGCTGACGATCTATCAAACCAATATGGGCAACGGTCGCTTCAACTTTTCGCCTGCACTGACGGATTCGAGAAATCCCGCCGGAAGTGGTGGCGACAGTGCTGCCAGCATGCTTCTGGGGTACCCCACTTCAATTGGCCACGACTATACGTTTCCCTTTCCTGGAATCCGCCTCAACGAGTACGGACTTTACGTCGCTGATGACTGGCGAATGACGAGGAAGTTGACGCTGAACTATGGTTTGCGCTGGGATTACTTCAGCCCCCCGAGTGAGGAGTTGGATCGCTGGTCGAACTTCAATCCAATAACGGGAAAAATGGACGTTGCCGGACGGAACGGAGTGAGTCTGACTGCAGGTGTGCTGCCCTACCGGAAGAATTGGGGACCTCGCGTCGGTTTTGCCTATCAGGTGTTGCCAAATACCGTGTTGCGCGGCGGCTTTGGTCTTTTCTACAATGCCTCGGGCAGTGAAGCACTCAACATGCGTCTTGCCCGGAACATTCCATTCGGCCTGACAAGTAGTGTCTCACCCGGCGACATTACGCCTGGCACCACGGTGAGCCAGGGATTTCAGGCCCTGCCGACCGTGAATTTCGCGTTAGCGGACAACCCAAGCGGATCCCAGTCCTCCATCTCGCTCAACTTTAGACCGTCCTATGCGGAGCAGTTCAACCTGGGCACTGAGTATGAAATATCTAAACTCAACATGGTCCTGAAGCTGTACGGTATTGGCAATCTCGGCCGTCGCATTTACAACACATACAACATTAATCAGGCAATACCCGGTCCCACGCCGTTGAACACGCGGCGTCCACTGTTTGCCATCAATCCAAATATCAGCGATGTCAACTACGCAGTTTCGAATGGCCTAGGCGACTATTATGCGCTGCAATTCGTCGCGGACAAGCGGCTGAGCCATGGTGTGAGCGCACAGATCGGCTATGCCTGGGGTCATTCCATCGACAACACGCCGTTGGATTTCAGTGGCGGGCTCGCGGGACCAACTCCTCAAGATCCACGATTCCTGAGGGCGGAGCGCAGCAACTCGATCTTCGATCAGCGCACCAGACTTACTTTCACCTACCTATGGCAACTCCCCTTCGGCAAAGGACAACATTTCCTCGATAAGAGCGGCCCCACCGATTGGTTCCTCGGGGGATGGCAGACCAATGGACTCTTATTCACGCAGTCTGGCCTTTACTTCTCGCCGGTCCTGGGAACGTCGACCACCAATACGGGTACGGGTAGCCGCCCAAATATCACGGGGAAAGTCACCTACCCAAAAACACTTACCAACTGGTTTCGTGCATCGGCATTTTCGTCGCCGGCGCAGTATACCTATGGCAATGCTGGTCGCAACTCTTTGATCGGCCCCGGAAGAACGAACCTCGACATGTCCATCTTCAAATCGTTCCCGGTCCACGAGCAGATGTACTTCCAGTTCCGGTTTGAGGCGTTCAACGTCTTCAACCATCCACAGTTCGGTTACCCGAACCCCACGGTCGGCACGGCGCAAGTCGGGTCGATCACCTCTGTTGTTGGCAACCCACGTAACTTGCAGGCATCGCTTCAATTCCAATTCTAGGATCGCGGAGTCGGAATGACACTTCCGGCTCCCTTGTTGCGATTGATGTCTTTCGACACAATACTTATGTCTCTTTCGCAAGGATGCGGGATGAAAATACAGAATCGTCTTCGGAAACATTTTTTGGTTGCGTATGCTCTCGTGGCCACGTTGGTTGCGAGTCCAGTGCCGGCCTGGGCCGCTAAAAGCGACCTCAAGATTTACTTCATCGATGTCGAGGGTGGACAAGCCACACTCTTCGTCACGCCGGCAGGTCAGTCGTTACTTATTGACACCGGCTGGCCGGAAAACGCCGGCCGCGATGCGGATAGGATCGTGGCGGCAACGAAACTTGCTGGCATCAGCAAGATCAATGACGTCCTATTGACCCATTATCACAACGACCATTCGGGCGGCGTTCCGCAACTTGTCGAACGGATTCCCGTCGGAACTTTTATTGATCATGGCGCAAACATTGACACCAAGCCTGGCGGAGCGACGCTCGACGTTTGGAATGCCTACCAGAAGGTCCTCGCCACGGGAAAATACAAACACATCACCGCTCGTCCAGGCGACGTTATTCCGATCGTTGGCATGAAGGTTACCGTGATTAGCAGCGATGGCAACGTCATCGACCATCCTATGCCCGGAGCTGGTCAAGACAACGAATATTGCAAAGTCCCCGAAACGAAGCCGATGGATAGTAGCGAGAATTCGCATTCGCTGGGTGTGTTGATCAACTTCGGAAGACTAAAGATACTAGATTTAGGAGATCTCACCTGGGACAAGGAGATGCAATTTATGTGCCCGAAAAACCTGCTGGGCCATGTCGATATTCTGGTGGTTTCGCACCATGGTTTCCGCCCAAGCTCCAGCCATGCTTTGGTCGACGCTATTCATTCCAAAGTCGCGATTATGAACAACGCACCGACCAAAGGTGGAAATGTGCCGGTCCTGGATACAGTTCGCCAAGCGCCCGGGCTCGAAACTCTTTGGCAGCTCCATTACTCTGAAGAAGGAGGCCCGGAACATAATACGGCAGCGGAATATATCGCTAACCCTCAAGGTTCAGACGAGGGCAACTATCTTGTCCTGAGTGCAAGTCCGAACGGTAGTTTCACTGTCTTCAATTCAGGCAACAAGCAAAGCAAACACTATACAGCAGCAAAATAATTTTTCTTCTCGATCGTGACCGCTGTGTAGAGAGGAGGGTCCCTGACTCATGGTCTCGAAGTTCCAGGTAGTTACGCACGACCGCCTGGTCGGGACACTCTCCTCCTCGGAATCGCTGGCATCATTGAGAGAGTCGCAGTCTGATATGCAGAATTCGTTATGCACGACCAATAATGTCATCGACCGCATGATCTTCTGTGCAGCAATAACCTCCTGTGGAATGGAAACTGTGAGTGGAGAAGTTAAGGAGGACAGGGCTTGATTGCGATTGATTGGGGTACGAGCAACTTTCGTGCTTTTCGGCTCGATGAAGCCGGAGAAATCATTGAGAGGCGCTTGTTTCCGAGCGGGGTTCTTCGCGTCGAAGAGGGGCGCTTTGCGGAAACGCTACTCGCACAAGTGGGTGATTGGTTGACTGCTGGCGAGAGTCGGATTCTGCTCTGTGGCATGGTCGGCAGTCGCGAAGGTTGGGCGGAGGCGAAATACCTTCGCTGCCCGGTCGGGATAGAGAGTTTGGCAGATTCTGTCATCAGATTGCCCTTTGCCCGCGCAGAAGCGCTCCTGGTTCCGGGAGTGATAGGAGAAGATCCTTACGGTGTGCCCGAAGTCATGCGTGGCGAAGAAACTGAAGCCATGGGTATGTTGGACTCATGCGGTGGCGCCGGTCTCGTTTGTCTGCCCGGCACACACTCCAAATGGATTCATCTCCGAGATCAAAAAATTGTAAGTTTTATAACGTGCATGACCGGCGAAGTTTTTGCCGTTCTCCGAAAGTGTACGATCCTGGCCCGCATCATGACCTCCGGCGTCGAAGTGGATATGGAATCGTTTCTTCGTGGAGTTGCCCGGTCCGAAGACAATGGCGGCTTGCTTCACCATCTCTTCAGTGTCAGGACGTTGGCGTTGATGGATCAGTTAAAACAAGAAGCATCGGCTTCCTATCTCTCGGGCCTGCTGATCGGGCACGAAGTGCGCGCTGCAATACCGCCGGGAACGCATGTTCATCTGGTGGGTGCGGCTCAGCTTTGTTCTCTCTACGGACAGGCGATTGAGGCTTGTGGAGGTTCTTATACTCTCGAAGATCAGGATGCCGCGGCTCGTGGTCTCGCTGCCATCGCCAGGAGGCTGTCGTGGACTTGAGTTCATGGTTGCGAAGATGCCCGATTGTCGCGATTTTGCGAGGCATTACGCCGGAGGAAGCGGAATCGATCTGCACAACGTTGGAAGAGGCTGGCATCGTCATCGTTGAAGTGCCCCTCAATTCACCGAACGCGCTGGCGAGCATCGCCACCCTATCTCGGCTCTTTGGCGACCGCATGCTGATCGGAGCTGGTACGCTGACCGATCCAAAGCAGGTCACGGAGGTGGCGGCCGCCGGTGGCAGGCTGATAGTGACTCCGCATGCGGACACTGCAATTGTTCGCGCTGCCAAGACCGCTAACCTGTTCGCGATTCCCGGCTTTTTCAACCCTACGGAGGCCTTTGCATTACTTCAGGCTGGTGCGGATGCCATCAAACTTTTCCCGTCCGAAGTTCTCGGGATTCCCATGCTGAAGGCGTTACGAGCGGTTCTGCCCAAGGACACGATCGTCATTCCTGTCGGCGGAATAGATGCAGAAAAAATCGCCCCCTGGATGGGGGTGGGAGCTATGGGAGTTGGGGTTGGTTCCTCCATCTATATGCCAGGCGATTCTCCAACGTCTGTGGGAGCAAAAGCCAAGGTCTTAGTAGACGCTGTTCCCGACTATCGATCTTTTGGTCATGTCGGCAAGCAAGGCCAAAGCTGAACAATAGATGATTGCGGCGAATGAGTGATTCAGCCACCTAGCGGAATCGGTTGAGCCTTGAAACGTGACACAAAAGGTGTATACGGGGCTGGGTTACGGATATGTCGGTCTCACTCTATACGCGATGAATAGCGCGCAGCAGCGTATCAATCTTCCAATCCTCCAATAAAGCAAATAACGCGGAGATCACGGCGGAACAGGTGAAAGAAACCTGTGATGTATGAGCACGCCTTGAGCCTGAATTTCCCGATTCGCCAAGAATTGACCACAAGGTTCGTACTTATCACACCTTTGAGTGATAGCTGGGACGCACAAGCTATTCGATCCTGTAACAGGTTGAGCGAGAGCTTGTTAGGCACAAACTATTGCCAATCAAAAAGCAAATCCTAGAGGCCCTTGCAGAGAAATACCTCGCGGCCCTCCACGACATGAGGGCAGTCTTCGCAAACGAGTATCAGTTCGCTGCATTGGTCGAAAGGTCCAGAGATGCCTGTAATTAGCAAGGTTTTGCGGGAGGGAGCATTCCCTCTCCGCTTCTGCCGGTCAGCCTCGCCCGCGACAGCTACGTCGCGCTCGCGTTGGTTCCTTGTCGCTGCGGAAAAATGTGTGCTATGGCATTCCGGTCTCCAAACGGCCCAACCTTCTGAGGCAACCGGACTGCCACAGATTTCTGGCCATGCCGACGAAACATTAAGCTTTCCTAATGATGCGAAGCCTTACTTAAGAACTTTACTTGGGAGAGGCCCTCTCAGATCTTTGTGCGTCGTATTGTCGCTGGCAATATCTTATGCCATGGCAGGTGCACAGACGGCCAGTAATACCACGCTGTCGGTGAATCCTGCGAGCGCTGCCAACGGATCCGTATTTACGATGACGGCGATCGTGAAGGCCGGGGCGACTTCGCTGACAGGCGGAACCATCACCTTCCGCGACACGTACGGCAGCGTTACCCAGACGCTTGGCACTGTCCAGGTACAGTCCGCGAACGGCACAAAAGGCAACGCGGTTCTGCACCAGCAACTTGGCGGAATCGGAACGCATTCCATCGTAGCTACTTTCAATGCGACAAAAGCGTATTCAAACAGCTCCTCAGCGACTCAAATCGTAACTGTCACAGGTCTCTATCCGACAACTGCCAGCCTGACTAGCACCGGCGTTGCAGGCAACTATTCGCTTACGACGACCATCGTGGGAACTGGAAGCCTCAATCTCTCGCCAAGCGGAAATGTATCAATCTTCGATACGAGCAACAGCAACTACTCGCTGGGCAGCCCTGGGCTCGGCGCCGGAACGTTCGGGCAGCAGACGGTATCAGGCAGCACCTCGCCTGTCACGGTGGGTAACAGTCCATTAGGTGTGGCTGCGGGTGACTTCAACAACAATGGCAATATCGATATCGTTGTACTGAACAGTGGCGACAACACCACAAGCATTCTAAATGGCAACGGTGCAGGTGGATTTACGGCATCGGGAACGACTAGAACGACGGGGAACGGGCCCATCGCGATTGTTGCAGGAGATTTTGATGGAGACGGCAATCTTGATTTCGCCGTGGCAAACTCCATCGACAAGACGATCTGGGTTCGGCTTGGAAACGGAGACAGCACCTTCAGCAACCACACTACCTATTCCGTCTCCCTGCTGACGATAACCTCCATTGCAGTCGGAGATTTCAATGGAGACGGTATCCCGGATATTGCGGTGGCCGGCGCTACCTTGACCGGTGGTGCGGTAGATATTCTGCAAGGTGACGGTACCGGTGCGTTTTCCAATGTTACGCCCCTTGGGATTGCAGTCGGCAATGGTCCGTCTTGCATCGTGACAGGAGATTTCAACGGCGACGGCAACCTCGACTTCGCTGTCGCCAATCTGACCGACAACACGATCAGCGTTATGCGAGGCAACGGTAGCGGCACTACATTTACTGCGGCTGCGGGATCGCCGTTCAGTACCGGGGTCGGAACCAGTCCCGCTGCCATTGCCGTTGCGGACTTCAACGGCGGCGGCCAGCTTGATCTCGCAGTAGCGGAGAGCAATGCAAAACGAGTGGATATCTTCAAAGGCAACGGCGACGGCACCTTCTCGTTGTTCGCCGGTGCACCCACTACGGGAAACAAGCCTGTTTCCATCGTGGCCGGAGACTTTAATGCGGACGGCAAGGTCGATTTTGCTGTCACAAATAAATCAGACAACACCGTGACCATCATGCTGGGCAACGGGATCGGCACTGTGTTTACTGCTGCTACCAGTTCCCCCTTTACTGTTGGAGCAACTCCCGTCGCGATAACACTAGCGGACTTCAATGGAGATGGCAGCGCCGACCTCGGCGTTGCGAACAGCGGCAGTTCGAACGTAAGCATTCTGCTGAACCAGGTGACGGATACCGCGAGCGTTTCTATCGCGAACATCTCCGTACCTGGCAGCGGCACCAACCACACCATTCAGGCATCCTACGCCGGCGATTCCAATTTCGCCGCCAGCTCCAAGACGATGTCACTGCAATCAAGCAACATAACAACAGCCACGCTTCTGAGCGCGAACACCACTTCGCCCACTTATGGGCAGCAGGTGGTACTTACGGCTTCGATTCAGCCTTCACTTTTAGGCAGCCTAACACCAACGGGCAACGTCAAATTTAAAGACGGGAATACGACGATCGGGACAGTGGCCGTCTCGGGCGGAGTAGCGACTCTGAACATCACGAGTCTCGCATTAGGCACTCACAGCATCACCGCGACCTACGCGGGAGATACCAACTTCTTAACCAGCGCCTCATCCGCGTTGGGCACTATTGTTAGTAAAACAGTGCCCGTGATTACCTGGGCCACTCCGAGTCCCATTTCCTATGTGACTCTGCTGTCGACTACGCAACTGAACGCGACGACAACCGTGCCGGGAACGTTTGCCTACAGCCAGCCGGTATACACCTTGCTTGCGGCCGGCACCTACACTCTCAACGTTACTTTTACACCAACGGACTCGACCAGCTACACTACTGCGAGTAGTAGCGTTACTCTCGTCGTGAATCCTGCAACTCCCCAGATTAACTGGCCGTCCCCGGCGCCGATCACCTTCGGCACTGGATTGAGCGGAATACAACTCAATGCCACTGTGGCCGTCTACGACATGGTCTCCCTCTCCTCCTATTACAACGTCTACGGTATCT
>JAOAPF010000119.1 GCA_025462755.1 Edaphobacter sp.
TCCATCATCCGGATCTAGAGATCTCAGCGCTGGAAGAGGTGAGGTGCTCATCCAGTCGCCAGGTCTCTCGCCCGTTTACTTGGTCTTCTGCTATGACCCGGGTGGGAATCCCGCAGACCGGGCAGATTATCGACGCTTCCGCTCTTGATCTCGGCCCCGCCACGATGGCACCGGATGCGCTGCATCGATCCCCTTGCATATTCCACCTTGCTAAACCGGGCTCGCCCCCAAGCGGATAAGACTTTAATTCAACTCGCATTTCATGACAACACCGCGGTCCAACGTTTTGCCTTTCCACGGCAGACGTGGTCTACGCGATGATGGAATCGCGTTGGTGCATAAGGTTCGGTCGACGCCCGAGACATTAAACCCGTGGTCCAACTTAGCTTAGAACTGGCCTTTGAGGGTATGCCAGGTACTGCACTGGCCGACGCGAGGATACCGCTCCACATTTGCTCGATTGCATCGGATGGCTAGTCATGGCGCAGCCCGATGCGCCGAAGTAGGCCTTGGAACCTTCCATCTTCACGGAGCGGATCCAACGCAGGTTCGATATTCTGATACACAAGCGCCCCGCAGCGCTCCTCAAGGGCCTTCTCCATCCACAGCAGCGCAGGGCCGACTTCGCCCAGACCAAGATGAACCCACGCAATGTCGAATGGCGAGACGATGCTTCGCTCTGCCGTGAGTTGCTGCAAATTGTCCAGAATGCGAACGGCCTCATTTTTCATCCCCGCGAGCCCGTAAGCATGGCCGAGAGCCGCTGACCAATAATCCGCATGTTCTCCCGCTATGCGGATTGCTTTTCGAAACTCAGAGATGGCCTGTTGAAACATGGCTTTCTGCTCAAAAATCATACCGAGGTTGAAATGAGCTTCGACGAAGTTAGGTTCTATGGCAAGGGCCTGTCGCTGAAATCCGATTGCTTCATCGTACCGTCGCTGAAAGTGAAGAAGCCTCCCTGTTGCAGTCAGGATGATCGGCGACAATGGGTCGAGATTCCGAGCACACTCCATCTCGTGCATCGCCTCCTTCATTCGGCTCATTGTCGCGAGATACATCGCGTACCGTTGGTGAGAGGTGGCGGAGTTCGGGTTTAAACCGATGGCGCTCCGGAACTCCCTTTCCGCTCCGTCCCAATCCCAATCGAATTGAAACTTCAGCGTTGCCAGAGACAAGTGCGCGTCGGCGAGATTTTCGTCAAGCTCGAGACCCCGGAGGGCTGCCTCTTTGGCTTTGCGCATGTTTTCCTGTGGGGGACGCTCACCAAGACGCCTGCTACCGCACAACGCATACGAATCGGCGAGACCTGTAAACGCCAGGGCATATTCAGGATCCTTCTTGATCGCAATCTGGTAGTGATCGATGCTCTGCTTCAAACCTTCTTCGGTTCTCAAATGCCAGCAGTAACGCCCTTTCAGGTACGTCTCGTATGCCGTCGCACTAAGCCGCCGCGCGCTAGCTCGGCTGCCCCGCTTTCGCGGGTTGAGGGTGAGCTGGATTTCCGCGGCAATCGCTTCCGCCAAATCCCTTTGGAGTCTCAGCACATCACGCAGGTCACGCTCATATGTCGCCGCCCAGAGATGGCGGTCCAGTGAAGCGTCCAGCAGTTGCACAGTAATGCGAACTCGCCGTCCGACTCGGAAAACCGTACCCTCCACAATGGCATCCACCCGCAGCTCCTCCCCAATCTGCGGAAGGGATTTCTGGGTGCCTCTGTATCTGACAACAGAGGTGCGCGAGATCACTTTTAAAGGGAGTAGTTGAGCCAGACCCGTGATAAGGGCCTCGGTCATGCCATCCGCAAAATACTCCTGCTCTGGATCGCCAGAGAGGTTGTCAAGCGGTAGAACCGCGAGAGAGTGCATGTCTCGGAGCGTTCGAGTGCTCGAAACGGAGGTCTTCGAAATCTTCGCAGCTTCTTCCACCGGAAGAATGAACCGGTACCCGTGCCGGGAAACCGTTTCTATATAGACGTGACCATTTGATCCTTCCCCAAGTATCTTCCTGAGTACAGAAACGTTGTGGGCAAGATTGCCATCTTCGACAAAGGTCTCCTTCCAGACGGCACGTATCATGTCCTCCCGGCTGACGAGGTGTCCCGCGTGCTGAACAAGAAGCAATAAGGTGTCAAAGAGTTTCGGGGTGATGCGAACGGGCCGCCCATGCCGCAAGAGCGCTCGCTCGATGGGCTCCAGTTCGTAGGGACCGAACCGCAGGCGTGATGAGTTCGAGGGCATCATGGCGTGGCAATGAAATTCAGAAATCTCTCACAATTCCCAAAGGACTCTAGCTCGTTCTAGGACGGATCATGATCCCGAGTTCGAATACGCGGGCTGCCGAAGTTTCAGCCGATGCGATTCTAGGCCCTCAGCCAATGCATGACCAGCGCCTGTGGCGCTGCAACGGGGTACGCGGATGGACACACAAGTGCGAGGCCAAGCTGAGGGTGCCATGGATGTTATAGACCTGCCTGTGGTCACAACCAGTGGCTATCCAGGCGCGATCCCAAGGAAAGCTGTCGAGGACCTCCGACAAAAGCTCGGAGGGAGACTGCTCTGCGCAGGCGAAGACGGCTACGAGAGCGCTCGTCGCGTTTGGAACGGGATGGTCGATAAGCGTCCTGCCCTGATCGCTGGTTGCGCAAACGTCCAGGATGCGGTCGCCTGCATTAACTTCGCGCGCGACTACGAAGTGCTGCTTTCCGTGCGAGGCGGCGGCCACAATTATGCGGGTAAGGCAGTCTGTGACGGCGGATTGGTGGCCGACCTTTCCGGGATGAAACGCATCTTGGTGGATCCCCTTCGCCGGACGGCCCGGGCGCAAGCGGGTCTGCGACTGGGAGAGTTCGACCGGGAGACCCAGAGATTCGCGCTGGCGACCACCCTCGGCGTGAACACGGATACCGGCATAGCCGGCCTCACCTTGGGTGGGGGCTATGGCTGGCTGTGCGGAAAGCACGGCCTAGCCTGCGACAATCTGATCGCCGCCGAGGTGGTCACGGCTACTGGAGAAATTCTCCATTGCAGCGCAGAAGAGAATGGGGATCTGTTTTGGGGATTGGGCGGGGCAGGGGCCAACTTCGGCATCGTCACAGAATTCGACTACTGCTTGCACCCCGTCGGTCCAGTACTCGGCGGCATGATCCTCTATCCGCTTACTGAAGAGATCCTGCGCCTCTTCGATGAGTTTTCGGCGAGTGCGCCTGACGAGCTGACAACCGTAGGCGTGGTCGTTACAGGCCCCCAGGGAAAGCCGGCTTTTGCCACGTTCGTCTGCTACTGCGGGGATGTAGCTGAGGGAGAGCGAACGTTACGGCCGCTCAGACGATTCGCGAACTCGCTCGCAGACTCCATCACGGTCCGCTCATATCTCGACATGCAAAGTCTTCTTGATCCGGCCTGGCCTCCAGGAAGGCACTACTACAACAAGGCGCACAACGTTCGCAGGTTGAACAAGGACTCGATCGACACGATGCTGCAGTATGCGGCGAAGCTACCCACACCCTACACGAACATCGCGTTACAGCAACTGCATGGCGTTGCCGCGAGGATCCGACCTGATCAGACTGCCTTTCCGCATCGTTACGACCACTTCGATCTACTCGTGCATCCCGCCACGGATGATCCGGCCGATGCCCCAAACATGATTCGCTGGGCACGAGAGTGCTGGGAGGCATTGCACCCGTTTGTCGAGCCGGCCGTCTACGTGAACGCATTGGAGGACGGCGTCGAAGAGGGTGAGCGCCGCGTTCGCGAAGCCTATGGGGCGAACTATGACCGTTTGGTTCTCTTGAAGAACAAGTACGATCCGGACAATCTCTTCCGGACAAACTCGAATATCAAACCCACGATTTGAAACTCTCAACCAATGCTTACGCGGGCTCCCATGTCTGAGCCCCACGCCCTTGCAGGAGACAACCAATGGCAAAAACACTAGCGGGACTCGTCTTGGGGTTGTGCATCGGAGCCGGTTGCCGATGGTTTGGTGTCCCTCTACCGAGTCCGCCAAACCTTATAGGCGCACTCCTCGTCATTGCGATGACGATTGGGTATATCAGTGCCGATCGGCTTATCGCGGTAAGAATGACTGTCGGAGGTATCCTCCCGGCACAAAGAAACGATGTCTCCGCGCGGGAGTAAGCTTTGCGGGTCGTACGGGAGCGCTCCCACGGCTATCTGTGCGATTTACCCCTCCGAAGCCTGTAACGATTTCGAGTCGGCGGCACTATCAAGTAAAGACAGGCCCACAATTTCTTTAGGCTGATGCACGCCAGGGACCTACGCGGCCGACGGCAGTGTTGCACATCTGTTCTGAAGCTGCAGGAGGCGAAGTATAGCTACAGCCTTGGACTAACCGTAAGTTACTTTCCGCCTCCACTCCCTACACGAATACTTCCGATGTTGACCTCAGGATGAGTACATGTACAAGCTGCACTGCATCGTCCCGCTTTTCACCCTATCTCTGGCGCTCACCTTCGGGGCGACAGACGCCCAGGCCCAGGCCTTTTTCATTTTCCCTGCTGCACACGTTCGATACCGAGGATGACCGCGATACAAGCGCGGTGCCTGAGCCGGGCACCCTGTATATTCGGGGATCTCCGCGCGTTTAAGGCGAGACGGATGGAGTTCAGCCACAACCACGTCTCGCACCCCGTTGGGCCAGTCTTGTCGTCGAACAACCGTTTAGCGATCCCACCAGAGTACGGGGTGAGGCGCAGCGCTCAGCCACGCGACCGCGTGCTAGTTAGGAGACCTCCATGAACATCGTCCGTTGTCTTAGCCGCGTTCTGCTCACTCTTCTT
>JAOAPF010000121.1 GCA_025462755.1 Edaphobacter sp.
GCCTTCGCGATGAACCACGCTATCGGGCGATGGTTCACCGTATGGGCCTCGATTCCGCGCTCGAAGCCGCCGGCAGATCGTGGTCGTTTCCGTTCAGCGCCCTAGCGGTTTAAGGCGCGCTGATAGAATGGTCCGGAAATTGGACGCGCGTGAATTCGCTGGGTTTAGTGGTTCAGGCCGTATGGCCCGTGACAATGGGTTATCAAAGATGCAGAGGCCTGGATGGTCGATTGGTGAAATGCTTGCGTTCGAAGGACTCCCAGACTCAGCGCTACCGATATTGATAGATATCGCGCCGCTCGGTCCACCTGTAGTTCCTCAGAAAACCCCGCGGTGTAAGGAGATCTATCGAGTGACCGGTTACATCCGCTAACGAGAGTTGTCACCAAGAATTCGAGAAAGCTCCTGGATCTTCGTCCGCAGGGATTCAGTAATCTCGGCGAGGATATCTCCTACATCTTTGTCCGCTGGTACCGCCGCTCCGAGGGTAACCCCGCTCTCCCCTCTCACCGATGCCGTACTCAAGGCTCTTGTGAGAACGTCGGGAACTGTTGACTCCCGCCTACACAAGAACCTTCGGCATAGAAACGGCGGCTGCCTCGGAGTTCTGGCTGGGAGGATAGGGCTGAAAACACGCAGACACTGCGTAACAGATTCTCCACGGTTGTGAGTTGGGGTCAATCGAATTCAGCAATTTCGTGTTGTCCGGAGTGGGATTGCTCGTCAGCAGTGCAATCAAATTCGTCGCGTACGAAGCGTTTTGCTTGAGCATATACGTGGAGAACGTGTAGCTCGAGTAGGCTCCGGCTTGCTCCTGATCCGGGCTCACGTCATCCATATCCAATTCACACTCGAATGTGTTGTTATTCGAGAATGACCAGGCGTAATTGTAATCTGCCTTGAGCTGGATACCCGCGCTACCGCCCCATTGGTCATCATCGGGGCCGAACGTCACGCCGACTGCGGTTTGGAAATCGAGGTATGCGCCAACATTTTCACTCCCCGATTGGATGTTGGCGGTCTTCGAATTCTGCCCGCCCACGCCGCCCCATGTAGTGGTCAAATGCGTGGTGTTTTGACTGTTGACACTCACGTTCAACGCAGACTGCTGGTCCCACTGACTCAAAAGATCGGGCGTTACGGAGTAGCTCAATAAGTTGCCCGGAATCGGACCTGTCGCCGCTTGGGTATCGTAATCAAAGGGTAATGTCTGCTGAACGCTGTTTTGGGTGTCGAGGTATAGCTGAAGGTACTGCGGCACCCCTGGGATCGGATTGTTATTACTGTCGATAAACGTGTACTCATATCCAACATATGCCGGCAACAAAACCAGCGCCATTCCCCTTGGATCCACGACATTTCCGCCGTTCACCTCAATACCATTGGAAGTGGCATAAGTCGTAATCACGTATTCACTCTCTGTGCCCCGGCTCATCCCACCGTTTATGCCGAGTGAGAGGCTTACGTTAAGAGTGGTTCCACATACCTCCGGGATGCCATCGGAGCCCTTGACCTTTACGATGGCGCCGAACGATGCGCTGAAGCTCCAATCAGTGGCGTTGGTCTGAGCCTGCCCAAACGTAGTCTCACCGAATTTGTCATTGTCGGAGAGATTTCGCCACTTCACGTTTTCATTCGGAACCGGGGGGCCGCTATCGATAATTCCCACCAGCATTCCTTTTTGTCCCGTGCCCTGCACCCCGTTGGCGTTGATGTTATAAACCGCTTTCATTGCCCTGCCGTTCCACAAGGGCAGAAACGATCCCTGGGCAAATAGTGCAAAGGTGTCCATTGTGACGATGCTGGTGGTATCTCCCGGCGCAGACTCGCTCGCGGTGGTGTACACCGCGGGCGGCTGTGAAACATTAGAGCCTCCGCTGACAGGCTGAAGGGATGAGAACGCATTGGCCAAGCTCGACGGTACGATCTTCCAGCAGAGCAGTTGATTGTTGCTGTCGCCTGCTAAGAGCAATGCGGTCCCGTCCGGGGCAGGGACGACGCTGACGAAGGAATAGTTCTGCGTCGCTGAACAGCACTCCGTCATCATGAAATATGGGTTGGAATTAGTTGCCGGTTGAAGGCCACATTCGCCTGACCAGATCTGCCACCCGGTATCGCGTCGAACTGCGGCGGCAACCCCGTAGCTGCTAACACCAGGTCCGGTGCTTGGTTGCGGGAAAGCCGCCATGGAGATGTCGCCTGTCCAGGTGTTATAGGTCAGATTCAGAGAATTTACCTCCTGACAGTTAAATTGAAGCGGTCCGAGCTGCTGCGAGTTCTGTGAATCGACGAGCCGAACAGAAGTAATGAGGAGCATCATAGTAGTGCTGGCGCAGCTCACCAAGTATACCGGCTCCCCCACTATTTGGGTAACGGCGAAAGTCATTGGCGGTGAGTTCTTCACGATTGGTGGTAAATTCTGCGGGGCTGTGATGGCGAAGTTGCTAGTGAGGCACTCGGCGCTATTTACCCGGACCAGGGAGGAAGGATCCTGTGGATTCCGAATAAACGATTGATGGAATATCGCGGTCTGGCCGTTCTCAGTGCCCGCGTAAACCAGCTCAATTGTTTGTTCGTCGAGCGCCATACCGTAGATGGGCACTTGCCCGAGTGCCCCGTTAGTCACAACGCAAGTATTGGCGGGCGTGATGCTGCCGTTCACATAGTTACTGAAGGTAGCATCGGAGAAATTCAGCGCCGTATTTCCCTCTACGGTTGGTGCGAACTGTAGCGTAATGACATGAGGGTTACCTGAGTCGCTTGAGAACAGATAAAACCCCGTATCTACAGGAACGATGCACGACGGATTTCCAAACTGGCTAACACCCATATTCTCGCCTCCTCACGGCGGGCAAAAGTTTATCATATTCGCATCCGCAGCGGTGATCGCGGGTACGCACGCGCGGATTCTGGATGTCCGAACGCAATCGTGCCAACGCCCAATCGTATTTTTCCGTTTCTACTAAGTGGTGGTCGGCTAGGTCTACGAATCCTTGAAGCCAACGCTCCCGATAGCTCCCGGATCACGCTACTCGGAAGTTGGGCCGATAGCACGGGTTCCGAAGGGTGCGCCCGAAGAGTTCGCCCGAAGAGTTCGGTTACCGGTGCGTGTCGTTCCGGGCTCAAAACCCATCACAAGAGCGTATAGTGCGACTCGCGAAACTGCCTTGCGACCGGTGCGTGGCCGGTGATCAACCGCGCGCGGCCAATGCAAGGGTAATCCGGCTGCAGCGCTGCGTGCCATGAATCGAACCGAAACGCTAGCGATATTCCCTCTTAACGCTTTCGTTCAGGAACCTGCTACTACCGCCGGACTGACACTCGCGTCGCCCACAATTAATGAGGCCTGCGGCGTCCCATGCGGGCGATCGGTGCTGAGTGAATAGGTAAGGCTCTACGGCCATGTCCAAAGGGCCGCCTACGAACGGATGCCGCCCTTAGACGAGCGGTTCCCACGGTTCATCGTTTTGTCGAGAGTTCATCCCGCCCCGAGCCTCTGAAAACGCGCGCCAGACTGGCGTGAGTGTTTCCAGCCCTCAGCAAAATGGATTATTTTGTCGAGGGTGAAGCTCGGGCCGGGGCAGAAACGGGGATTCGGCGGCTGTTTTGAAAAAGCTCTTGACCCTATACCTAGGTACAGGGTTTAGCCTGAAAGAGTGAAGGGCGGAATCGGCTTATGGCCTTGAAAATTGGCGACGTTGCCGAACGTGGCGGCGTCAATCTGCAAACGATCCGCTATTACGAACGCGAAGGGCTGTTGCCGGAACCTCCGCGTCTCGCTTCGGGTTATCGGATGTTTCCCGAATCTGCGGTACGCCGGGTGCGCTTCATCAAGCGTGCGCAGGAACTCGGCTTTTCGCTGGCTGAAATCCGTGAACTGCTTTCGCTTCGGGAAAATGCAGACTCGGGCGCACAGGATATGCGTGAACGCGCCAAAGCGAAGGTCGCTGACGTTGAGGAAAAGATTCGCACGCTGCGGGCCATGAAAAACGCTCTGAACGCACTGGCGGAAACTTGCCGTGGCTGCGGGCCTTTAAGCGAATGCCCGATCCTCAATGCACTGGATGCGAACGGAGTGCTCGCCTGAATGTGGAAACGAGGTCTTGCCGTCGTGCCGGGTATCGGCGTATCGCTGCTGCCGAAGTTGATGTGTCCAATGTGCTGGCCTGCCTATGCGGGCGTCGTTTCGGCGCTCGGCTTGGGCTTTTTGATTTCGACGAAGTATTTACTGCCGCTCACAGTGGCTTTTCTCGCCATCACGGCAACGGCGCTTCGTTTTCGCGCTTCACGCCGCCACGGCTACGGGCCGTTCTGGCTTGGCCTTGTTGCGGCGGCGGTGATTGTGACCGGCAAATTTTATTTCGATGAGGAGCCAGCAACCTATACCGGAGTCGGGCTGCTGGTTGCGGCTTCGGTCTGGAATAGTTGGCCCCGCCGTGCGGCGGCTGTCGCCCCCTCCTACTGCGTTCGGGCTGGAGTGGGCTTTACTCAAGGGGACTTACAAGGAGAACAGATACATGAAACACAAAATTGAAATTTTCAGCGCCGGTTGCAAAACCTGCAAGGACACTATCGCAACCGTCAAAAAACTGGCGGGCTCGGAGCATGAAGTCATCGTGCACGACATGCACCATGAAGAGATTGCCACCCGCGCCGCACAACACGGCGTGAAAAGCGTGCCTGCGGTTGTTATCAACGGCAAGCTCGCCGGATGCTGTGGGGGCCGAGGCGTCGAAGAGCACGTATTGCGCGAAGCGCTGCGATAGAAACCGACATTCCGGGCAATGAAGGGGGGCTTTTCGCTTCCCTTCACTTTTCGGTGTCTTAGTCGGATGGACAAAATGTTTCATTCGGCTGCTTGTGTTTCATTGATCGGGCCGCTACGTTTTGATCGAATGCTTGAGCTTCGGGTTAAATTAATGGATATGCAGCACCATTGGGAGAAAGTCTACGGGACGAAGGCACCGGACCAGGTGAGCTGGTTCCGCCCTCATCTGGAGGCCTCCCTGGCCCTGATTGAACGGTCCACGCGTGGTGACCGATCGGCCTCGATCATCGATGTAGGCGGCGGCGCATCCACGTTGATTGATGACTTGATTGAACGGGGATACCGGAACATCACAGTCCTCGACATTTCTGACGCCGCTCTTGACGTGACCCACAAGCGGCTGGGTAAAACCTTGTCGGAGTCCGTCCAGTGGCTTCGCGCTGATGCGACTCAGGCGGGTTTCCCGGCGCATTCCTACGATGTCTGGCATGATCGCGCGGTTTTCCATTTCCTCAGCGCACCAGAAGACCGGACTGCTTACGTTCGCAATGTTGCATTGGCTGTCAAACCGGGGGGGCATGTGATCGTCAGCACTTTCGGCCCCGAGGGTCCGACGAAATGCAGTGGCCTCGATGTCATGCGATATGACGCGGAATCCCTTCACGGACAGTTCGGACCGCGCTTTAAGTTGGTCGAGAGTTCAAAAGAATTGCACGATACGCCGTTCGGAACGAGGCAGCAGTTTCTATACTGCTACTGCACGTTGGAACAATAAACAACGGTCCTGCACGGTTCAACGCTTTCACGCTTTTGATAGCTGGCATCCATGCCCGAGAATTCCAACATCCCGATTTTCGATCACCCGCTTGAGGAACCGTCCGCGTTTACCGCCGGCAACCTTATCGAGAGCGTCAGGCGCACACGGCAGATTCCGAATGGCGTCGTGCCGTCGTTGTGTGTTCTTGAATTTGATGGTGACCTCACGGACTGGCTCGTTCGGCAGGGCCTCGCAAGGCTGTTCCAGTCATGGCCGTGCTTTCACACAACAATGTTTGCAGTCGAAGTTGAAGGGGTGACGTGCGGGATTATTCCGCGAACAATCGGCGGACCCTATGCGGTGTTGGTTGCCGAACAACTTGCGGCTGCGGGGGCACAATTGATTATCGGGTTAACCTCTGCCGGTCGGGTATCGCCCGAATTACCGCTCCCGTGCTTGGTGGCCGTGACCGGCGCAGTTCGTGATGAAGGCACATCTTTTCATTACCTGCCAGCGAGTAAGGATGTCGCTTGCCCCGCGCCGGGTGTCGTGCCGATTTTGCAGCGCGAGTTAGTGTTAACAGGCTGGACGGTTCTCTGCGGCAAGGTTTGGACCACCGATGCTCCATATCGAGAGACACAAACGCAGCTTGCAAGATGGGCTGGCGAAGGCGTTCTTGCGGTTGAGATGCAGGCGGCCTCTTTATTTGCTTTTGGTGCAGCCCGAGGCGTTTCTGTTGCGTCCGTCGCAATGGTCAGTAACGCTGTTGACCATGAAGGCCAGCAATTCGACACTGGCTCACAGCAAGACGGCTTACAGATCATCGAGGCCTGCGCCCGCGGGTCACGGGCATTTCTTCGACCGACGGCGATTTGAACAACTTGCGGACGCCGGGGAGCGGGTCTACAGAATGATTCGGTATCGTTGTGCACATTCAAGACATCTCTGATCGGAAGCGCGCCGAGGCGGCGCTACGGAACGAAGAGGTAGCGGCGGCCGGTGAGCGTGAGCTATGAATGGCTGAGAAATTCGACGCACGTCACTTCTATCCGTGGGTCCGGGCAGATCAGGCTCCCAGCTCCCGGTATCGGATCTGAATGGCGCTCGGATCGCATCCCCGCATTGCCCCGTCTTCCGTCAGAGACTGAGCACTCTGACACAGACGCAACTAACAGGGAGCGGCGCTTACATAATCTGCTTGACGTCTCCCGCGCTCAACCGCTTCTTTACAGCCAAGCGAAGGAAAACGAGCCCAACGCACAACATACCCATGCTGCCGGGTTCCGGCGTGGTTGTTGCGCTGGTGCTGTAATCGAACCCGTCAGCCGAGGAGAATGTAGAGGCCGGTAACGGATTACCGCCTG
>JAOAPF010000221.1 GCA_025462755.1 Edaphobacter sp.
CGGAGAAGTCGGAGTGGCCAGAGACGTAGGAGGGAAAGTTGGGGAGGCCGGTCTGGGTTTTGATCTCGGGATCGAGTTGCGAGGGGCGCGGGCTGAAGTAGAAGAACTTCGTGTCCCAGCAGGCGACTCCGGCGTCGTGGAGGGCCATGTTAAGCAGAGCGTAGACGCGCGCGGACCGCACCTCGCTATAGCTGGCGGTGCTGATGTAAGGTGCGGCGATTGCGTCCCAGTGGCCGGGGGGCGTTGGCGTGCTGACTCCGTCGGCCCATTTGTAGACGGTTGCTAGCTGGTCGCGGGTCAGATTGTTGACGGTGTTCTTTACCTCGGCCAACTCGGTCTTCATTTGGCTTGAGGAGGTTGAGGGAGGCGGTGCTGCGCGTTCGTTCACGATGTCGGTTGAGGTCATCATCCATGGCTTGACCTGACCGAAGAGCGGAAGCATGGGTGGGCGGGGTGGGCCGTCCTGGCTTATCCAGGGGATCTCTCCGCGTGCGGTGGCGGAGTCGGCTAATGCTTGCCAGATTGCGGCCGTGCCGCCCGCAGCCCTCATGCCATCGGAGGCGGCGCGGGTTGCGATGATGGCGGCTACGGCCTTGCCCAGCGCTACTCCGGCGGCGATGTCGCTGGGGGAGGCGCGGCCGGAGAGGAGCGCGGCTTGTTGCTGCTCGGCTGCCTTGGCGTTGATCTCGTCGACCGATGTTGGGAAGAGAAGAGTCAGCAGGGCGGTGTTAACCCCTGCCTCGACGGCGTCTTCGGAGGGATACGACGGCACGTTGGTGGTTGGCATCAGCGACTTGATGCTGGTGTCTACTTTGGAAGGCGATGGACGGTTGTAGAGGAACTTGTAGTACCAGGCGACCTTGAGGGCTTCGAACTGCGCGACCGCGACGTTGCTGTATGCGCGCGCGGCGTAGGGTGGATTGCTGAACGGATATTGCGGATTGGCGAAGGGGTTCGCGGGATTTGGAACGGGATAGCTTCCGTCGGGATTAGGGGAGGGGGGAAGATCGGAGCGGGCGACTAGCTCGCGCATGATTTCGTTCCAGCGCAGGACGCCGCCGCTGCTCCAATAGGCGATGGCGGTTTTTTGCGCGTCGGTGAGGTTGGCCTGAGCAGACTTGATGGTTGCGAGTTCCGATTGGTAGCCGGGATCGCTGGTGGGCGATGGCGCTGTGACGGGGACCTGGGTGGGGCCGGTGAGGACGATCATCTTCCATGAGCCGGCGTTGGCGTCGGCGTTTGCCGGGGTGACCGGCGGCAGGATCTCGGTCGAGGAGATGTCTTTGCTGCAGCTGGAACAGGCCAACGCGAGGACGAAGAAGACCGCGATCGAAAGGAATCCGGGGAGGGCGCTGGATTTCGTGGTCATGGGCTTCGAGATCATGGCTTGGCTCGCTTTTCGAAGGAGAGGGTGTACATGAGGCCGGTGGTGATGGTGTTGGCCTGTCCTACGTTTCGGCCCTGAAAGGTGTTGGAGTAGAGGAACCAGTACTGCAGGTTCTTCAGTTTTGGGATCGGAAGTTTCAACGTTGCTCCGGCTTTGGAGAAATTCACGCGATTGGAAACGAAGGGCGAGTCCTGGGGGCGGATGTCTCCTCCTCCGCGTGTCTGCTGCTGGGAGTAGTTGCCCACGATCTCGACATTGTTTTTGCGGTAGCCGACGCCGGTGCCGAAGTTGAACTGATTGGGCATCGCGACTTCGTTGCTGAGATAGAGTTGGTTGTTGGTGAAGTAGCTCGGGCGGTCGAGCGTGACGTTGCCGCGAAAGGTGTAGGCGGCGGTGCCGTTGATATACAGGCCGCGCCTGCCGAGATAGTTCAACGTGGTGCGCCCTGAGATGCTTTTGCTATTGGCGCCGAGCGATAGAGGCTGCAGGTCTGGCGTGTAGTTCGTCATGGGAAGGGTGCCGTATAGAACGGCGATGGCCCGCAGCGCGCCGTGATGACGTATGGGAAGGCTAATCGCCTTGAACTTTGCGGCGAGCGTGAGGTCTTGAAATCCGGCTTGTCCGTGGAGCACGCCTTGACTCGCGTTGGTCCAGACATAGGGCACGTTGATGATGGCATCCAGCCAACTGGTCACGCCGTAGTTGGCGGCCATGGTGAGGGATTGTGTCGTGACGGTTCCCATGTTCCCGTTGACGCGCTCGAAGCTCCCCTCCCAGTAGTGGTCCCAGCTGTCGTGGGTGTAGAGCGCGCCGGCGCAGAGGGTCTTGTCCGCCAGCATAATGCCGTCGTCGATGGTCTGGGCGTGCAGCGGTTGGCTGAGCAGGACGAGAAGGGCGAAACAGATTGAGGCGAGGATTTGTTTGTGGGGATTGTGCCTGATTGTGGTGATGAGGGAAATCATGGTCTTTCTTTCTCCGTGTCTGTGGAGGGAGTGCACGGACGGAACCATGCGGAACCCCTGAGCTTCGGGTTATCGCGTCACAGGTCCCGTGTTCCTGGCGTCAAAAAAACTTTGGTTGGCTAATCTGGAGAAGTGTACGTGTGCGGTCGAAGGCTGTCGTGAGCACAAAGGTTGGTCTTTGAGTCAACCGTTTGGGGGAGGAGTCCGCTGTCGGAGAACAGGTTGTCGAAGTACAAGGAGGGGAGCCTGGCGGGTTTCTGCTGCTGATTATTATTCGATCGAGAGTGGGTGGGCGCAGTCCTTCGCTCGATTGAGGAGGAGTTCGCGCTCGCGGGCGTTGCGCGTGAGGGAGGCGGCGCGTTCGAACTCGGTGCGGGCTTCGTCGAGGCGGTTGAGTTTGGTGAGGAGGTCTCCGCGTACGCTCGGTAGCAGGTGATAGGTCTTGAGCGATGGCTCGTTGGTTAGCGTGTCAACTATGTTGAGGCCGGCCTCGGGGCCTTGGGCCATGGAGACTGCTACGGCTCGATTGAGTTCGACTATGGGCGAGGGTGTTGTTTCGGCGAGTGTGTTGTAGAGTGTGGCGATGCGGGGCCAGTCGGTGGCCTCGGGTGTGGCGGCTCGTGCGTGACAGGCGGCGATGGCGGCTTGCAGCATGTAGGCGCCTTGGGTGTTTTGATTGTTCGTTAATTGTTCGGCGCGTTCGAGGGCGGCGAGGCCGCGGCGGATGAGGAGTTGGTCCCAGTGGGCGCGGTTTTGGTCGAGGAGGAGGATGGGTTCGCCGGTGGGCGTGGTGCGGGCTTTGGAGCGGGAGGCCTGGATTTCCATGAGAGCTACGAGGCCATGGGCTTCGGGTTCGTTGGGGACGAGGTTGGCGAGGATGCGGCCGAGGCGGAGGGCTTCTTCGCAGAGGGTGGGGCGGAGCCAGTCGTCGCCGGCAGTGGCGGAGTAGCCTTCGTTGAAGATGAGATAGATGACTTTGAGGACGGAGGCGAGGCGGGCTTCGAGCTCGGGGCCGCGGGGGACTTCGAAGGGGACGCGGGCTTCGGTGAGGGTCCGCTTGGCGCGGACGATGCGCTGGGCGATGGTGGTTTCGGGAACGAGGAAGGCGCGGGCGATCTCGTCGGTGGTGAGGCCGCCGAGCATGCGGAGGGTGAGGGCGAGCTGGGCTTCGGAGGAGAGGATGGGATGGCAGGAGATGAAGACGAGGCGGAGGAGATCGTCGCCGACGTTGTCGTCGATTGCGGTGACGTAGTCGGGCACGGCCTGCTCCTTTGCTGCGATCTCGGGGGCGAGTTGTTCGAGCTTGCGTTCGAGGCGCGTGTTGCGGCGGAGGTGGTCGATGGCGCGATGTTTGGCGGTGGCCATTAGCCAGGCGCCGGGATTGTCGGGGATGCCGGAGGCGGGCCACTGCTCGAGTGCGGCGACGAGGGCGTCCTGGGCGAGGTCTTCGGCGCGGGCGATGTCGTGGACGAGGCGGGTGAGGCCGGCGATCAGGCGCGGGGACTCGATTCTCCAGACGGCGTCGATGGCGCGGTGGATGTCGGCGTGATGTGTGTCTGAGTGATGAGTGTCTGCGTTATGGGTTTCTGAGGCCACAGCCCCGATCACAGCATCTTTGGGCGGCTAGTGCAAGAGGCCAGGGAGTAGTGTGCGAGGCGGCGTTCCGTTCTTCAGGGAGGTGAAGAGGGAACGCCGAAGGCCAGGGAGATTTGTGAAGAGCGTTGGTAGAGAAGCGGGTTTCTTCGCTGCGCTGTTCACGATGAGGCTGTGAGCAACTTCGGTCGAAGTGCCGGATTTGTTTGTTGATGAGCTTTGATCAGGCCGTGTTTCGATCAGGGCATGGGGGAGTCGTCGTAGACCTGGCGGAGTTCGACTTCGCCGTCGCCTGCGACCTTCATGAACTTCTTGGTGAATTCGATGGCGTCCTCCTTCGACTTTGCCTGGATGAGGGCAAAGCCGCCGACGATCTCCTTGCTTTCAGTGAAGGGGCCGTCGATGACTTTGAAGTTTCCATTGGTCATGCGGACGCGTGAGCCGAGTGCGCTGGGGAGGCAGCCCTCGGTGGCGAGGAGCGTGCCGGATTTGAAGGACTCTTCGATGAGCTTTCCCATCCGGGTCATCTCTTCCTGGGTCGGTGGAGTGCCTTCTGGTTTGGCGGCTTTGTAGAGGCATAGAAATCGCATGATTGTTTCTCCTTGAATTTGTTGGGAGCGGAAGGCCGCTCTATGGATGCGTCGAACGGGATGCTCCAGGATCGACATTGATTGGGATTATTTTTGCGAAGTTTGATTATTTTTGCGCGCTCACTTGAGTGCGCAGGCGCTCTTCCTGTTCTTTGAGCTCTGGCGTCATTTGGGGGCCGAAGTCTTCGGCTTCGAAGACCGGGCGGATTTCGATCTCGGCTCCGGGGCCGAACGGGCTGCGTTTGAGCCATTCGATGGCTTCTTCCATGGAGCGGACCTGCCAGAGCCAGAAGCCGGCGATCAATTCTTTGGTTTCGGCGAAGGGGCCGTCGGTGATGGTGGGTTTGGCTCCGGTGAAGGTGATGCGCTTGCCTTTGGAGCTGGGTTGGAGGCCCTCGGCTGCGAGAAGCACGCCTGCTTTTACCAATTCTTCGTTAAACTTGCCCATGTTGGTGAGGAGTTCGGTGCTGGGGAGGATGCCTGCTTCTGAATCTTTGTTTGCTTTGACGATTACCATGCAACGCATTGGTGTTTCTCCTT
>JAOAPF010000222.1 GCA_025462755.1 Edaphobacter sp.
AGGAGAAGGTCCGGTTTCCGCTTCACCATCGGCTCCTTGGGATCACTCAAATCTGACCGGGAATTCGAGCGAGCATGATCCCTGCCCGGCAAACCCCTGAAATTCCCGAATATTGGCGCGAACTGCCAGTCAAAGAGAAGCACCGGCGCTGCCGCGGGATGCGGCTTTCTGGACTGCCGCTCTCCACCCGGCGGGAGAAGGTCCGGTTCCCGGCACGCGTGCCGACGAAGCACTCGCTGGAGTCATGTCAGATTCATGATCTGTCGCTGAAGAATCTTGGTAGCCCCTGTCCGTGAACTATCCGGACCGCAGACGCGTTACTCCTGGCGCAACGCAACAATCGGATTGACCCGCGCAGCGCGTAATTGGGTCGACGAATACCGTTGGTTGTTGATCTGGCAACCCCGTTTTGGGGCAACGCCTACCTAGGGTCCTTTGTTCGCCTTCGGCGAAGGATTTCATAGATCGATAAGGCGGCGAACATCATGAAGAAAGCTAGGCCAATCGTGTCGCCGATATCCCACTTTTCGTGCATTGCTTGAATGACGGCGACAACAGCACTCGCAGTAAAGGGCACCAAGAGCCAAATCAATGCACTGCTCGTCTTATCAGATCCTTGAGTACGACCTCCCAGGTTGCGCTTACTGTTCCACCAAAGTAAGAAGCCAGCGACCCGTGTACAACAACTGGGCCACCAGAAGGGCAAACAACTCTGGCCCGCAGTTTACCTCAACCAACCGTTTGCACCGTAACGTCCACGGTTGGTTTCATAGACGGACCTCTAGCATCCATCAGCGCGTCGAACGGGTCTGCCGTGGAAAGGCAGAACATCGGACCGCGGTGGTTGTCGTGAAGTGCGAGTTGAATTAAAGTCTTATCCGCTTGGGGGCGAGCCCAGTTTAGCAAGGTGGAATATGCAAGGGGATCGATGCAGCGCATCCGGTGGTCAAATGATCTTTGAATCACGAAACCTTCCCTCAACGGAAACAATTCGTGCGCCCAATATCAGATGAAACTGTCCGGAGCCCCCTAGCGCCCGGGGATATAAGCGTTAGCAGCATACAATTCGATCTATGCCAAACGAACCGTATAATCAGGCAGTCAACGACCATACCCAATTTATGGAAGAACGCAAGGGGTTGATCGATGCTGCGCGCGAGAGTGCGCGGACATTCGACCAGGCGGTGTTAGCCTTCGGCTCCGCTGTGTTTGGCGCTTCCATTGCCTTTCTTAAAGACGTAGCCCCAAAGCCACAGTTCTATACTTTGAAATGGCTCGGAATCTCCTGGGGGCTATTTTCCATAGGTCTCCTTGGCGCACTGCTGTCCTTCCTATTCAGCCATAAAGCCTGCATGTTTGAAATCAAAGTCGGGGCCGACGCGCTGGGAAAGCCCGAGTTCAAACGACCTAAGAATCGTTTATCGTCCGTCACCGATTGGTGCAATTATCTCAGTGTCGGATTCCTGTTTCTTGGCCTGCTATCATGGTCAGTCTTTGCATTTGAAAATCTAGCAATAGGGGGAAGCACGTTGAACAATCCCAAAGTTCCACCGCAACCAGACACCGTAAAGAAGGGATATGTTCCCCCACCTCCACCACCGCGTACACCGCCACCAACGGCTCCCCCCTCATCGCCTCCATCCCCACCGCCAGCGAAAAAGTGAGGGCACTTCTTTGCCCCATCCCAAAGATTCTCCCAGCGACCGCATCTCACTGAGGGAGGGCTATACGCCACCGCGTACTCCTCCACCTCCATCACCTCCACCGCCGCGTGCCCCATCCCCGGAGCCACCACCGGCGCGACCGAACGAATAGAGTGGTCGAATGAAGAGCCCGTCTGACACGCCTAAGAAGATTCCCAAGAAAGGGGGCTACGTACCTCCGCCCCCACCTCCCCGGCCTCCGCCCAAGAAAAAGGAGCCTGCCGGCTAGCAGGCTCCTGAAGAAACAGACTGGAGGTTAGGGCCGTTTTTGCCTTCTTTGCCGTTTGCGCCTTCTCCTTCGCGGCAAACTCCTGCACTGTTCCATAGAAAGCAGGTGATAAATGCCTATCGGGATATGTCCGATGTGCCGAGAAGAGAAGAAACTCTGCATGAGCCATCTCCTATCCAAAAAGATTTATCCTCTGTGCCGGAATGATGAATTCGAGCCAGTTGCCGTCAATTCGCAAGTGATGCGACCTACAGTCAACCAGACGAAGGCATATCTCCTTTGCGAGATTTGCGAAGATAATCTCAGCAAAAATGGCGAACGAATAACGGTGCCCTTGCTCTCCAGGTGGGATGGGCCATTTCCGCTCTTTGATCGTCTGGTAAAACAGAAGCCTATACTCGCCACGGAGGCAATGTCGATATATGCTGGCGCGGACATTCCTGAGATTGACGTGCCTAAGCTCATTCACTTCGCTATGGGCATTTTCTGGAAGGCCTCCGTTCACTCGTTTGGGCGTGGAAGCGACCGACCTCGAATTGATCTAGGTGAAGACAGCGAAGCCTTGCGACTCTTTCTGCGCGGAGAAGCACCGCTGCCCGACCACATTGCCCTTGCGATCGCGGTCGAATCAGGGCCAATCCGTTTTCCCGCGATGATTGACCCATTCCCCGGTGACAATCCTGACTTCAGGAATTTCTTTTTCTACGTTCCCGGTATGCAAATGCAGATATACATCGGAGATAAGGTGCGAGAGTCGCCAAGCGCCAAATACTGCATCAACGTCAACCCTAGAGCTCCAATATTGCTCGTTCCGCTGGGGAAGGATATGCGAGGATTTATGGCAAAGCACAGTGCCGATGCCTACAAGACAGAGAAGCTTCTCAAAACAACTGCGGAGATCGAAGCGCGGGGTCTTAGCGTAAAGCTCGGCGATTAGAGATATCTCGCTACATCGCCCACAAAATCGAGGCCAACAAGCTGCCATGCCCGTGCGGTACTGGCATGCGTCTGGGACGATGTCACAATCGGAAACTAAATATACTTAGGGACAAGCTCGGACGTAGGTGGTTTTCGTCTCTACTCCGTGGGTCGCGTTGATCGTGCATTGCCCTGTTGGCACTAAGTTGATAGTTCGAGCTAGACAGCAAATGAAATGACGAGCAGTATCAAAATCCGTCCGACTTGACAGGCTCAAGGCCAAGTTTATGGGTCATTAAGTCTGTCCCCGGACTTCCCAACCCGTCGACAAAAGCCGGTACCATCGGGTTGACTTGCAATCCCAATGGACTACGCTTCGCTGTTTTGCTCTGGGCTGGAGTCTTGTCTAATCACTTCGCAATACCTTCAAAAAAACACAGGCGACACAGACATTTTGAGATATCATCAGACGCTCAAAGGTGACGAATTTGAGCCACATATAAGGGCAGACCTCCCCTGCCGGCAAAGCTGGCGCCCATCGATTTTTGGACAGGACGGCATTAGGGGGCCAACATGTGTGCAAAATGGGTGGAACAGGCGTCGGGTCCGGCGGCTGTTGTGTTCGTGCATGGCGTTTTGTCATCAGGTGACGATTGCTGGGCGAACGTTAACGGCGCCTACTGGCCAAATTTGGTTGCGAGTTCAGCGCCTGAGCTGAGCGTTTACGTAACCACATACCGAACGGGCTTAGATTCGAGAACGTTCAGCGTCAATAACGCATCCGACTCGTTGTTTGAAGAACTAGAGCTTGACGGCGTGATGCAGCGTAGGCTGATCGTATTCGTGTGCCACAGCATGGGTGGACTTGTCGTTCGGCGCATGCTCGTGGCCAAGCGTCGGCATTTCGTAGGTAAGCAGATCGGCTTGTTTCTCGTTGCCTCACCCTCGCTAGGCTCCATCTACGCTAACTGGCTTACGCCGATCGCCCGTTTCTTTAAACATTCTCAGGCAGACACATTGCGCATGGGCGAGTCAAATCAGTGGTTGACTGCTCTCGATCAGGACTTCTTTGGCCTGCTTGATGAGCTCGACATCTCGGGTCGGGAACTTGTCGAAGACCGCTCCATCCTGCGACTGGGTATGATATCGCTCGAGCAAATCGTGTCGCCGCTAAGCGGTGAGCGCTACTTTCGAGATCCACTCAAGATCGGCGGCTCCGATCATTTCTCGATTGCCAAACCAGCCGACACAGACGCGTTGCAACATCGAGTGCTCATGGAATTCCTCCGTTTGCGGGTTGCGGCGATCCCACGAAACTTGATCCCTGGAAATGGGTCGCCCAACCCTCCTCTACCCCATTTGCCTGAAGCGTCGCTGTCCCCCCAAAGGGCTGTTGCGCTGCAGACAAACCCGACGAGCGTTACCATGTGCGCCCAAGCGTTACTCAGGCGTGAGAGCCTCGTTGACTATGTTCTCGCGGCTGACGAGGAGGCATTGGCTGCTCTGGTGGCAAGCGTGCCACCTGGACGCGGGATCGGAATGGCCTTTGTAGCTGACAAATTCAAGCGAGCCTATTTCGAGGCCGTTACTTCTGACAGCGTGGGTAACCGAGTAGCAGCCGCGTCGGCACTTGTCCGCGCATGTTCTCCACAATTTGAGGGAAGGTGGCATCTGGTCAGCATTGCGGACGGTGAAATTGTGCAGGAGGGCGTATCTGCCGCAAAGATGGTCTATTCCGCTTTCCACTTGGCTGGCTTAAGGGGGCCACGGATGCTGGCGGCCATGATCGTAGAAGCGCCATTGCCCGCGCTGCTCGGCGCACGTGGGGACGCTGAAGCGATGCTGCGCAAGCTCTTGATAGGAGGAGCCTCATGACAAGGCGTTTGATTTCCTGCGCGCTGCTTCTATATGCATTTTTGCTCACCGGTACTCAAGTTGTCGCAGAAGTCAGCGCCCAGTTGCGCGATCAGATCATGAGACAGGCTGCTTCCATGGCTCTTCCAGCAACCTGGGTACATGAGGGACTTCGTTCGACCGGCTTCCTGGACGACCCAAAGACGAGGGAGATCGTCGAGCGTTCCCCGGCAGCATATGCGCTGGCTTGGGCAGCGCTCCAGGCCGAGGAGGAAGGTCCGGGTGCAGCGGTGCAGCTTCTCCAAAACGTCGCGCAGGGCATCGCTGCGCATCACGCCGACGCAATACGCCACGAACCCGCTCTTATAGCGTACTTCCAAGTGTTTCCGAAAGATAGGCCAGTTCCACCGCCGACGCCTCGCCGATTCGCTTTTGCGAGATCGATAGAGGCCAGACCTGACATCGCTCAACGCTTGCCGAACGCAGCGCAGGTCATGATAGCCCCACTGGCGAAGTACGCGTATGCGTATCCAGGCGGCATGCAAGGCATGATGGTTGAGGTTCTTGGCATAGCGCCCACAGATGCAATGAGTATTGAACGGTCGTCACCGGAGGTTCCGCGTGCTCTCTTCACGGCAATTGAGCGCGCGCCGGTACCTCCGCCTCAAGAGGTGCATTTAAAAGACGTTCTTGCCGCTTTGCTCATGCATGGCGGTGAGGCCATTCGATACGAGGATGCTGTTCGCCGATTCGGACCGGATGTTGAGCCTAACCCCGGCTCTCGTCGGAACAAGCCGCTTGCGGCGGCGCGAGAGGCACCGAAGAATTCGGCTTCCGTCGAAGAGCAGCATGCATTGGATGCGATCGCTGCACACGCTGGGCGACTGATAGCTAGCCTGAAGCAAGACCCAAATTTTGACGATCAGCCGCTCACCGCGCATTCGTCCGCGTTGCCTTCATTACCTTCGACGCCGTTGCCTGGATTCTCCAGTGAACCTAGCTTCAACGAACGGGTCCGGCAATTGCACAGTGAAGGTGTCGAAGCTGTGAGATCCGTCCCAGAATTCACGGTTATGCGTGCGATTGGAGGTGGGCGTGGTGGTGGTGGCATCGTAATGGGCGGTGGGATTGCTGCTACGTTTCAAGGCCAGCCGATTGGTTTATCCTTCCGGCCGATTCAGCGAAGCAACCTCGTTGTCGCGGTTGTCGCTATGAGCGACGGACGAGTTTTGTTCGGTCCACCGATTCGCCCGGATGTTCTGATAGCGGCGTATCGCATCGCAGTTGGTGATCCCGAACGCAGGGCAGCGCGAATGCCGTCTAAACCGACTGCTGGCGCGATTCTAATTTCGCTGGTTGCTCGCCAGGAGGCACCGGCTAATGTTTCAGAGTTTCTGGTGCATCCGGCGATCTCCGACCTGCAACTTGGCCGCGACCTTATCGTGGCAGACGGTGCCGAATTTCTGTTTGCCGACGAGCTCGCGAGGCGGCTAGGAAAAGTTCAGAAGATTAATGTTCCCAGGAATTCCGCCGAGCTGTCGGTGGCCCAGTGGCGCGCAGCAATGGCGGCAGGGGAGTTCGGTCACTGGTACCGCTACGTGGAGCGGCCGTTGAGGGTTTCATTGCGCCAAGACTCATTGATCGTTACAGCGATGAACGACCCCGATCGTAACGTTTTGTTCGAGTTGGTGCGACCCGCCGAGCCAAAACAGGATAGAGATTCAATCTCGGTTTCCCGCGACTCCCCCTTGTATTCGTTGTTGCAGCAGTTGCAGCAGCAGCAGCAGGAGCGTTCAGTTGTCATTCGGGATGCAACCGATGCTTTGGCGGAATTTGGAGCACTCAACGATTTTCTTCGTGTTTCAGCGATCATGCGTTGGGCACAAGATAGCGGGGCAAGATGGTTTGGAGGGTTGCCTCATACCGCCCCCTTAATGGATGTGCGCAGCGTGGTGAAAACTGCCCACTCCTCGACGTTCGACTCTCGTGGCGCGGTAGACATCGAGTTGGAGAAGTTCCGCGAGATCGTGCAGGTTCTGCCAGCAGGTATACCCGTAGAGAAGCAAGCCGACGCGCGGCGGCTCAACAAAGCCATTGCCCGAGATGCCGAGCCGCGCCTCTTTCTCCTCGAACTGAGTTCACGGGGTTATTCCTCCCAGGTAAAGGAGCAGGCCATGTGGCGTTTGCTGCTATCCAAGTCGAACACGACTAGTTATACCAATCAGATCCTCCTGGACATGATGCGACGGGAGATGTCACCGTCCGATTATGAACAGCTGAAAAGAGCATGCGATGAGGGATCATGCTCTGTGTACTCCGAGGCAGTAAAACGCGAGCCATGGATAAAAAAGGTATCGGCATCTTGGGAGAAGCCAGAAGCTAAGTAGAAATGGGCTTTATGGAGTTTTTTTGGCGAGGCGGCGCTCGTGAGTGGCAAATCTCACCTGGGGTTAAATCGCCAATGCACTCATCGAGCATTCCAGGTGTACCGGAGGAACCGCAATTTACGCCCAATCCGGAAGTAATGCTCACGCAAGCCATCCACCATGTCGTCCTTCTCCGGGTTGTAGCGGGGGTGGACCCGCTCATTGACCTTCAGCTTGTATGTGAACTGAATCACGGTCCCTCCTGAGCTGGGCGAAGGGGCCATCGCTGGCCCCTCTGTCGGGGTTAGGCAACGGTTCGCTTCGTAGCCTTCTTCTTGGCTGTTTTGCCTTTGGCAGGCGCGGGCTTCCTGATGGCCTTCTTCTTTGCAGTGGGTCTCTTTGCTCGTTTGGGAGCGAACACCTTTCGACCTCGGCCAGGTGGTCGATTTCGTTCTCGTGGGGAATGCGGATGTGAGAGCAGAGCGCCAGCCGCAGCGCGAGTTCGGGGAGCTGACCTTCCTCTAGTCGATCTGCGACTGACAGCAGAATCTCCTCGGAGCTTTGATTGTTCTCGTCGTCCTCGCCTGCGTAGTGCGTGGCGACTACATCGCATTGTCCAAAGAGATCGCAGGTAATGAAGGCGCGGAGCAGCACTCGTAACTGTGGAGCGGTGAAGATGGCGGGCGCATTCTCGAGGACGCGGCTGAATGTTTCGGCGCGTCTTTATCAAGATTACTTGCGACGGGCCTGCTCCCTTTCGTACTGCTTCCGGTTCGCCTCGGCGTCCGGGTCGATGGGGACAACACGGCTCGGATGATGTACCGGACATTCCGGGCCAGTGCAAAGTGCCATCTTCGGCCAGCCAGTCGTGGCAATCAGCCGGTCAGGGCGGCTAGCGCATGGCTTGCACCCTGACCTGTCCAAGGCAATCGGACCATGGGTAAAGTTCGCATCAGCGGATGTGCTGGAGAAGGCGATCACGTACCTGGGTGCGACCACGGAAGAGCTGGAAGAGTTCCGGGACGCGATGCGGAGATGGGGACAGGGAAGTAGCGCCCTGGCGATCCAGCCGAACAAGAAGAATCTGCTCCGGTTGGATTACAAGTTGCTATAGGGCGGATTTTCCACGTTTCCGGGCGGTGCAACCCAGAACCTCGTGTGCAGATGGGGGATCCCAGGATTCAGCCGGGGGGAAGCCGTTCGTTAAGGCACTCTTAGCCAGTAGTCACGGTCGCATGGATCGAAAAGAGCGTCACCGGCGCCTAGTTTACGTCCTTGTCGTCTACTCGCCAGTGGCGTGACGCCATCACCGCTCCTTGCCACGAGACCGTGCTTCGGCAGACCGCCTGGTCTTCAATTGCAACTGAGTGCGGACAATGCCGCTGCGTCGTCCTTGTACGAACCATGACAGGACAACGAATTGGATACAAGCGAGTTTCTACGGTAGACCAGAACATCACGCGCCAGCTTGAGGGAGTGGACGGCGATGAAATCTTCGAGGCGTGTTCTCCAGATATTTCACAGCTTCTTTGCTTACATGACGTTCAGGAACTGAAGTAGTGCATGTGATCTTGCATTCGAACCAAGGCCTCTCTCAATCTTTCAAAGCCAATTGAGGTTTCCGAAGCGACTCTACATTCTAGGCTTGTCGAATCCAAGAAAACACTTTAGCTTCGCTTATCATTCAGCCGTTATCAACAACGCCTAATCACGGTGGCATTTCTTGGGCTATGGCCTTTATCAGGTTGCACACCTTGGTTCGCAATCGAAAAGGCAAATCCTAAAGAACCCGATCTCACTGCTAAGGTAGCGGCACACGGCCTAGCAGCCCCGGCCACATTTTAGTTGCCAACTCACGTTTCTCACGAAAAGGAGAGCAGCCTTGAGAAATTCAAGAAGTCTCGCGTCTCTGGCCGTATTGGTTTGTTTGACATTTGGGCCGCTCAGTTCCAGAGCGCAAAAAGTCGTTGTACCCACTTCTCCACCTTCGACAGCGAGTAAAGGGCATAAGACCCCTCCAGAATTGGAGATCACCTGTCAGTCCCACGGACCAGCGGGACTGGAATTCCTAGTGGCGACCGCATCCGGCGGGAAAGGTTCGTATGATTTTTCGGCGTCTACCGGCCCAGTGACACCTCGCCCTTCGCACGAATTTCTATTTGCAACCGTACCACTTGGGGACAAGACGAAAACTGACATATTCGAGGTAATCGTAAAGAACAAGAAGGGGCAGTCAAAAACCCAGAGCTGTCCAATCATAATTGATCCGCCTCCTGCGCCCGGCGATTTGTCTTTGGGATGTCCCGGCCCTGCACACGCCGGGGCGGCCTTCCAGATAGTCGACGTGAACGGCGGGACACCGCCATACACGTATACGGCATCATTTCCAAATAAGGAGCTCGTTCTAGATCCCACCGGGCTAGTAACGGGCGCGTCGACCCCGGGGATCATAGAAAATCAGCAGATTACGGTGACAGACAAGAGCGGAAATAGCAAAACAACTGGATGTACCATCACGGTGCTGCCCCAGTCTGGGAGTGAAAGTTGCGATCTCGTCCCTCTTGCTCGAGAGAGATGTGTGGGCTCGGGCATGGCCAGGAATGCGAACATCAACACTTTCTGGGGAACCAATGGAGGCTTCGTCTTCTTCAACCAAGTCAGGTCGATCTACAACGGAGCCAGCAACTCGGAGACAGTTTCGGCCGACATAGGTACCCTGAATTTTCCATTTGGAATGCAAATGAATATCGGATCGAATGTGCAGGCGGGTTCCTCCCCGCCAGTCGCAGTTTCAACCGGTACTGTTCCCACGCTCGCTCCTAGCGCAGCCGCGCAAGCAGCACAAAATATGCTGTATGGAGGCACCATTTTCGCCTCTGGAGCCTACCCGCTTCTAGCCGTGGGTGGGAATCGAATCAACAGCGCCGGGAGTTGGGGCGGGATGTTGGACGTCGCAGCAAGAGAGGGCATCGACATCCAGAGTTTCAAGGCCGGCACTTCGACTGGGCTCACATCTCCCTCTTCCCATTCCAGCGCACAAGTGGAGGGTTACTTTCAGGTGAATTCAACGAATCTCGCGGTCGGTAGCAGCACCTTCGCCGGTGCCTTGTTTATTGGGGGCAGCTACGGCTACACCTATACCTCACACTCATATATTCGCGATTACGGGATTGCAAGCCCAGAAAACAGACTGGGACAAATAAGTGGCGGAGTAATACTCAATGGAATTGCGAAGCTTGCTTTTTCCAGGGCCTTTGGTCCGTCGCAGACCTACCTTGACGGAACTGCGACGCCGACTCCAACCACACCAACCTCTATAAACAACTTCAAGACCCTCTCCTTTGAACTCAGCTACCAATCCCCCGCGCCAGGTTCGAAATAGACCTGTCGCACGATCAACGAGCTTCTCAAGAAGGCGCCGCGCGACAGGGCGGCGTTTTAGCGCCATGCAGACGAGTAACCTGCTTCCAGGAATCTCTACCAAGTGAAACTGGAGTTCTCTCGTAAATTGAACGGGAGGACGGAGCATGAAGAAGAGCCGTTTCAGCGAAGAGCAGATCATCGGGATTGAAGCAGCACGAGGCCGGGGTGAAGACGGCGGAGTTGTGCGATTCGACACAGTGCCGGCAGCAGATTCTCCTTGTTTCGGGCGTTTGGATTCGAATACTAGATAGGTTCCATCAGGGGACATCCCTGGGGACGAGTCAGACCATTCGCCGGAGAAGGGCACCAGTGTCGGGTGGGACCATCGTCCATCGACCTTGTGCGACTCGACAATTACTGACCAGTTCGCGGAACTGCGCGTAAAGAAAATCGCCTTGCCATCCGGCGAGAATGTCGGGGAACCGTCGTCGCCGGACCAGAAACCACGCCAGGAGCAAAGATCTGCGGCGTCGGTACAGCGGCTTCCCACGCAGCACGCTTTGAGAATTTTGGGTTGTTCGGACTCAGGGGAGGTCTAGGTGGTTCATTCAATCCGCTTAGCGCTACCGGAACAGCCGTAAATGCAGCAAAAGAGATGGGCGTCCCTTTTTGGCTGTCACTGAGGAGGTTTGGCGTGAAGAAACAGTTGTTCTTTATATTTGCATTTACGAGTACGGCAATCCTTCTAGCGGTACTCGCGGTCGTTAGTGAGAATTGCTGTCGAATCGATGAGAAGAAGTGAAACGTACAACGAGCGGAGGATCGAACGCTTTCGATACTGAGACCTCAAACGACGCCATATGGGCTGCGGA